>UQVT01000027.1 GCA_900544465.1 uncultured Collinsella sp. | reverse complement strand
GGGAGAGGGGTCACATGATCTGTTTTCCTCTGTCCCCTAGAGGAATTACTTGGGGCTAGAGCTCTAGCGTGAGGGTGACGGGGCAGTGGTCGCTGCCGAAGATGTCGCCGCGGATGCCGGTGTCGCGAACGTTGGCGGCGATTGCGTCGCTTACCAGGAAGTAGTCGATGCGCCAGCCGGCGTTGTTCTTGCGGGCATTAAAGCGATAGCTCCACCAGCTGTAGACGCCCTCAACGTCCGGATTAGCCGTGCGCCAGGTATCGGTAAAGCCGGCGTTGAGCAGCTCGGTAAACTTACCGCGCTCTTCGTCCGAAAAGCCTGCGTTGCCGCGGTTGGACTTGGGGTTCTTAAGGTCGATCTCTTCGTGCGCCACGTTAAAGTCGCCGCAGGTTACGACGGGCTTGCCGGTTTCGTGCTCAAGCGCGCCCAAAAAGCCGCGATAGGCATCGTCCCAGGCCATACGCACGTCGATGCGCGCGAGCTCATTTTGCGCGTTGGGCGTATAGACGTCGACAAACCAAAACTTGTCGAACTCGAGCGCACAGACGCGGCCCTCGGTTGCGGCTTGGGCAACGAGCTCGGCGGCCTCGCCCTCGCCGGCGTAGGGCAGCAGCGCGTCGGCGCGCAGCACGCGTAGCGGCTCCTGGCGGCTAAAGACCGCGGTGCCCGAATAGCCTTTGCGCTCGGCGTAGCTCCAGGTTTGGTGATAGCCGGGCAGGTCAATATCGACCTGGCCCTCCTGCAGCTTGGTCTCTTGCAACGCCAGGATATCGACGTCGAGTTCTTGCGCGATCTGGATAAAGCTCGGGTCCTTTTTGAGCACGGCGCGCAGGCCGTTTACGTTCCACGAGGCGAAAGTGTAAGTCTGAGGCATGGTGTCCTTTCGACGGGGTTGGCAGGCTTAAGATTAGCGCAACAGGGGCGGTGGTGGGCACCGCGCGTGCTGACCCAAAGGCCGCATGCTGGGACATCGCCCGACGCTGCCCGACCAACAAGGACGGAGGACTCATATGACGCAGGCGATAACGGACTCCAAACAGGCCTCCGCCGCGCTGGCGGAGCTGTTCGGCACCCATAAGCGCGTGTTCTTCTTTGGCGGCGCGGGCGTTTCCACGGCGAGTGGCATCCCCGATTTCCGCAGCGTGGACGGCCTATATCACCAACAGTTTGCCTACCCGCCCGAGACCATGCTCTCGCATGGCTTTTACGAGGTGCACCCGGCCGAGTTCTTCGACTTCTACCGCACCAAGATGATCGCGCTTGGCGCCAAGCCCAACCGCTGTCACACCAAGCTGGCCGAGCTGGAGCGCGCCGGCAAGCTAAATGCCGTGGTGACGCAAAACATTGACGGCCTGCATCAGATGGCCGGCTCACAGCGCGTGTTCGAGCTGCACGGATCGGTCCATCGCAACATTTGCCAGTCGTGCGGCGCGGTCTATAGCGCCGAGTGGATTTGCTCGCGCGAGCACGAGGACGCCGCGGGCGTGCCCGTGTGCCCCGCGTGCGGCGGGCGCATTAAGCCCGATGTGGTGCTCTACGAGGAGCCGCTCGATGAGCATGTGCTGACCGGCGCCGTTGCCGCCATCGCCGCGGCCGATGCCCTCATTGTGGGCGGGACCTCGCTCGTGGTGTATCCGGCGGCGGGCCTTACGCGTTACTTTACCGGCGATACGCTGGTCATTTGCAATCTTGCTCCCACCGATCAGGATGCAAATGCCGACCTGCTGATTTCTTGCGACATCGCGGCCGCGTTTGCGTTCTAGCCCGCGCGCGCGGATACAATAGAAAGACTGAGTGCAAAGCGACCCCGCCGCCAGCTCCCCAAGCTCGGCGGCGTGGGCATTTTAGGAGGATGTTCATGGCGAACGACAGCAAGACATGGCGGTGCGGAAAGTATGAGCTCAGCTTTGACCGTCCGCGCATCATGGGCGTCCTCAACGTGACGCCCGATTCGTTTAGCGATGGCGGGGAGCACTTCGACCCGGATGCCGCCATCGAGTACGGCCTGGCGATGCTCGACGCCGGCGCCGACATCATCGACGTGGGCGGCGAGTCCACGCGCCCCGGCTTTACCCCGGTCAACCCCGACGAGGAGGCTCGCCGCGTGCTGCCCGTGGTGCGCGCGCTGGCCAAGGAGGGCGCCATCGTCTCGATCGACACGCGTCATGTGGCGGTTGCCAAGGCGGCCGTGCGCTGCGGCGCCTCGATCGTCAACGACGTGACCGGCTTCACCGATCCCAAGATGGTCGAGTTCGTTAAGACGAGCACTTGCGGCGTCATCGTGATGCATGCCGGCGAGGTCGCCGCGCCCGTCCGCACGCACGCAACGGTGCAGCTCGATACCTCGGCAGCGGCGTTTGTTGCCGAGAAGGCGCGCGAGGCGGCTGCCGAGGCCGCGCGTGAGGCCGAGAAGCCGGCTCGCCGCCGTCGCGGCAAGTTGCTGGGCGAGCCTAAGCCGGAGGCCAAGCTTCCGGGCGGCGTGGTGCAGCCCTCGTTGCCGTTTGGCGAACCGGAGCCCACGTCCGAGCCTGCAAGCGAGCAGGAGACGCCGGCCGCCGAGCAGGCTGCTGCCGCCGAGACCGTCGCGCCCGCGCCCGAGGCCGCGCCCGCAGCCACCGAGGCCGCATCGGAGTCCAATGACCGCCTGGCCGCCATGATGCGCCGCAGTGCCCGCCGTGAGGAGGCCTATGTGCCCACCTCGCAGCTCCGCCGCTTTACCCTGCCCGATTCGGCGCCCATCATGCGCCGCGTCATGGGCTTTCTGTCCGACCAGGCCCGCACGCTCATCCATGCCGGCGTGTCGCGCGACCGCATCTGCATCGATCCTGGCCCGGGCTTTGGTAAGTCGGCTAACGAGGACATCGTCATCCAGCGCGAGACTGCCAAGATGGCGTCGCTGGGCTACCCGCTCATGTGCGCCGTGTCGCGCAAGCGCTTTGTGGGCGCCGTCTCGGGCGTGACCGAGGCCGCCGAGCGCGATGCCGCTACGTTTGGCGTGTGCCTGGGCGCCATCCAGGCCGGTGCCAACATCGTGCGCGTGCACGACGCCGCGGGTTTTGCGCAGTTCCTGAACGGTTACTGGGCGGTTGCCAAGCCGCAGCCGCGCCGCGCGTTTGTGGCCGTGGGCTCCAACCTGGGGCATCGCTGCGACAACATCCGCGCCGCACGCGAGATGATCGCCGAGATTCCACTCACCTGCGTGTCCAACTCCTCCAAGATTTACGAGAGCGAGCCGGCCTACGAGACGCGCCAGGACGCGTTTGCCAACGCCGTCATCGAGATCAAGACCGAGCTGGCGCCGCTGGTGCTGCTCGATGAGCTCATGAAGATCGAGGCCGAGCTGGGGCGCGACCGCTCCAAGAAGGCCAAGGCCAACGGTCCGCGCACCATCGACCTGGACCTGCTGTGGATGGATGGCGAGACCCACGGCGGCAAAAAGCTGCGCCTGCCGCATCCTCTCATTGGCGAGCGCGACTTTGTGCTGGTGCCGCTCGAGGACCTGATGCACGACCCGGCGCGGTTCTTCCGCTACAACGGTGTCGAGGTCAAGGAGCCCGAGGACCGCGTGGGCCATATCGTTGGCGAATTGGGGCGTATGTAGATGATCGAGATGAATGCTGTTGCCGCCGGCACCGAGCTCGACGCGGCGCGTAACGCGGGCCGCGAGGGCGTGTCCGCGGGCTGGTGCGCGTGGAGCGCGGGCGATGCTTCGCTGACGTTTTCGCTGGTCGTGCGTCCGGATGTGAATATGCACGCCTTCCACGGCCTGCCGTTTGTGGCCGCGATGGGCATGATGGATGCGCTTGTGGGCACAGTGTCGACGCCGGGCCTGGGCCTTGCCGGCAAGGTGGGTATCCGGTGGCCGAGCGATATCGTGTGCGGTGCGCCTGCGTTTGAGACGTCGCTCGCGCGTGTTGCCGTGAACGGCGGTGCCGGTGCCGCGGGCATGTTCGGTGCCGTGACGGTGGATATTGAGCGTTCGGCGTTGAGCGAGCTTGGTGTGGACGTGGCTGACGAAGCGCTGGTCGAGGCGCTGGCCGCCGCCGTGCTGGCCCGCGTGGACGCCTGGGCGGTTGTTGCCAACACGCCGCAAGGCGCCGCAGGGCCGTTGGCCCCCGTGTTGGGCGAGTACTTCGATATGGTGCCGCTGCTCGGTCGCCAAGTTGCGGCGGTGTCGCCCAACGGCTTGCCGCTTGCGGTCGGTGTGTTTGCGGGCCTGGACATCTGGGGTCGCGCGATCATCAAGACCGATGCCGGCGAGCAGGAGTTTCCGCCTGAGGCCGTACGGATTCGCGGACTGTAACGCGAGGCGCCCGCGCTCAAAGACAACGATGACAACGAAGCCCTCTTCGGCCTGTGCCGGGGAGGGCTTTGCGTGACTGCGGGGTAGCACCTCGGACCTATTCCTCAAAACTGAAAATTTTTCGATTTTGAGGAATAGAATTAAGCCAGCTCGGGCTTTTGCGAGGTATATTCGTTGCAGAGCCTATTCCTCGAAACTGAAAAATTTTCGTTTTTGAGGAATAGCGATAAAAGACCGCAGGGAGGCGCCAATGAAACTCATCAATAGAACGTCATACATGGACATGTTGACGAGCCTTATTGGCGTGCCGGACATCAAGGTCATAACGGGCATTCGCCGTGGCGGTAAGTCAAAATTGCTCGAGGCCCTCCGCGATTACGTGGAGGCAAATCTGTCCAATTCGAATGTCATCCATATCAATTACAACCTCGACGAGTTCGAGGACCTGCTCGAATATCATGCCCTGCTCGCCTATGTAAAAGAGCATCGAGCGTCCGACAAGCAAAACTTCCTGCTTATCGATGAGGTTCAGATGTGCGACGGCTTTGAACGCGCGATCAACAGCCTCCATGCATCCGAGCAGTACGACATTTTCATTACCGGATCGAACGCCTTTTTGCTGTCGAGCGATCTGTCGACGCTCTTTACGGGGCGTACGTTCGAGATCGAGGTTTTCCCATTCTCGTTTGAGGAGTATCGTCTCTATGGCGACGAGGGCGATGTCGACCGCGACTTCGATGAGTACGCGAGAACCGGCGGTATGTCCGGCTCTTACCCTTATCCACTGCAGGAGCAGCGCTATCAATATCTCTCCAATGTCTTTAAAACGCTCATCGTGAGGGATATCGTGCAGCGGCATAACGTGAGAAACGAATCGGCGCTGCTGCGCATTGCCGATTACATGATGGACAACGTTTCCAACATTACGTCGGCACGCAACATTACTGATGCATTAAATGCGGATGGGCTAAAGATTACGAACAAGACGGTCGGCACGTACATGGGGTACCTGTGCGATGCGTTTGCCTTCTATAAAGTTCGTCGGTACGACATTCGCGGCAAAAAATACCTTAAGAGCGGCGAGAAATATTACCTGGCAGACCACGCGTTCAAATACGCGCTGCTCGGTACACGTGATATGGATTGGGGACGCGTATACGAGAACATGGTGGCCATCGAGCTGCTGCGCCGCGGATACGAGGTATACGTCGGTGTGCTCTATAAAAAGGAAATTGACTTTATAGCAATCAAGCGAAGCGAGAAGCTCTACATTCAGGTGAGCGACGACATCAGCTCGGATAAGACATTTGAACGCGAGATTTCGCCACTGCTGAGCATTGGCGACGCGTACCCCAAGATGATTCTCGCCCGAACGCATCACGAGGCCACGGACCGCAATGGGGTGCAGATCGTGGACCTGGCGAGGTGGCTATGCGGCGAGGCGTAGCAGAAAGCCTATTCCTCAAAACTGATAAATTTTCGATTTTGAGGAATAGGACCGATGCGTTGCCTAGTTCGCCGCTCGCGTTCGTGCTCGACTTAAGCCCCTGCTCTATCCCAGCTCCTGCATACGGCGGTAGATTTCGCAGATACCCTTGATGGTGAGCTGTCCGTCGACCACGTCGAAGGCATCGGTCGAATCGGCGACGATGCTGGCGAGACCGCCCGTGGCGATAACGGTGGCATCCTCGCGGCCCAGCTCGCGCTTCATGCGCGCGACCAGGCCCTCGGCCATGGCGGCGGCGCCCGTTACGGCGCCCACCTTGATGCACTCCTCGGTATCGCGGCCGATGGCGTGCTCGGGCGCCTCGAGCGGAACGCTGGCGAGCTTGGCGGCTCGGGCGGCGAGCGCGTCCATCGAAATGCGGATGCCCGGCGCAATAGCTCCACCAATGTAATAACCGTCCTCATCGATGACGTCGATATTGGTCGCGGTGCCAAAGTCCACCACGATTGCCGGCGCGCCGTAGAAGGTCTCGGCCGCAACGGCGTTAGCGACGCGATCGGCGCCTACGGCCTGGGGGCGCGCCGCGCGCAGCTTGGTCACCGCGGCCGTCTGCGGCCCGATAACGATGGCGTCCGCGGCAATGCGGTCGGCCACAGTGTGCCACTCGCGCGAGAGCTGCGGCACCACGCCCGCAAAGGCGATCGCGTCGACCGCATCGAGCGAAAGGCCGTACATCTTAAAGAAACCCATCAGGCGCACATGGATCTCGTCGGCGGTATAGGAGCGGTCGGTGGGCATGCGCCACGACTGCACCAGCTCGTCTCCGTCAAACAGGCCCATGGCCGTCTGCGTGTTTCCCATATCGATAGCGAGCAGCATGTCTACTCCCGGTGTCGGCATAAAAGGACGCGCACCATTGTATACGTGCCGTCGACGGCGCTCGGCTGCGATTCGTTTACGGTGATAGGGGCTGAGGGGTTTAAATATGAAGGAATTATGCTCTACGAGATTTTCCTTGCCGTTTACCGAACTCCCGCGTAATATTCTTTCTTGCGCACATGAGGCGCCCAGACATTGCGGGGTGGAGCAGTCTGGTAGCTCGCCGGGCTCATAACCCGGAGGTCGTAGGTTCAAATCCTGCCCCCGCGACCAAGAACATGCAGCTCGTCGGCCTAGCCGGCGAGCTTTTTTGTTATTTCGGGACCGTGTTTTCGATCCAATTCTCGGCCTCTCAAACAAAATCTCGATCTGTAACATCTAGACCCGATTTGGGCGGCTAGGTGTTACAGATCGAGATATACCGGTGGGCTTGGTCGTGTTTGTCTAAATCTGTAACACGAGGGACGGTTTTTGCCGAGTAACCGTTACAGATTGAGATTTTCTAGCAGGCGGGTTTGGTTTGTCTCGATCTGTAACAGGTAGGGGTCAAAAGTGGGCCTAGCTGTTACAGATCGAGATTGTTGAGGATGGGTCGAGAGGAATATCTTGATCTGTAACAGTAAGACCCAGTTTTGCCGCGTAACTGTTACAGATTGAGACAAACCGACGGGCCGCCCTGCCCCATCCACCTGCTGCTACCTGCTGTCCGCCGATTTCCGTTGCGCTGTTGTATTCCCATGCCATATCCTCTAGACAACTACGCGGCAACATCGCCGCCGCGCCTACAAGAGAGGAATGTCCATGACCGCACCTGCATCCAAGCTGCTTCAGCCCATTACGGTTGGCCCCCTTGAGCTCAAAAACCGCATTATGTTTCCGCCGCTGACCACCGGCTACGAGGAGCGTGACGGCTCCATTGGCGAGCGCAGCCTGGCTTTTTACGAGCGCCTGGCCCGTGGCGGCGTGAGCTACATCGTCATCGGCGACGTTGCTCCCGTCATGACCGCAAGCCCCACGCCCAAGCTGGCAACCGACGCCCAGATCCCCACGTTTAAGGCGCTGGCCGATGCCGTCCACAAGCACGGTGCCAAGGTCGCGCTGCAGCTGTTCCACCCCGAGTACGACGTGCCCGGTGTCGGCCGCATGGTCATGGGTTCCATGGCCGCCGCCAAGGCCGCGCAGGAGGCCAAGGCCGCCGGCGACGAGGAGACCTTTGCCGCCAAGATGGCCGAGTCCAACGAGATCCGCAACCAGGCCTACGCCAAGCTGCACCACGACATGCAGCACTTTGTGAACGAGGCGAGTGTGGAGCAGCTCACCCAGATCAAGGAGGCTATCGCCGCCTCGGCCGCTCGCGCGCAGCAGGCCGGGATCGATGCCATCGAGGTCCACGGCGACCGCCTGGTAGGTTCGCTGTGCTCGGCCATCCTCAACCAGCGCACCGACGAGTACGGCGGCTCGTTCGAGAACCGCGTTCGCTACGCGCTGGAGGTCGTCGCTGCCATTAAGGAAGCCGCGCCGCAGCTGATGGTGGAGTACAAGCTCCCCGTGATCATGGAGAACCCCGACGGCACGCCGCGCGGCAAGGGCGGCCTGCAGCCCGACGAGGCCTGCGAGTTCGCCAAGCTGCTCGAGGGCGCGGGCATCGATATGATCCAGGTCGCACAGGCCAACCACACCGGCAACATGGGCGACACCATTCCGCCCATGGGCGCCATGCCCTACAACTGGACGCTGCCCGTGGCCGAGCGCGTCAAGGCCCTGGTCTCCGTGCCGGTGGCAACCGTGGGCCGCGTGGTTTCGGTCGAGGCCGGCGAGAAGATTCTGGAAGACGGCGCCGCCGACATCATCGCCTATGGCCGCTCGCTCATGTGCGACCCCGACATTGCGCTGAAGGCCGCCACGGGTGAGCCCATCCGCGAGTGCCTCAACTGCAACAAGGGTTGCGTCGATGCGATTCAAAACCGCAAGTACATTTCGTGCGTGCTCAATGCCGAGAACGGCGACGAGGCGACCATCGCCATCAAGCCGGGCGAGGGCGACAAGAAGATCGCCGTGGTGGGCGGCGGCATCGCCGGCCTGGAGGCCGCGCGCGTGGCGGCCAAGCGCGGCTACGACGTGACCGTCTACGAGGCGAGCGATCATCTGGGCGGCCAGATTGTGCTGGCGGCTGCGCCTCCGCGCAAGGACGAGATTATGCGCTCGGTCGAGTACTACGAGAAGATTCTGCCTGGCCTGGGCGTGAAGGTGGAGCTCAGTCATGCCGCTACCGCTGAGGACCTCAACGCCGCCGACGCCGCGATTGTGGCCGTGGGCGCGCACGACGTGGTCATCCCCGTTCCGGGCGCCGACTCGGAGAAGGTCGTCTCGAGCTGGGACGTGCTGGCCGGCAAGGTGGAGCTCAGCGGCCGCGTCGCCGTCATTGGCGGCGGCCTGGTGGGCACCGAGACTGCCGAGTACCTGCTGCAGCACGGCTGCGAGGTGGCGATCGTGGAGATGCTCGACAAGATTGCCGCGGGCGAGTCCGAGACCATTCTGCCGCTGATTATGAGCGACTTTGCAGAGCACAACGTGGAGCAGCATGTTAAGACCCGCCTGACCGCCATTACCGACGAGGGCGTGGAGGCTGTTCGCACCACCGAGGACGGCGCCGAGGAGCCGGTGAAGATCGCCTGCGATTACGTGGTGATGGCCGTGGGCTCCAAGGCCAACGCGTTTGACCTGGATGGCGTGACGGTGCCCGTGACCTGCGTGGGCGACTGCTCGGGTGAGCGCACCGCCGACATTGCGAGCGCCATTCGCACGGCGTATCACGCGGCCAACGAGCTGTAGTTGAACATCGCGGCTAGGCGGGGCGGTAGCACGGATCCGTCTCGCCCGGCTGTGTCCCGTCGGGTGTCAACCGGTGCGGGGCCTGCAAGCGCAGCAGGTCCCGCCCTTTTTGTTTTGCTCCGATGAATGGCAATGCGCGGTAATCATGAGGAGTGAGGACGTCTACTGCCTTGCAGATCACTCAAAAATATTGGGGGAGGGGTTAATAACTATATCCTCTATACCAAAGGACATAAAGAGATGCCAATTTTGTTGACAAGCGAATGACGATTAGCTGCGAGTCAGCTACCAGCGTAAATAATCGATAAAGAAATGTCGTAATTTGGTGCCAAATGCCCAGATAACGCCGCGTCTATTTTAATTAACTGCTTTGAGCAAACGGTAAAATGCTACTATCTAACTTGCACGTAAGAAAGCAGATTAACGGTTAAGGCTAAGAAGTGGCAGGTATGTCGGAAGCAACTAGGACTCGCACGCATGCGCCCGAGGTTAGGCAGCGCGCCGTCGAGGCCCTCCAAGAGGGGGTCGGTCATCGCGCCCTCGCCGCGGAGCTTGGCATTCCCCAGGCCACGGCTCGTCAGTGGGCCCGCGCGTATGCCGTGGGCGGTGCCGACGCCGTTCTCAACGCCGGTTCGCATCATCACACCTATTCGTACGAAGTTAAGCTCGCCGTGGTCAAGGACCGCTTGGAAAACGGCTTAACGGTTCGCGAGGCCATGATCAAACACAAGATTCCAAGCGAGTCTTCGGTTAAGGCCTGGTGCCGCCAGTATCGCGAGAGCGGTGAGTCCGCACTGGTCGATAAGCCGCGAGGTCGCAAGCCGCGCGTTAAAAAGGCGGAATAGCAAACGGGATGGTGCGCCCACAGGGGCGCATTTTTCTTGCCGCCTCTCTGCTCCAAAGCGGACGTGCCCTTACCCCGTACGCCTAAAACTCCCCAGTTGACCGAAAACCTGCCGCCGCTACTCCTCAATTGAGCTATAACGTTAAACAATTGCAGCGTTTTTGCACGGGGGAGTGATGGTATGACGCTACTGTATTTCCTTACCCTGTTTCCGCTGGTACCGGCGCTGGGCATGCTGCTCGCGCGCGGTGACCGCGCCCGCGATGCGGTGGGGCTCATAGGCTCCGGCATTATTATGGCAGTGACAGTTGTAGTCGCCGTCATGTTTTTTGGCATGGGTCCGCAGAGCTTTGAGGTTGCCTCCGGCACCTCGCATGTGCTCTCGATCATCAGCTCCGTCATCGACGTCATCCTGTGCGCCGTAATCCTGTACAACGCGTACAAATATAGGAACGCGCTCGCCACGGTGCTCGGCATAGTCCAGCTGGTGGGCTCGTTCGCCTTTGCAGCCATGACGCTGCCCGCGGTCGAAGCCGTCACGGCGACGCCGCTCTACCTGGACTACATGAGCGTGATCATGGTCCTCGCCGTCGGCATTGTTGGCAGCCTCATCTGCGTGTATGCCTTGGGTTATATGAAGGACTTCCAGGCCCACGACGAGCACGAGGCCGCACTGCGCGGGCAGACCGCGCCCGACCGTCGCCCGCAGTTCCTGGCGCTTATGTTCCTGTTCCTCTCGGCCATGTTCGTCATCGTGACGAGCGACAACCTTGAGTGGCTGTTCTGCGGCTGGGAAATCACCACCGTGTGCTCGTTCCTTATGATTGGCTACACGCGCACGCCCGAGGCCATCAAGAACGCTTTCACCCAGATCATCCTTAACATGCTGGGCGGTATCGCGTTTTTGGCGGGCCTTATGTTCTTGCACGTTAACGGCATGCCGCTGACCATCTCGGGCATGATCGAGCTTTCCGGCGCCGGTACCGCGCAATCCGCACTGCTGGTGATGCCGGTCATCCTGTTGTCGCTCGCCGCACTCACCAAGGCCGCACAGATGCCGTTCCACACGTGGCTGTTGGGTGCCATGGTTGCCCCCACGCCCACGAGCGCCCTGCTGCACTCGTCCACCATGGTCAAGGCCGGCGTGTTCCTGATGGTCAAGCTGAGCCCGCTCTATGCCATCTATCCCGTGACCGGCTTTATGGTCACGAGTGTGGGTGCCATCACGTTTTTGCTCGCTGCCCTCATGGCCATCTCGCAGAGCAACGCCAAACGCGTGCTCGCGTACTCCACCATTTCCAACCTGGGCCTCATCAGTGCCTGCTTGGGTGTCGGCGCGCCCGAGGCCGTGTGGGCGGCCATCTTCCTGATCCTGTTCCACACGGTGGCCAAGTCGCTGCTGTTCCTGTGCGTGGGCACGGCCGAGCATCATATCGGCAGCCGCAATATCGAGGACATGGACGGTATGTTCAGCCGCATGCCGCACCTGACGCGGCTGATGATGCTGGGCATCATGGGCATGTTTGTGGCGCCGTTTGGCATGCTCGTGTCCAAGTGGGGCGCCCTGGTGGCGTTTGCACAGACCGGCAACGTGCTCATGATTATGGTGCTGGCCTTTGGCTCGGCAGCGACGTTCTTCTTCTGGGGCAAGTGGCTTGCCAAGCTTTCGGGTGTCGACCCCACGGCTCAAAACGTTGAGGTCAATGTCCATAAGACCGAATGGATGGCCCTCAACACCATCGCCGCGCTGCTGATTCTGTGCTGCGTGGCGTTCCCGGTTATCTCGAGCGGTCTGGTGTCGCCTTACTTGGCCATGGTGTTTGGCCGCGTGCCGTACGTTATTGGCAAGGACGCCATGTACCTGATGGTGGTTATCGTGGCGTTTATCGCCGTGGTGCTGCTGACTTCATTCCGCGTGAGCAACAAACCGCACGTCAACGTGTACCTTTCGGGCGTGGGGACCGACAAATATCGCCATTTCCGCGGCTCGATGGGACACGAGGTGAAGGCCGAAAAGCGCAATTGGTACTCGGAGGACGCCCTTGGCGAGAAGCGTATTGGCCCCGCGGGTAGCGTCGTGTGCTGCAGCATTATCTTGTTTGCGCTGCTGTGTTGCGCGTGGATTGGGCCCGAGCGACTTGCCATGAGTGCGCCCTCGGTGCTGCGCGGCAAGTATTTTGAAGGTTCGGGCGTCGTGGGCATTTTTATTGGCACCGTGGCATTTGCCTTACTGGCGCCGCTTGTGGGCGGCCTGATCGACGGCGTTGACCGCAAACTTTCGGCCCGCATGCAGGGCCGCGTGGGCCCGCGCCTGCTCCAGCCTTTCTACGATGTGGCCAAGCTGCTGCGCAAGGCCCCCGCCAGCGTAAACACCATGGACGATACCTACATGGCGTGCGCGCTCATCTTTACCGTGGTGGGCGGCGGCATCTTTGTGTCGGGCTCTAACACGCTACTGTGCGCTTTTATGGTGACGCTCGCCGCGATCTTTGTGGTGTTGGCGTCCGCCTCGACGCAAAGCCCGTTTGCCCAGGTTGGCGCCGATCGTGAGTTGCTGCAGGTTATGAGTTACGAGCCCGCCGTTTTGCTGATGAGCGTGGGCCTGTACCTTGCCACCGACAGCTTTGATTCCATCGCCGTGACGGGGCAGTCGGCCCCCATCATCGTGTACAGCGCGCCCATTTTCCTGGCGCTGCTCGCGGTGCTTACCATCAAGCTGCGCAAGTCGCCGTTTGACCTTTCGTACTCGCATCACGCGCATCAGGAGATCGTCCAGGGCGTCGCCACCGAGATGAGCGGCGGCACGCTGGCCAAGATGACCCTTATGCACTGGTGCGAGACCGTGCTGTTTTTGATGTGGGTGGGCATGTTCTTTGTTTGGGACAACCCCGTGAGCTGGGTTGTAGCCCTGGTCGTGATGGCCGCGACGTATTTTGTCGAGGTCCTGATCGACAACACCTTCGCACGCAGCACCTGGCGCAGCTGCTTTAGGCTCGGATGGGGCGTGGCGCTGGTGTTTGGCCTGCTCAACCTTATGCCCATCCTCGTCGACGTATTTATTTAGGAGGCGGCATCCATGGATCATAAAATGTCGCGCTCGCCGTGGGTTATTCATTACGACGGTTCGAGCTGCAACGGATGCGATATCGAGGTGCTGGCCTCGCTTACCCCACTGTTCGATGCGGAGCGCTTTGGCGTGGTCAACACCGGCAACCCCAAGCATGCGGACATCTTTTTGGTGACGGGTTCGGTCAATGCCCAGAACCTGCCTGTCGTGCGCCAGATCTACAACCAGATGCTCGAGCCCAAGTGCGTGGTGGCGTGCGGCATCTGCGCGTGTTCGGGCGGCGTGTTCCGCGATGCCTACAACGTGATCGGCGGCGTGGACCGCGCGATTCCCGTGGACGTGTACGCGCCCGGGTGCGCCATTCGCCCCGAGACGGTGATCGATGCCATCGTGGAGGCGTGTGGCATCCTGGACCAGAAGGAGGCCGTGATGCGCGCCGGCGGCGATCCGCTCACCGTGGGCGGTGCCGCTACCTGGGACGGTGGCGTTGAGCTGGGCGAGGACGGGTTTGTGGCTGTTGCGGAGGCCGGGGATGGCGCTGACGATGCGCCCGCGGCTGGCGGCGCGCCCGCCGCGGCTGGCGGTACGTCCGACGAGCCCGCCGCTGCAAAGGAGGCCGAGTAATGCAAAAGGCAATCTATACCACCGTCGGGATCGATGAGCTGCTGCCGCATGTTCAGGCGCTCAAGGGCGCCGGCGCGCGCTTTGTGCAGATGCACGCCGAGCGCTGTGTGGACGACGGTTCGTATCGCCTGGTCTATACGTTTATCAACGTTCGTGCCGCGCAGGAACAGATTGCGCAGGACGGCAGCTATGCGATTGAGAATCTGGTGGTCGAGGGTATCGACCAGTACCAGGAGATCCCGTCCATCAGCTCGTACTATCCGGCGGTGTTCTCGTTTGAGAACGAGGCGCACGACCTGTTTGGCCTTGCCATCACCGATATGCAAATCGACTTTAAGGGCTTTTTCTACCAGGTCTCGACTGCCGAGCCCATGAGCGTGATCACGCCCGAGGTGAAGGCCGCGCGCGAGAAGGCCATGAAGGTTCGCGCCGCTGCCGAGGCCAAGGCGCGCAAGGCCGCGGCCGAAAAGGCCGCCGCTGCCGCGGCTACTGCGGGGGAGGGCGCCACGGGTACTGGCGATGCTCCCGCCGCCGTGGACGCCCAGCCCGCTGCGGCCGCCGGCTCCGATGCTCAGCATGACGAGGCTGCTGCCAAGGCCGCGCTCAAAGCCGCCGAGATGGAGGCAAAGCTCGCCGCCATGGATCCCGAGAAAGCGGCCAGGGTCCGCGCGGCGCTTGCCGCCAAGGCCGCCCGCGACAAGCAGAAAAAGGAGGCGTAAGGTCCATGGCGCATCGCTCCGTTATTCCGTTTGGCCCGCAGCACCCGGTGCTGCCCGAGCCGCTTCATCTGGACCTAGTGATCGAGGACGACCGCGTTATCGAGGCAATTCCGCAGATCGGTTTTGTGCACCGCGGGCTCGAGAAGCTCACCGAAAAGCGCGACATGCATCAGTTTGGCTACATCGCCGAGCGCATCTGTGGCATCTGCGCCGTGGGCCATAGCTGCGGCTACGCCAGCGCCTGCGAGCGCATGCTCGACATCGAGGTGCCTGGACGCGTGCAGTATATCCGCACCATTTTGCACGAGCTGTCGCGTATCCACTCGCATTTGCTGTGGCTGGGCCTGCTTGCCGACGCCTTTGGTTTCGAGGCGTTGTTCTATCGTTCGTGGACCCTGCGCGAGCAGATTCTCAAGATCTTTGAGAGCACTTGCGGCGGGCGCGTGATTCTGTCGATTAACGAGATCGGCGGCCTTAA
>UQVT01000026.1 GCA_900544465.1 uncultured Collinsella sp. | reverse complement strand
GGCTTGGTCTTGACCTCGTGGGCGGCGGCGATATAGGGAACGAGCGACACGTGGATGTAGCAGACGTTCTCGGGGCCGGCCTCCTTGCGGTACTGGCGGATGGCCTCGACAAACGGCTGCGACTCGATGTCGCCGATCGTGCCGCCCAGCTCGGTGATGACTACATCGGAGCCGGTCTGCTCCTCGATGCGGCGGAACTTGTCCTTAATGGCATTGGTGACGTGAGGAATCACCTGCACGGTACCGCCCAAAAAGTCGCCGCGACGCTCGCGGGCGATCAAGCTCTTATAGATGGCGCCGGTCGTAAAGTTGGAATCGCGGGTCAGGTTCTCATCAATAAAGCGCTCGTAATGACCCAGGTCCAGGTCGGACTCGTAACCATCCTCGGTAACGAAGACCTCACCATGCTGGAAGGGGCTCATGGTACCGGGGTCGACGTTCAGATACGGATCGGCCTTCTGCATCGTTACTTTGTAGCCACGCGACTTGAGCAGACGGCCCAGCGAGGCCGCGGTGATACCCTTGCCCAAGGACGAAACCACGCCACCGGTTACGAACACATGCTTGGTCATATTGAGTTACCTGCGCTTCCCGTAGAAGTTGTTTATCCACATCTTACGGGTCTTCATTGTAATACTCGCGCCGCGGACCGTTCGCAATTTTTCTCGCATGCGATTGCATTTCTCAATCTTGAAACAAAACGCCGCCCGGTTTCCCAGGCGACGTCGCTGTGGCAAGGGTTACATGCTGCTATCGATCAGCAACCTCGTCCTCAAGCATTTCTTGAACGAGCATGCCGGTACGGACGCCCTCAAGATACCACTCGCCACGTTCGGTGAGGCAAATGCCATTTGCAAGCTGACCGCCGTCGTCGCTATAACGCGAGACGACATCAATCATGCCTTCGGAATCCAAGCGATCGATTGCGGCGCGGACACGATACGGCGAAACCCCCACGCGCTCGGCAAGCGTTTTGCGCGAGAAACCATACGGCCCGCCATTGTCTTCGGTTTGCTGGTCGATCTCCATCAACACCAGCACCTCGACACGCTTCATATCGTTGACACTCGCACGACCCTTGCCCGCCATAGCAGCCTCCTCAAACCGAGCACGAGCATCTAACGCGCCGTGCGCGACCGACACACCTCACGATGGCAGGTAATATCCATCATGCGGCATCCCGCTAAGGATGAAACAGTTACGGTTATTGTATACCGCTCAAATTGTTTCTAGGCAGGTAAACAGCTATTTTTCGCCGAAATAGGCGCTTTATTGATCAAAAAGCCGTACCGGGCGCTAACCCGATACGGCCAAAATGCAATGCAATTACCGCGGTGCTTCAAACTTAGCGATGGAAGAAACCGCGGCGCTCAAACTTGGGCTCGCAGCACACGTTGATACCCAGTTTGCGCAGTACCGTCTCGTCCGTCGGCGAGATGATCACGCTAAAGAAGGCATCGCAACCGCGCAGCTGCTCCAGGCCCGAAAGGACGCGAGCGGCCGTCTCACTCGTGGCCGAGGTGATCGACAGCGCCATAAGCGTCTCGTCGGTGTGGAGGCGCGGGTTTTTGCTTCCCAGGAAATGCGTCTTGAGCTTGCTGATGGGCTCGATCGCCTCATCGCTAATGACCTCGAGCTCAAGGTCGACGCCCGAGACATGCTTGAGGGCGTTCATAATGAGCGAACTTGCGGCGCCCAGGCGCGTGGAGGTCTTACCGGTCACCACGGAGCCATCGGGCATGACCATGGCACCCACGGGACCACCCGTCAGCTGCTCCCTGGTGAGGGCCGCCGAGCGCGCCGGTGAATAGTTCTTATCGATGCCGGCTTTCTTCATAATAATCTTGAGACGGTCGACTTGCTCATCGCCCACGCCGGTACGGCGCACATTTTCGACCGCGGTAAAGTAGCGGCGGACGATCTCCATCTTGGAAGCGTCGCGGCAGGCATCGTCATCGGTGATGGCAAAGCCGACCATATTGACGCCCATGTCCGTAGGGCTCTGGTAGGGGCTCTTGCCCAAGATCTTTTCCATCAGGGCACGGACTACCGGGAAGGCCTCGACGTCGCGGTTGTAGTTGACCGTGGTCTTGTTGTAGGCCTCAAGGTGGAACGAATCGATGATATTGGCGTCGTCGAGGTCAGCCGTGGCGGCCTCGTAGGCAATATTGACCGGATGCGTCAGAGGAAGATTCCAGACCGGGAAGGTCTCGAACTTGGCATAGCCGGCGGCGGTACCGTGCTTATGCTCGTGATACAGCTGCGAGAGGCAAGTGGCGAGCTTGCCCGAGCCGGGGCCGGGTGCCGTCACGACAACGAGTGGACGCGTGGTCTCGACAAACTCGTTCTTGCCGTAGCCTTCGTCGGACACGATCAGATCGACATCGTGCGGATACCCCTCGATGGGATAGTGCAGCTTGGCGGGAATGCCGAGCGCGTTCAGGCGATTGCGGAACACATCGGCGGCGGGCTGGCCGGCGTACTGGGTGATGACCACGGCCGCGACGGCAAAGCCGTTGCCGCGGAACAGGTCAACCAGGCGCAGCACATCCTCGTCATAGGTAATGCCAAGGTCACCACGAGCCTTGTTTTTCTCGATGTGGTTCGCGTTGATCGCGATGATAACCTCAACGTCATCGGCAATGCTCTTGAGCATGCGGAACTTGCTGTCCGGTTCAAAACCCGGCAGCACGCGACTCGCGTGATAGTCGTCAAACAGCTTGCCGCCAAACTCCAAATAGAGTTTGCCGCCAAACTGCGAGATGCGCTCCTTAATATGAGCGGCCTGCAGCTCGATATATTTCGCGTTGTCGAAACCCTGGCGCATGTATGGCTCCCGTCCCGTTTCCATTTAATGTTCTAGGCGATTATAACGGAGCCCGCCCTCCCCGATACCCAAACCATCAACAGGCACCAACCAAACACGCCCACCGCAACCACCGGGGACCCAGGATGGCTAATTTGAGGCGGGGAACAAGTCGCTCAGCACCAACGATGGCAGCGCCGCAGGTTGAGCATAAGCCAGCGAAAGCCCGCCAGAGCGAGCAAGGTGACGTGAAAGAGGAGGGCATAGGCCTTTTGGCCATGCCCGACGATTGAACGTCAGATTGCCGCTCTGGCGGGCTTGCAGCGTCGAGCGGTTCCGGCGTTTGGTAAAACGCCGGAACACAAGAGCGCCCCCTCCCGCGCATGAACGGAAGGGGGCTAAAGGTAGGAGTCTACCGGTGGGTTTACCCCACCGGACAGACGATGACCAGGTGATCCTTTACAGGATCGTCAAGGTTTCCGTGGGGTACCCGTTGGGTACTTAGAGCAGCACGCAGGCGACGGTCAGGATGACGGCGCAGACGACGGAGAGCGCGACGATGAGCTTAAGGGCAAACTTGAGCCAGGTCGTCCACTCGATCTTGGCCAGGGCGAGACCGCCCATGATGGCGCCGGAAGTCGGGGTGAACAGGTTCACGACACCGATGGCGGCGGAGAAGATCATGACCATGACCTCGGGCGAGAAGCCAAGCTTAACAGCCAGCGGTCCCATGATGGGCATGGAGACGGTGGCCATACCGGAGGTCGAGGGGATCAGGAAGGACAGGCCGAAGTAGACCAGGAAGCTCATGGGAGCGAAGATCACGCCGGACAGGCCAGCCAGGGCATTGGCGGCAGCGTCGAGGACGAAGACGTCGAGGCCGGTGTTAGCCATGAGGACGGAGATACCACGGGCGAGGGCGATGACGAGAACAACGGACATCATGTCGGCAGCGCCGGTGATGAAGGTGTTGACGATCTGCTTCTCGGACAGGCCACCGATGATACCGATCAGGACGGCCATGAGGAAGAACCAGGTGGAAGCCTCGTCGAAGTACCACTGGCCAATGGGCAGGCCGGTGATCAGGGCAGACCAGCCTTGGACGACGGCGTTACCGTCGGCGTCGTAGACAGCGCCAGCGTCGAAGAAGTTGGCGACGCCCTCGTTGAGGTCGGCCAGCGGAATGAAGCCGACGATCATGACGACGAAGGTGAAGGCGAAGGCGATCAGAACACCCTTCTGACGACCGGTGAGCTTGACCTCCTTGTGGACCTCGGAAGCAGCCTTGCCGTGAGCCTCTTCGGCGTCCTTGAGCTCCTGCATCGACAGGATGGTGGAACCCTTGTCAGCCTTGACCTTCTTGGCATAGTTCATCACGAAGACGATGGACATAGCGGTAGTGACAATCCACAGGACGGCACCGAGGCCGATGATGATGGACTGGTTGACCTCAATGCCAACGCCGGTCAGAGCGTCGACGGCAGCGCCGACGGCGAACGGGTTAACCGTGGAGCCTAGGCAGCCGCAGCCAGCGCCGAGCAGGACGGTAGCGGCGCCGACCATGGGGTCGAAGCCAGCAGCCATCATGGTAGCGGCGAGCAGGGCGTAGAAGGGAACGGTCTCCTCGCACATACCATAGGTGGTACCACCGAGGGAGAAAATGAGCATAAGGACAGGAACGAGCATGATCTCGTTGCCCTTAAGCTTCTGCACCAGAACGGCGATGCCGTTGTCCAGAGCGCCAGTCTCGGTCATCATACCGAGGAAGCCGCCCAGGATCATAACGAAGAGGCAGACGGGCAGAGCGTCAGCGAAACCCAGGATCGGGGCGGTGCAGAAATCGCTCAGACGGGCGGCAGTAACCGCGCCGCCGGACGTGCCGGAGACGATAACGGTAATCACTGCAACAATTGCCAGCAGAGCTAGAAGAATGGTGAACGATGAAGGCATACCGCGCTTTTTCTTAGCGGTCTCAGTCATGGTTCTCATCCCCCCTTCATAAATCATTTAACTTTCTCGCGCGAAGCGGATCTTCCGTGCCGTGCCCACCGCCCGACGCGAGATATTTACCAGACAAAGCCGCTCGGGGTGTGTAGCAAGACACCCCGAGCGAGATGCTAGATGCTCTTACTTGAGCGTGGCGTACATGACAGCCTTGATGGTGTGCATGCGGTTCTCGGCCTCGTCGAAGACCTTGGAAGCGGGGCTCTCGAAGACCTCATCGGTGACCTCCTGCTCGGTGATGCCGAACTGCTCGCACTTCTCGGCGCCAATCGTGGTGTTGGTGTCGTGGAAGCTGGGCAGGCAGTGCAGGAAGATGGCACCCGGGTTGGCCATAGCCATGACCTCGGAGGTAACGCGATACGGGGTGAGCTGAGCGATGCGCTCGGCCCAGACCTCGTCGGGCTCGCCCATGGAGACCCACACGTCGGTGTAGATAACGTCGGCACCGGTGACGCCGTCCTTGACGTCGGTGGTCAGCTTGATGGTGCAGCCGTTGGCCTCGGCGATGGGCTTGCAGGCCTCGATGACGTCGTCAGCGGGCATGCACTCCTCGGGGCCGCAGGCCACGAAGTTCATGCCGAGCTTGGAACAGACGACCATGAGGGAGCGAGCAACGTTGTTCTTACAGTCGCCCATGAAGACGAGGGTCTTGCCCTTGATGTCGTAGTTGAAGTTCTCCTGGACGGTCAGGATGTCGGCGAGCATCTGGGTGGGGTGCCACTCGGTGGTCAGGCCGTTCCACACGGGCACGCCGGACTTAGCAGCGAGCTCCTCGACGTCGTCCTGGGCAAAGCCACGGAACTCGATGCCGTCATACATGCGGCCAAGAACGCGGGCGGTGTCCTCGATGGACTCCTTCTTGCCCATCTGCGACGAACCGGGATCGAGATAGGTCACGCCCATGCCCAGGTCCATGCCGCCGACCTCGAAGGCGCAGCGGGTACGAGTGGAGGTCTTCTGGAAGAGCAGAACGATGTTCTTGCCCTCGAGATAGCGGTGCGGAACGCCAGCGCGCTTCATATCCTTGAAGTTCTTGGAGAGCTTGAGCAGGTACTCGATCTCCTCGGTGGTGAGGTCGAGAAGCTTGAGGAAGCTACGGCCGGAGAGGTTAACACCCATGGTTCGATTCCTTTCGAAGAAATGAATTACGTAAATATTAGTGTTGCCCGTTTGACGGGCGAAACCGGTGCGGTTGTAGGGGGACCGCACCGGAACGTTAAAGACTTAGAGGTCCTCGCGCCAGAAGGGCATGCTCATGCAGCGCGGGCCGCCGCGGCCGCGGGAGAGCTCGGCGGAGGGCACGACGAGAAGGTCCAGGCCCTCCTTGTACAGCACGTCGTTGGTGACGGTGTTGCGGGCGTAGACGCAGATCTTGCCGGGCTCGACGCACAGGGTGTTGGAGCCGTCGTTCCACTGCTCGCGGGAGGCCGCGATCGGGTCGCCGCCGCCGCAGGGGATCAGCTTGACCTGGTCGACGCCGGTGGCGTCCTCCAGGACGTGCTCGAGGGTGTCCTCGATCAGGCGGATGTTCACGTCGCCCGGGTTCTTGCCGGCGGTCAGCTCGTAGACGCGCAGGGTGCCCATGATGGCGGGGTGGATCGTGAACTTATCGACGTCGATCTGGGTGAAGACCGTGTCGAGGTGCATGAAGGCGCGCGAGACCGGGATGTCGAAGGCCAGGATGCGCTCGACCTTGGAGTCGGAGTTCCAGAAGATGTTCTGGGCCATGACGTCGATCGCGGCGGCCTGGGTGCGCTGGGAGATGCCGACGGCGAGGGTCTTCTCGTTGATGTTCAGCACGTCGCCGCCCTCGGTGTGGAACTGGCAGTCGCGGCGGAAGTACAGCGAGACGTCCTTGTAGTCGGGGTGGTACTTGAAGACGTACTTGCCGTACAGGGTCTCGCGGTTGCGGGTGACCGAGTACATGCGGTTGAGGTTGACGCCCTCGCCGACGACCGCGAACGGGTCGCGGGTGAAGTAGAGGTTGGGCATCGGGTCGATGATCAGGTCGGACTCGGACTCGGAGTTGACCAGGGAGTCGAGGGTCGTGGACGCCGTGAGGGGCATGTCGATCTCGGACTTGGTCATGCCGGCCATGGTCTTCTTGACGAACTCGAGGTTGTCCTCGATGGAGTCCAGCTTCTCGCGGACGATCTGCGGCATGTGCTGGCCGCGGATGCCGGCCTCGGCGATGTACTGGTCGGTGAACTCGGCGCGGGCGCCGGGGACCTGGTCGAACACCTCGGCGACGAGGTTCTCGAGGTAGAGGACCTCCACGCCCTGGTCCCTCAGGATCTGGGCGAAGGTGTCGTGCTCCTGCTGCGCGACCTCCAGGAACGGGACGTCGTCGAACAGGAGTCGCTCGAGCTCGTCGGGCGGCAGGTTGAGGAGCTCGTCGCCGGGACGGTGCAGGCAGACCTTCCTGAGCTTGCCGATCTCGGAAGGCACGTGCAGACCTTTCGTCATGGCCTCCTACCTTTCTTTCGGGCCCCTGTCAGGGCCGATTCGTTAGCGCCCCTCCGTGTGAGGCGTTATTGCTGACGACATATTTATATCCAAAATCAGCTCATACTTCCACCTTGCCCCCGAACGGTTTTTTATAGGGGGTGAACGGCATACACATATACTTCACGCATGGCACACTTCATCTTAATAAAGCGTATTTACGTGCTTAAACGCGTTTTAATCCTAAAATCAAATGGAACTAAACTTTGTTAAACCATCCTCAAATTGCATATTTCCAATAAACCTATGAATAGAATTAGCGGTTCACACCGCGTCTCAACCATTTTCATTTTTATTCAGAAAAAAGTTTGTCCTATTCATTTCTGGTAAATAAATTACCGTTTACCAGACGCTTGATACCGTTCACCGGAAACTCAGTATAAGGCCCAGCGGATACCGGCTCGCTTTACGGCCCCATTTGTAACAACTTGACTTCTCGGTATAGAAAAACGGACTCGCTTCCCCTAGGGAAACGGGTCCGTTTTCGATTATCTTCGGCTAATTTGGATAAGGCCCCCCGAAGACCATCGGAATCCTAGCGATCGAACTCCGCCAGTGCCTCGCCCAAAAGCCTCAGGCCCTCGCGCAGAACGTCCTCGCTCGCGCAGTAGCCCAGGCGTGCGCCGCAGGGAAGCTCAAAACGGCTACCGGGGACCAGCAGCACTCCCCTCTCGGACAGCAGGCGCCTGCAGAACTCCTCGTCATCCTCGGGAATATCCAGCTGGATAAACGAGGTGGACACGCCCTGCGGGGCCGTCCAGGAAACGCGATGCTGCGTATCGATCCAAGCCTGCGCGATATCGCGGTTGCCAAACACGATCTTGCGATTGCGCTCGAGAATCTTATCCTTGTGCTCAAGCACATAGGTCGCCAGGGTATCGTTGAACACGCCGCCGCAGATCATGGTGTAATCGCGATAGGTACGGATGCGGTTGGACACCTCTTCGTCGGCCAAGACCCAGCCCACGCGGGCCGCAGGCGTCGAATAGGTCTTCGACAACGAGTTGGTGACAATGGCCCTCTCGTACACGTCGACCATCGACATAAAGGACTCAGTGTTCTCAAGCGGCAGGTACACCTCGTCGCACAGCACGTAGGCGCCCACCGAGCGGGCGATCTCGGCAATCTGGCCGAGCATATCGGCATCGAGCACCGTACCGATGGGGTTCGATGCGTTGTTTATGCAGATAAGCTTGGTGTTGGGGCGCACCAAGCGCTTGAGTTCCTCGATATCGGGCTTCCAGCCGAGTTCCTCGCGAAGCTCCCAATACTCGACCTCGGCGCCCAGCGTGCGCGGAATCTCGTAGAGCGGCGCGTAGGTGGGCCACTCGGCGATAACATGGTCGCCGGGCTCGACCACAGCCATGATGGCGTTGAGGTTAGCGCCCGTGCAGCCATTGGTCTGCAGAATGTGATCGGGATTGACCTCGCGACGATACAGCTTGGCAACCTCGGCCTTAAACTCCGGCGAGCCCTCGATCCAGCCGTAGTTCATCTTCTCGCGGTCCAGGCGCTCGTAAAACGTGGCGCCGTCCTGCTCATCGAGCGCGCGCAGCTCGCCCATGGTGAGCGACGAAATCGTCGACTGGGCGATGTCCCACGTGGCGCTCTTCTCCCAAACGTTGAGCCATTCCTCAACGCCAATCGTCTTGATGTCCATGGCCAAGCTCCTTACAAAAGCAGTCATCCAATCGTGTTGACGTCCCTCATACAAGATTGGGGCGGTGCGAAAACCCGCACCGCCCCAATGGGAGACATCTAATGGCAGCTAGATGTATGTATTATGACCTGTACGGGTCCTTGAAGACCTTAGAGGTCCTCGCGCCAGAAGGGCATGCTCATGCAGCGCGGGCCGCCGCGGCCGCGGGAGAGCTCGGCGGAGGGCACGACGAGAAGGTCCAGGCCCTCCTTGTACAGCACGTCGTTGGTGACGGTGTTGCGGGCGTAGACGCAGATCTTGCCGGGCTCGACGCACAGGGTGTTGGAGCCGTCGTTCCACTGCTCGCGGGAGGCCGCGATCGGGTCGCCGCCGCCGCAGGGGATCAGCTTGACCTGGTCGACGCCGGTGGCGTCCTCCAGGACGTGCTCGAGGGTGTCCTCGATCAGGCGGATGTTCACGTCGCCCGGGTTCTTGCCGGCGGTCAGCTCGTAGACGCGCAGGGTGCCCATGATGGCGGGGTGGATCGTGAACTTATCGACGTCGATCTGGGTGAAGACCGTGTCGAGGTGCATGAAGGCGCGCGAGACCGGGATGTCGAAGGCCAGGATGCGCTCGACCTTGGAGTCGGAGTTCCAGAAGATGTTCTGGGCCATGACGTCGATCGCGGCGGCCTGGGTGCGCTGGGAGATGCCGACGGCGAGGGTCTTCTCGTTGATGTTCAGCACGTCGCCGCCCTCGGTGTGGAACTGGCAGTCGCGGCGGAAGTACAGCGAGACGTCCTTGTAGTCGGGGTGGTACTTGAAGACGTACTTGCCGTACAGGGTCTCGCGGTTGCGGGTGACCGAGTACATGCGGTTGAGGTTGACGCCCTCGCCGACGACCGCGAACGGGTCGCGGGTGAAGTAGAGGTTGGGCATCGGGTCGATGATCAGGTCGGACTCGGACTCGGAGTTGACCAGGGAGTCGAGGGTCGTGGACGCCGTGAGGGGCATGTCGATCTCGGACTTGGTCATGCCGGCCATGGTCTTCTTGACGAACTCGAGGTTGTCCTCGATGGAGTCCAGCTTCTCGCGGACGATCTGCGGCATGTGCTGGCCGCGGATGCCGGCCTCGGCGATGTACTGGTCGGTGAACTCGGCGCGGGCGCCGGGGACCTGGTCGAACACCTCGGCGACGAGGTTCTCGAGGTAGAGGACCTCCACGCCCTGGTCCCTCAGGATCTGGGCGAAGGTGTCGTGCTCCTGCTGCGCGACCTCCAGGAACGGGACGTCGTCGAACAGGAGTCGCTCGAGCTCGTCGGGCGGCAGGTTGAGGAGCTCGTCGCCGGGACGGTGCAGGCAGACCTTCCTGAGCTTGCCGATCTCGGAAGGCACGTGCAGACCTTTCGTCATGGCCTCCTACCTTTCTTTCGGGCCTTACTGGCCGAATGTATCAGCGCCCCTCCGTATGGGACGCTGCTTGCTGACAGCTCTAGTTATATCCAAAAACCACCTGCAATTCCACCTCGCCCCCGAACGGTCAGCAAAGTGCGATGAACGGTATATCTCATATGATTCCCCCATGATGCACTTCGGTTCTCTAAAGCAGGTTTTCAAAGGTAAATGTTCTTTTTTCTAAGGAATTAAGCTAGATTGCACAAATATTTTCATGTTTAGGAATTGCATAGCTAAAACGGTTTTCTGCATATATATGTCGTTTGTTCATGATTCAATTTGGATTCGATTATATTCAGCTCTCAATCATTCTTATTCATACATCCTCACCAATTGAGTATGGATATAGATTGTTTCTAAACGAGTTGGGCAGTTAGTTGCATGCCTTGGCAGCGTAAGAAGTAGGTAAAGATACCGTTCGCGCGATGCGTCCGTGCCACAGGTCGACTAAATTGAGACAATAGTGATTAGTGTTAGGCTACCGTCCCTTGTGGGGACTGAACGGACAGATGCATATGCCGAGCAAAATCGAAAAGAAGCAAGCCGCCGCAAAGCTGCGCAAACCGCCGCGCGACTTCTCGTACACGCAAAACCGAGAGCTCAGCTGGCTACGCTTTGACAACCGCGTGCTCGACGAAGCCTTCGACGAAACCGTTCCGTTATTCGAGCGACTAAAGTTCGTCTCGATCTTCGAGTCCAACCTCGACGAGTTCCTTATGGTGCGCGTGGGCGGCCTGTCCGATCTGGCGGAGCTCAAAAAACAACCTGTCGACAACAAGAGCAATATGACCGCCTCCGAACAGGTCGATGCTGTCATGGCCGAAATGCCCGGGCTCCTTACCCGTTGGGAGTCCATCTTTAAGAGCATCGAGGGCAAGCTCGACACCTTGGGCGTTCACCGCGCCCGCATCGATTCGCTTACGCCCGAGGAGCGCACCTTTGTAACCCGCTACTTCCAGGCCTACGTGTCACCGGTCATCTCGCCGCTGGTCATCGATCCGCGCCACCCCTTCCCCAACCTGCGCAATGGCGCGCTCTATCTGGCCTGTGGTCTGGACGGCGCCACCGACGAGGAGAGCCTGCTGGGCCTTATCGAGATTCCCGCCTCAATGAACCGCGTGGTCGAGATCCCCTCGCCCACCGGCACCTACTCCTACATCTTGCTCGAGGGCGTCATCCTCGCCTGCTTGGACAGCTGCTTTGGCTCCTATAAGCCGCTGGATCGTGCGCTGATCCGCGTCACCCGCAACGCCGACATCGATCCGGACGGCGAGGGCGTCGAAGAGGAAGAGGACTACCGCCAGCACATGAAGCGCATCCTCAAGAAGCGCCTGCGCCTGCAGCCGGTAGTGCTCGCGGTCTCGGGGTCGCTCGAGAAGGCAACGCTCAAGACTATCCGCAAGGCGCTCGAGCTTTCGCGCCGCTCTGTCTTTACCTGCGATATCCCGCTCAACCTGGGCTACGTCTTCGGCATTGAGGGCAAGATTCCCGAGCACCTGCGCAACGAGCTGCTCTTTACGCCGTTTAGGCCGCAGCCCAATCCCAACATCGACATGACCCGCTCCATCCGCGAGCAGGTGCTGCAGCACGACAAGCTGCTCTTTTATCCCTACGAGGCCATGAACCCGTTCTTGGACCTGGTGCACGAGGCCGCCTATGACCCCGAGTGCATCTCGCTGCGCATCACGCTCTACCGCGTGGCCAAGCAGAGCCGCCTGTGCGAGTCGCTGATCGATGCTGCCGAGAACGGCAAAGAGGTCACGGTGCTCATGGAGCTCCGCGCGCGCTTTGACGAGCAGAACAACATCGAGTGGGCCGAGCGTCTGGAAGAAGCGGGCTGCACCGTCATCTATGGTTCCGAGGGCTTTAAATGCCACTCAAAGATCTGCCAGCTCACCTATCGCGAGGGTATGGCGCTCACCCGCCTCACGCTTTTGGGCACCGGCAACTTTAACGAGAAGACGGCCAAACTCTACAGCGACTTTATGCTCATGACGGCCCATCCCGGCATCGGTGAAGACGCCAACCTGTTCTTCCGCAATCTGTCGCTGGGCAACCTGCGCGGCGACTACCGCTTCCTGGGTGTGGCGCCCGTCGGACTGAAACCGCTCATCATGCGCGGGCTTGACCGCGAGATCCAGCGCGCCCTTGCCGGCGAGCCCGCCCGCGTGTTCTTTAAGCTCAACTCGCTGACCGACCGCGAGGTTATCGACAAGATCGCCGAGGCATCGTGTGCCGGCGTGCGCGTAGACATGATCATCCGCGGCATCTCGTGCCTCAAGCCCGGTGTTCCGGGCAAGACCGAGAACGTGCATGTCCGCTCCATCGTCGGACGCTTTTTGGAGCACGCCCGTGTTTACGCTTTTGGCGTGGACTCGGACATGATTTACCTGAGCTCGGCAGACATGATGACACGCAACACCGAGCACCGCGTGGAGATCGCCTTCCCCGTGCTCGACCCCACCTGCCGCGCCCTAGTGCACGAGTACATGGGCATGCAGCTGCAGGACAACGTGAAGGCCCGCAGCCTCACGAGCGACGGCACCTGGGTCCCCGTGGAACGTGCAGAGGGTGAGAAACCCTTCAACTCGCAGGAAGCTCTACTGGAGCGTGCCTATCGCAACGCCGAGGCCGCCGCGCAGCAGCGCGCACAGGAGAAGGAACGTGTGGCCGAAGAAGCTATTCAGGCCGAGGTTGAACATGGGGCAGCCGCCAAACCGGAAGCGGTTGCCACTCCCCCGGTGAATGAGCCCGAGGCTGCCGCAGAGCCCGCCATGGAGAAAGCGCCCGAGCCCGCTACCGCGACTCCGGAGCCCGCCGCCGAGGCAAAGCCCGCCCCAGCTCCTGATCCGCAGCCGACCACGCCCAAGGTCCAAGAGGTCCAGGCGACCGTCATTGAGCCCGAGCCTGCACCTGCACCTCAGCCCGAGCCGCAGGTCACCAAGTCCGCACCCGGGACGAGTGCCCGTCGCGATAAGCCCGCCGGCAAGACCAAGGCCATCGAGCGCCATCGCCCCGGCCGCGTGCGCATGGGCCTGGGCCTGATCGGTCTGGGTCTTAAGACGCTCATTACCGGCAAGACGAAATAGTCGTTTGTAGAAGCAGTTTGTAGAAGCGCCCCGCATTTGAGGAAAGCCTCGGATGCGGGGCGCTTTTCCCTGCTACCATGGTGCGAACAACAACGCGAATGACAGGCAGGGATATGAAGCTCACTATAGAATCGATGACCTACGGCGCCGACGGTCTGGCGCACGCCGACAACGGCAAGGCCGTCTTTGTGCAGGGCGCCGTGGCAGGCGACACCGTCGAGGCCGAGGTCGTACAGGACGGCAAGTCGTTCATGCGCGCCCGCACCACCGAGATTCTGGAGCCAAGTCCCGATCGCATTCAGCCTCCCTGCCCCTTCGTGGGCATCTGCGGCGGCTGCTCGTGGGGCAATCTCTCACGCACGGCACAGCTCGCCGCCAAGGAGCAAAACCTGCGCTCCACGCTCGAGCGCATCGGCAAGTTCGCTCCTGAGCAGGTCGATGAGCTGATACAGCCCATCCGCCACACCAAGGACGCCTGGGGCTACCGCAATAAAATCGAACTCGAACCGACCGTCGTCAACGGTCGCGTTCGCCTTGGCATGCACGGTGTCGACCCCAGCAAAATCGTGACCGTCGATTCGTGCCCGCTGTTCGATAAGCGCTTCCCGAAGGCGCTCAAATCGGTCGTCGGCGCACTCAACTATCTAAGCGGCAGCCATGACTTGGGGCTCGAACGCGTGGGCATTCGCGCATCGCGCCGCACCAAGGCACTCGAGGTCGCACTCTGGACGCCCACAGGCTCTTTTCCGCGCTCGCAGGTCTCCCGCGTGCTGGCGGACGCCGCTCATCCCACGAGCATCGTGCGCGTGATGAGCAAGGGCGAAAAGAAGGCCCGCCGTGTCTCCAAGGTCGAAATGCTCGCCGGAGAGGGCTCATGGACCGAGAATATCGCCGAGGGTCAGATGCGCTTGTCTGCCCCGTCTTTTTTCCAGGTCAACACCAAGGGTGCCGAGATTTTGATCGAGCTTGTCATGGAAGCGCTCGACCCGCAGGAAGACGAGCTTGCCGTAGACCTGTACTGCGGTGCCGGCACCTTTACCCTGCCGCTCGCCCGCCGCTGCGACTTTGTCGCCGCCGTCGAGGCCTACGGCCCCGCCGTGCGCGATCTACGCCGTAACCTAGAGATCAACAAGCTTGATAACGTCGACGTCATTGGCGGAGACGCGGTGCGCGAGTTCCCCGACCAGGATGCCGACGTCTTGGTGGTCGACCCGCCGCGCGCAGGTCTCGCCCCCGAGGCGATCGACCTTATCGCCAGCACGAGTGCTCGCGATGTCGCCTACGTGAGCTGCGACCCGGCCACCCTGGCGCGCGATCTCAAACGCTTTGTCGAAGAAGGCACCTTCTCCCCCGTAAAGATCACGCCAGTCGACCTGTTCCCGCAAACCTTCCACTGCGAGACGGTCGTCCACCTTAGGCGCAACTAGCCACTTAATCATTGCTCAGAAAAATCATTGGGAAATCGAGCGTGGCAAGCGGAGGTCTTCGGGGTATAAGACGGCTAATTGTATGCCGCCTATGAAAGGAACCCTCATGCCCAGCGTTGCCGTTCTCGCCGCCGATGGCTTTGAAACTATTGAATGCTTGACCATGGTCGATGTCATGCGTCGCGGCGGCGTGCGCGCCACGCTCGTCTCGATCATGCCCACGCGTGAGGTCGTGAGCTCGCTGCAAATTCCCGTGACCTGCGATGCGCTCTTTGACGAGATCAACTTTGACGAGTATGACTGCGTCGTGCTCCCCGGCGGCCTGCCCGGAGCCACCAACCTGCGCGCCGACCAGCGCGTCTGCGACGTGGTCTGCGAGTTCGCCGCAACTAAGCACGTTGCCGCCATCTGCGCCGCCCCGTTTATCTTGGGCGAGCTCGACCTGCTCGAGGGGCGCCACGCCACATGCTTCCCTGGCTTTGAGAAGAGCTTCCCCGAGGGCGCCTATACCGGTGACAAGGTTACACACGACGGCAACATCATCACCGCCAGCGGCATGGCCCAGTCGCTCCCCTTTGCGCTTGAACTGCTGCGCACGCTCGCCGGCGACAAGGCCGTCGAGAAGGTCGCCGAGGGCATCCA
>UQVT01000025.1 GCA_900544465.1 uncultured Collinsella sp. | reverse complement strand
CGCTGCCGTCGAGCGCGTCTTTCGCGAACAGCCGCTTGCACCCACAGCTCGCTTCAACGACTAGTTAGTCGTTGGGGACGTTCTTTAACGACTAGTCATTTATGAACGTCCCCAATGACTATGTTGCACTAGAGCAGGTTCTCTTGCGCCCACGCGATGATGTCGCTCGATTCGTAGAGTGGCTTGCCGTCGATGAACAGGCAGGGAACCTGGCGCTTTCCGCCGACGGCGATGAGTGTCTGTTCGGCATCGGAGTCGGTTGAGATGTTGCGCTCGGGAATGGTCACGCCGTTATCGGCCAGAAAGCGCTTGACCTTTATGCAATACGGGCAGCCGGTCATAACGTAGAGCACGAGCTCGTGATCAGTAGTCATAGGTCTCCAATCGGTTGCGGTTTTGATTGAAATACCCAAAGCCGCCGCGGTCTATGCGCACGTCAACGACGACTCGATGGCCTGGACCAGAAACGCCGTGGCTCCGGTGCCGCAGGGCTTGTCGTAGTAGTCAACAAAGCGCTGGTCGGCAAGATAGCTGTGGGCGAGGCCCCGGTACGCCTCGTCTTGGGGCTCGCATCCCCAGTTGAGAGCAATCCATCGACGGTGCATTGTAACCAGTTTTTGGGCTTCGTTGCTCTCTGGGTCGCCAATGCCCATGGCAATCGAGAGCTGGCCCAAAATGGCGCGTTCAAGTTCCTTCATGTCGTTCCATGTCTGAGGATCCATATCCAGTAACGTTTCGTTTGCTGCATCGATAGCCTCGTCGCCATAGCGCGCCCGCGCCTCGGCACCGTAGCGCTCCTCGTTTTCCTGCACGGAGCGCCAGCGCTCCAGTTGCGGCAGGACGGCGCCCATGAGCGAGACGGCTTCGTCGAGCGACATGCCGGTGTTTTGCGCCAGCCGCGGGGCGCAATCCTCGATCATCGCCTCCATGGTGGTGTCGTAGGTGTACTTGCCGTGGTCGTAGCACCACTTGCAGTAATGGTCGGTCGTGGCGCCCGTGGCATCGGTGCCGCAGTCGTCGGGCGTGAGTATCATGCCGCAGCTCTGGCAATAATGCTCGGGCATTTCGAGCAGGTGGGACAACGGCTCTCCGGTTACGGCGGCAATGAGCTTCATCATGTCGATGCCCGGGGTGACCTCGTCGCGCTCCCAACGGCTGACGGCTTGGCGCGTGACAAAGAGTTTGGCGGCGAGCTGCTCTTGGGTAAGGTGATGGGCACGACGGATGGCAATGAGCTTTTCTGCAAAGGCCATAGCGGCTCCTTTCTGCTGGTTGATGGCTTAAGCATACGCGGCGGCAGGCGCCCTTCCAAGCAACCGTTGGTTGCATGACAGGAGTCCGCGGCGAAGAATTGCGCGCAACGCCCCACGCCTCCATGCCGTACAATGACCGGCATGGAACCTATTGCACACATACATACCGACCTGCCGCAGAAGTTCGGCATTCCGCGCAACAGCTTTTTGGCGCCTCATCTGCAGGGACGCATCGTTTTTGAGCCGGAATTTGCCTCCAATGCAGCGGGTGAGGGTCTGGACTCCTTCTCTCACCTGTGGCTGTTGTGGCGCTTCGAAAACGGAACGCCCGGTGGCACGGCTAAGGACATAGCCGCCGATGCCAAAACGCAGGACAGATCCGGTACCAACGCAAAATGGTCGAAGACCGTGCGTCCGCCGCGCCTGGGTGGAGCCGAGCGTGTGGGCGTCTTTGCCACGCGCAGCCCGTTTCGCCCTAATCCCATCGGTCTCACCTGCGTCAAGCTCGATCGTGTCGAGTTCACCGACGATGGCCCCATCATCCATGTGCTGGGGGCCGACCTGCGTGACGGCACGCCCATCTACGACATTAAGCCCTACATCCCGTTTGCGGACTGCCACCCGGATGCGACCGGCGGCTGGATTGAGGATGCTCCGTGGCAAGAGCTCGATGTTGAGTTCCCGCAAGCTCTGCAGGATATGGTCCCGCCCGCAAAGCTCCCCGGCTTGGTCGAGGTCCTTCGCCAAGATCCACGCCGCGCAGGCAGCAAGCACGAGCCAAACCGCGTTTATCACTTGGCTTACGCCGGGCTCGACATATCGTTTGCGGTCGATGAAACCCAGCTAACCGTAGTTGCCGTCAACGACGCGCAAGACTAACCAGCCATTCGTCCGTACCCGTCAAATTAAGCGCCAAACCCCGCGCCAAAACCGCCCACGCTGGTGGACAATATCGCCTACCAAAACAATCAACTTTGCACGGGGGCTCAGCATGAAATACGACTTTAGCTCGCTTATCGACCGCCACGGTATGGACTCCATAGCCGTTGACTCCTGGGGTGAGATCCCCGGTATGGCTCCGAACGCACCCGACGAGGGCTTCGACCGCATTCCCATGTGGGTGGCCGACATGAACTTCGCCACGGTGCCCACGGTCCAGGAGCACATCATTCAGCGCGCTCAGCATCCCATGTTTGGCTACTTTAACCCGCGCGCCGAGTACTTCGACCGCATCATCGAATGGCAGAGCCGCCGCAATGGCGTCGAGGGTCTGCGCCCTGAGCATATCGGCTACGAAAACGGCGTGCTGGGCGGTGTCGTGTCGACGCTGCGCGCGTATGTCCAGCCGGGCGATGCGGTACTGGTCCACAGCCCTACCTACATCGGCTTTACCAAGTCCATTGAGGCCGCGGGCTATCGCATTGTCCACAGCCCGCTTAAGTTCGACGACCAGGGCGTGTGGCGTATGGACTTTGAGGACATGGAGCGCAAGCTCGCCCAAAACCACATCCATGCCGTGGTGTTCTGCTCGCCGCACAATCCCTGCGGCCGCGTATGGGAGCGCGACGAGATTGAGCGCGCCATGGACATCTACCGCCAGCACGATTGCGTGGTGATCTCGGACGAGATTTGGTCCGATATCATCCTGCCGGGGCACAAGCACATCCCGACGCAGTCGGTGAGCGAGGATGCCCGCATGCGCACGGTTGCCCTCTATGCGCCGAGCAAGACGTTTAACCTGGCGGGCCTGGTTGGCAGCTACCACATTATCTATAACGAGACGCTGCGCGACCGCGTGTGCGCCGTGTCCAACAAGACTCACTACAACGAGATGAACGTCCTCTCCATGCATGCGCTTATCGGTGCCTACCAGCCGCAGGGCTACGAGTGGGTGGACGAGCTCAACCAGGTGCTTGCCGGCAATATCGAGTACTTCTGCGATTACGTGGACGAGCATTTTGAGGGCGTGTCTTATTCGCGTCCGCAGGGCACGTACATGGTGTTTCTGGACTGCACCGAGTGGTGCCGCGAACATGGCCGCGATATTCAGTGGCTGCTCGACGAGGGGGCGCGCGTGGGCGTGGGGTATCAGGACGGTCGTCCGTTCCACGGGCCCTGTCACATTCGCGTGAATCTGGCGCTGCCGCTTTCGCGCGTAAAGGAAGCGTGCGACCGCCTGGACCGCTACGTTTTTAATGCACGGTAAGTGAGCACTGCATGCGGGGTCTTCTGCCAAGTCGGCTGGAAGGCCCCATACGGTAAAGCGTCTGTAACAATTGGGCACTCGTGTGGTTTTGTTTGCTATTATTTCTTACCATTTTAGTCTGTAAACAGGATCGTCTGGAGCTCGATGAAAAGACCCCGTCGCTCGGTTGCCATATCGTTGTTTGTTGCGCTTGCGGTAGCGTGCGCCTTTGTCGTAGCGATAGCTGGCTGTTTTGGGCGTAATGACAAAGCCTCGACGTCTGCATTAGAAGGCCTGGACGCCTCGCGGGCCAAAGACGACAACCTTAAGACGCTCAACGTCGGCAGCGACCTCTATCCACCGTTTGTGTATACCGACGAGTACGGCGATATCGTTGGCCTGGATGTCGAGATATTGACCGAGGCTTTGGCCCGCATTGGTTACAAGCCAAAGTACCAGCTGATCGATTGGGAAAAGAAGAAAGAGCTGCTGGCGAGCGGCGAGCTCGATTGTGTTATGGGCAGCTTTAGTATGACGGGTCGCGAAAACGAATATCGTTGGGCCGGCCCATACCTTGCGAGCCGCCAGGTGGTCGCGGTCGATCCCCAGAGCGATATCTACACGCTTGCCGATCTTGAGGATAAGGTCGTGGCGGTCCAGTCCACCACCAAGCCCGAGGACATTTTGCTCAATCATACAAATGAAAACGTTCCGCAGATCAAGGAACTCTACAGCTTTTCGGACGGTTCATACCTGAACCCGGCGCTCGTCGAGGGCCTGGTCGACGCTATCGCCGCGCATGAGTCCTCGTTCCTCACCTACGAAAAAAGACTATGGTGTGACGTATCGTATTCTGGATGAGCCGCTGCTAGAGGTCGGTTTGGGCACCGCTTTCGATATCAACGATACGCGCGGCATCGACGTTAAGCTCACTCATGCCTACCAGGAAATGCTTGCCGATGGCACCATGGAACGTCTGGTGTCAAAGTACTTTGATGACCCTTCGCCATTTTTGAATATGGAGGGCCTGTCATGATCGATGCACCCGACCACGCCGCTCAGGAGCGGGGCAATCGTTCGGCAGGGGTATGGCTCCTTGTCGCTCTGCTGGGGATAGCGCTCTCGGTTGTTGCCGGCATGATGAGCTACGGTTACGCGACGGCCCAAGCCGAGCAGCGCTTTGCCGACGTTGTCGATTACGTGGCGACGCAGAGCCTTTCCTACGATGCATTCAATAGCGCCTATACGACCAAAAACCTGATTCGCGTTATGGAGATCGCAGGAGAGACGGCGCGCGATATGGTGCGCGACGGTTCGGTGGATAACGCCATGTTGGAGCAATATGCTGACCAGTTCAACGTGAGTGCACTGATCGTGACGGACGCATCGGGCAATTTGGTGTCCGAGTCCTCGACGGATGGCGTGGGCTACGAGTCGCTCGCTACGTATCTCAAGGAAGCACCCGTGCTGGAGGTGGCAGCCCATCCGCTTAAGTCCTATACCGCCCGCATTACGCTTTCGGATGATTCGGTCGCAGACATTGGCTGCGTAACCCGGCAGGATGACGAGGGCATCGTTGTCGCAGTAAGGCATCAGAGCGCGAAGGCAGTTGCAAGCAATACGCTCAAACTGCAGAGCCTGCTCGGTGGTTATGAGACCATTGACAGCGGCAATATCGTGATTGAAAGCGATGGCAAGGTCGTTGCGACCAATGCCGTTGAACCCACCATATTGGGCGTATTCGATCTGCCTGCGACGGATGCCTTCATTGTCGACGGTATAAAGGATCGGTGCCCGGCTGGTAAGGTCAGATTGGTCAACGCCAATGGCGAGTGGTATTTGGGCACATTTGGAAAAGCGCGCGGGTTCTACGTGTACACCTATGCCTCGGCGCGGCGCTACTTTGAGGTTGTCGCGGCTGTTGCTGCCGGCGTGCTGGTGCTCTACAGCGGTGTTGTAGCCGTTGTTGTGATGGTGCGTCGCCGCGCTGACCGTCGACGTTTGACGGACTTGCTGCAGCAGGAGCGCGACTATGGCGACAAGCTGGCAAAGGCGGCGCGTGAGTCCTCGTCTGCCAACTCGGCAAAGACGGAGTTTTTGCGCCGCATGAGCCACGATCTGCGCACGCCCATCAACGGCATTCGCGGTATGGTCGAGGTCGGCGATGCCAATGGGGACGATCTGCAAAAGCAGGCCGAGTGCCGCTCAAAAATCTGGACGGCATCGGGACTGCTGCTCGACCTTGCCAACGAGGCCCTGGATATGAGTCGCCTGGAGAGCGGGCAGGTCGACCTGGAGCTTGTTCCCACAAACTTGGCGACCCTCAACCACGAGGTGCGCGATATTCTTGAGCGCCAGGCCGAGGAGCGTCTGGTGACAATTATCTGCGACCAGCAGACGCTTAATCATCCCTATGCGCGGGTGAGCGTGACGCACCTCAAGCGCTTGTTGCTCAATATTGCCGGCAATGCCGTCAAGTACAACCGCCAGGGCGGCTATGTTCGCCTGGTGTGCCGCGAGGTGGAGCCAGCGGATGGCGTCCCCGTCTATGAATACACGATCGCCGACAACGGTATTGGCATGAGCGAGGAGTTCCAGCAGCGCCTCTACGAGCCGTTTTGCCGCGAGGAGCAACAGGTGGAAGGCGCTTCATCGGGAACTGGCCTGGGCGCGCCCATCGCAAAACAGTTGGTCGAGCTTATGGGCGGAACCATGAGCTTTACGAGCGTCTTGGGGCAGGGGACGACGTTTACCATCCGCCTGCCGTTCGAGAAATGCAAGCGTTCCGAGATTCCTCAGGCAGTTCGCGTGGATGGGGGCGATGGCGATGCGCTCCAGGGCTTGCGCGTTTTACTCGTAGAGGATAACGATCTGAATGCCGAGATCGCGCAGTTTACGCTCAGCCGTGCCGGTGCCGTCGTGACGCATGCCAAGGATGGTGAGTCTGCCGTCGAGATGTTTACCGCGAGCGCACCGCACGAGTACGACGTGGTGTTGATGGACATCATGATGCCTGGCATCGATGGCCTTGAGGCCACGCGTCGAATTCGAGCACTCGATCGCGAGGATGCCGCGACCACGCCGATTATCGCCGTGAGTGCCAACGCCTTTGCCGACGACCGCAGGCTTTCGCGTGAGGCGGGCATGAACGCTCACTTGAGCAAGCCTGTGAGCTCGCAAGAGCTCGTCGAGGCGTTAGCGCACATCGCCGCCGCTTCATAAGCATATGGCCCGGTTCCAAGGTGGGTTGGAACCGGGCCATATTGTTATTGATGAGGCTTGCTGAGGGGCTTACTTTTCCTGAATCTGCTTGCCGCAAAGATGCTCAATCGAAATCTCGTAGAGTTGGACGCCCTTGATGTCTTTGGCGATTTCCTCCTCGACTTCTTCGGCAGAAGGGTAGTACTTAAGCGCGAGCTGGCGGACTTTGTCCTCGATAAACGCGGGGGTGTCATTCGCCAGGCGACAGCGGCCAAAGACCACGGTGCTCATAACGTAGGGAGCCCAGTCACCGTCCTGGTACCACTCGTTGCCGTAAACGGTAAAGCAGACCTTGTCATCGCGCTTGAGTGCGTCGACCTTGTGGCCGGCCTTGGCGCCATGGAAATAAATCTTGTCGTGCTCGCCGTCAAAGAAGTAGTTGACGGGAATGGCGTACGGGTAGCCATCGTCGCCGTTGACGGCAAAGACGCCGCGCTTGCAGGTAGCGAGCAGTTCGCGCGCTTCTTCGTCGGTGATGGCGCGCTTCTTTCGACGTAAGGGCCTAAACATCGTTGGCTTCCTTTCTGGTCGTGCGTGGTGGTTGAGCACAAACTATAGCGAAACGGATCCGTTTTTCTTGATGCGGGCGAGCATGTTTTTGAGCTTGTTAAAGTCGAGCGGTTTGGACAGATGGGCGTTCATACCGGCGTCGTGTGCCGCCTTGGCGTCCTCGGCAAAGGCATTGGCGGTGAGCGCGATGATGGGGATATCGGCTGCATCGATCTTCTCGCTCAGACGAATCGCGCGGGTCGCCTCGTAACCATCCATTCCCGGCATCATGATGTCCATCAGAATCGCATCGAAGCTGCCGGCGGGACGGCCAACGTATAGGTCGACCGCTTCGTTGCCATCGGCGGCGCGAGTTACGACAATGCCTTCGCTTTCGAGCAGCGCCTGGGCAATCTCGGCATTCAATTCGTTGTCTTCGGCGAGCAGCACGTTCATGTCGGCGAGCGAGCAGTCGAGCGCCCTCTCGACCGTATCTGCCCGCGTCTGAGGGTTCTTGTCGATATCGAGCGGAATCTGGACGTTGAACGTACTTCCCACGTCAACCTCACTCGAAATCTCAATCGTACCGCCCATCAGTTCAATAAGCGACTTGACGATTGGCATGCCCATGCCGGTTCCTTGGAACTTGCTGCGCGCATTGTCACCTTCTTGTGCAAACGGCTCATAGATATGCTTTAAAAACTCGGGAGCCATGCCAATGCCGGTATCCGAAACGCTAAAGCAAAAGAGCGCGCGCCCGTTATCGAGTGGTTTGGTCTTTGAGCTAAAGGTGACGGAGCCGCCGTGCTTGTTGTACTTAATGCTGTTGTTTAACAGGTTGATCATAATCTGTCGGATATGGGTGGGACTGCCGATCATGTATGGTCCCGTGGCGTACGGCAGACTATTGTCCTGCATTGTGATGCCGTTATCGGATGCGCGGAGCTTGCACAGCACCAGCGTATCGTCACAGAGCTTTTTGAGGTTAAAAGGCGCATGTTCCAGAGTTAGCTTGCGGTCTTCGATTTTGCCCATCTCGAGGATGTCGTTAATCAGCGAGAGTAGGTGATTGGCGGCAACACGCGCCTTGGCGCGGCTTTCGCGGGCAGCCTGCATGTCGCCGTCTTTCAATTCCTCAATTTCGATAAGACCCAGGATGCCGTTGAGTGGCGTACGGATGTCGTGGCTCATGCGCGTGAGGAATGCCGTCTTAGCGGCGTTGGCGGCATCGGCTTTTTGCGCTCGGTTCGAGCGCGCACGAGCGCCCAGATGAGCAGGACGATGCCGACCGACAACATACCGATGAGGGTGGCTGCAATGGCGGTGCGGTTGCGATAAAGGAATTGAAGCGCGTTGGATTCCTGGGCCGTGTACGACGTGGAGGAGAAATTGCTTGCGGAGAGCGATTCTCCGGCATTGATGATGCCCTTGTTGATGATTCCCAGCAGCTCGGGCTTTCCGCGCGAAATCCAGCACGAGAGCTCACAGGTGTCAGGGAGCTCGACCGTCTCGCAGTCCTCGAGATCGTAACGGTCGCCAATGGTTTTTACGCGTGAACTGGGAGCGACGATGCAGTGCGCCGTTCCCTTCCTGAGGGCGTCGAACACTTCATCGTCGGATTGGTATTCAGTTACGGTCGCTGTGGGGAACAGACTTTCAAGTGCATTTTTGTTGATAAACGATGATTTGGTACAGGCGATGTTCTGGAGGTCTTTGTTCAGGTTGCTGCCGGTGTGGATGGCGGTGAGGGACATGGTCCCCAACGATACCGACTGCACAACGCCTATTTGCTCGGCAAACCAGTAATCTCGGTATACCGGCAGCGCAACGTCTATGCTTCCCTTTGACAGGGCCTTTGACATCATCTTGTAGCTATCAAAGGCGACGGTTTTGACCGTAATGCCAAATTTATCGTGCAACGTTGTCGCAAGCGATGCGAGCGAGCCTTCCATTTTGCCGTCTTCGTCTTCGTTGCAGTAGGGGAGTTTGCCCGTAATGTAGCCGAGTGTGATGGTGTTGTCATTTGCTTTGAGCCAGGAACGTTCGGGACCGTTGAGCGATGATGAACCGCTGTTTTGGGTCGAGTAGTTAGATTTGACTTCGTCGTTATAGCGTGGGTTGACGCGGGCGATTGCCGTCATGGCAGCATTGATGTCGTTCATCAGGTCGGGGCGGCTTTTGGGAACGGCAAAATAGTAGTCGCTCGAGCCGATGTAGAACATGGGGGAGGCACTGGGCGACGAGGTCGTGTCGTTCATGATGACGGCATCGACTTCGTCGTTTGCGAGCGCATCAAAGAGATCGGATCCTCCGTCATACTCCCTGTATGTGCAGGTGACTCCCTCGTTGGCGAGCCACTGCTGGCCAACGAAGGTTTGCATAACGCCAGGGTTGTAGCCGATAGTGAGACCTTGGAGTGCTTGAGGGTCACCCTTTGCGAGGTCGTCACGGTCGGGCCTGGCGTAGATGTAGTAGCGCTCGGTGCCCTCGGGGTTCGAGGAAAAGAGCAGCTTTTGGGCGCGTTCCTCGGAGTAGGAGATGTTGGGCATGAGGTCGATTTCGCCCGCCTCGAGCATGTCCATAAGCTCGGTGAAGGTGCCAGAGACGTATTCGTACCGCCAACCGGGCGTGTAGTACGATAGGGTCTGGAGGTACTCGTAGCCCCATCCCGAGAGACGCTCGCCGGGGGTGCCGTCCTGGAAGCCCTCGTTGTTGACGAGCCAACCAACGCGGACCGTCTTGACTGGCTGACTAGAGTCATCGGCAAAAGCCTGGACAGGCGCGATGGAACTCAGTGCGGCAAGCGCGGCAAGCACAATGGCCAGGGCGCGACATATAACTGAACGAAGGACAGTGGCAGCTCTCACATGCAATCCTAACGAATCGAGACAATACCGCATAAGGATACCAGCTCAGCCTGCCCAGTCGGCAGCTGTACCGCTAAACGCTCCCGCCCGGCAGTCATCGGGGACGTTCTTAAACGACTAGTCATTGGGGACGTTCTTGTTTGACTGGTCATTTAAGAACGTCCCCAATGACTAGTTCCGTTTGCTGGGGAGGCGTGGGACAATACCGAGCGAACGTGATTGGTTGTCCGTGGAAGGGGTCGCGATGAAAAAGCTCAGGACGCTTGCCGATGTGCTGCGACAGGCTGGCTTTGCACGCATTACGGGCCTGTTTCTTATTTTCTATCTGCTTTGCTCGACGGCTGTCTGGCTGTCCGAGCCCACGACCCTCACGTTTGGCGATGGTCTCTGGTTTAGCTTTGAGACGGTCTCGACGATTGGCTTTGGCGATATCCCCGCTGAAACGCCGGTTGCCCGCGGCATTACCGTTATCCTAAGCGTCATCAGTATCTTCTATATCGCCATGCTTACGGGCGTGGCGGTGAACTACTGCAATACGCTTATCAAGATGCGCCAAAAGGACACCATGGCGCGCTTTATGGACGATCTTGAGCATTTGGAAGAACTCGACCGCGATGAGCTCGCCGATTTGTCGCGCCGCGTGCGCGAATACCGTCGCCGGCAACGATAGAACGGGTGCCGCGCGTCACGACGAGGGGGATTGCATATGAACATCACCGTCTACCTGGGCGCGAGCGTCGGCAACGACCCGGCGTTTCTGCCCGCAGTGCAGGAGCTGGGCAATTGGATTGGCGCCAACGGACACGCGCTCGTATACGGCGGGTCCAAATCGGGACTGATGGGCGCGCTCGCCGATAGCGTACTCGAGGCAGGCGGACATGTGACGGGTGTGGAGCCGAGCTTTTTTATCGAGGCAGAGTTTCAACACGACGGAATCGACGACCTTATCGTGACGAGCGACATGGCCGAGCGCAAAGCCAAGATGATCGAGCTCGGCGATGCGTTCATCGCATTTCCGGGCGGCACGGGCACGCTCGAGGAGATTGCCGAGGTTATGTCCGCGGTGTCGTTGGGGCACCTGAGCTCTCCGTGCATCCTGTATAACCTGGACGGTTACTACAACGACCTCAAGGCGTTGCTCGGGCACATGATTGATAAGGGGCTTTCGAGCCCGAGGCGCCAGCACGGCATCTACTTTGCCGACGATTTGCGCGAGATTGCCTCGATTATCAACGGATAAGTCTTGAGCCTGCCCCACTATGGCTCCCAATGGTGCCGTTTGCGGCGCAGGTGGTTGGCTCGTTCGGGCAACGCTCGCTCTACAATAAAACGTATCTATGTCGACTTTGACCGCGGGAGGACCCGATGGATAACCTTGCCAAACCCACGAACCGAGCGCTGTTTTTGGTCAGCGTTGCCGTGACCGGTGCACTCGCGGGTGCCGCAGTCTGGCTGTTCTTTTTTGCGATGGAGCACGGTATCGACTATCTATGGACCGAGATTCCGCACGCGCTGGGCGTCGCTTCGCCCGAGCTTGCCAGCGGCCCGTTTGGCTTTCTGCCGTACCCGTTTTTTGTCTGCCTGCTGGGCGGCCTGTTAATCGGTCTGTACGAAAAGATGACAGGCACCAAGACCGATGACCTCAACCAGGTGATGGCTAAGGTTAAGCAAGACGGGCGCTACCCGTACGACAACCTGGGCAAGCTTTCGCTCGCGGCATTGCTGCCGCTGCTGTTTGGCGGAAGCATTGGACCGGAGGCCGGCCTGACCGGCGTTATCGCCGGTCTGTGCAGCTGGGTCGGCGACCGCATGCGTCGCTTTGGCGCCGAGTTTAGGGAGCTCACGTTGCTGGGCACCCAGGCTGCCCTGACGGCGCTCTTTACCGCGCCCGTCTTTGGCTTTGTGGCGCCGCTTGCCGGTAGCACCGACGGCCAGGGTGAAGACGCCGACGATGAGTCCGCGTCCGGCGAGATCACCATCAAGCTGCCCAAGGCGCAAAAGACGGTGGTCTACGGTATTGCGATTGCCGGCGGTCTGGGCACCTACCTGCTGCTTGGACAGCTTGTGGGCGGCGGCATGGGCATGCCCAGGTTCGAGTCCGCCGAGGTGGGCAACCTAGAGCTTACCTGGCTCGTCCCTCTGTCGTTGATCGGCACCGTCTGCGGCTGGCTGTACTTTGTCTCTGAGCATGCAAGCGAGGCACTGTCCCATGCAATAGGGGAGCGTCCTGTCGTCAAGGCCATGCTGGCCGGTCTGGCACTCGCCATCTGTGGCACGGTCCTGCCCTATACCATGTTTGCCGGCGAGACCCAGGCCGACGTGCTCATGGAAACCTATCTGACCATTCCCGCTGGCGTGCTTATCGCGACCGGTCTTGTTAAGGCCATGCTGACGCCCTCCCTCATCAACCTTGGTTGGCGCGGCGGTCACTTCTTCCCGGTTATCTTCTCGGGCGTAAGCCTGGGCTATGGCCTTGCCATCCTCACCGGCGCAGATCCGGTCTTTTGCGTCGCCGTCTGCACGGCATCGACGATGGGTGCGGTCATGCGTCAGCCGGTCATGGTCGTGGGCCTGCTGCTCATGTGCTTCCCACTCAAGGGTATCGTCTGCATGATCATCGCGGCCGTCATCGCCGCCGGCATTCCACTGCCCAAGCCGCTGCGCAAGTAGCACGACAGCGTACGGTCGATACAAGCACCCTAGGCCCGGTGTGGCGCTGTGTCATGGATTTGCGAGCGCCTAGATCTCGCTCGGAATCGGCGCTATTTCCAAACCGCGAGCGCGGCGGTGCCCAGTACGATGAGGGCGAGACCGATAGCGCTGCGTCGCGAGACTTTTTCGTTGAATGCCAGGCGCGCAAATAGTACCGATACGACAATCGATAGTTTGTCGATCTGCACCACGACGCTCACCTGGCCTGCGGCGATGGCATAGTAATAGAGCAGCCACGATGCTCCAGTCGCGATGCCCGATGCCGCGAGAAATACGAGTTCGTAGCGGTCTACGTGCACGGCTTGGCCCATCTTGCCTTTAGCTGCCACGATTGCCCATGCCATAACCAGTACCACGCAGGTGCGGATTGCCGTGGCCAGATTTGACTCGACGCCTTCGATGCCGATCTTAGCGAGGACGGAGGTGAGTGCTGCGAACATGGCGGCGCCGAGGGCGTAAGCGAGCCAGGTCCGGTCTTGCTGCTGCTCGGGTCCGGCGGATTGCTGCTTCTCGGTCATTAAAAACGTGCCGAGGGTAATGACGGCGGTTCCCACGAGCTTAACCGCAAGGTTGCTCGTCTCGCCAAAAAGCACGATGGCGATCAGCGCGGCGAGCACGGTGCTCATCTTGTCGACCGGTACGACCTTATTGACGTCTCCGATGCTCAACGCCTTAAAGTAACAGATCCACGAAGCGCCGGTAGCGAGTCCCGAGAGGACGAGAAAGAGCCAGGATCTGGGTTCGATGCTGCCAATGGTTCCAATGGATCCAGAAATGCCCGCCATTGCCCAGGCGAAAACGAGCACCACGCAGGTGCGAATGGCCGTCGCGACATCGGAGTCGGTCTGCTTGATGCCGCATTTGGCCAAGATGGATGTGATGCCGGCAAAGAATGCTGACGCAAATGCTGCGACGACCCACGACACGGGTGAAATGCCTCCCCAAAGAACAACCGCGCCAGATTTACGGCGCTCGTCCGATGATACCGTCCCGCCATGAAGCTTTGATATCGCTGTGGTGAGACAGGGGCCATAGTTCAAGAGGGCATTTGGTTAAGGCTCGAATCATAGGTGAATGGTTTTCCGCGAAGTGAACGAGTAAATCTGGACCCCTGGAACATGCACACTTTTTTCGAACAAAACTGCAGGATTCTTAGACAAAACCGCAGTAATTGAGTCCTTAAAAATGTCGATGCTACAGGGCACTGTTTTTACTCGTTCACTTCTCGGAAAGGTATTCACCTTCGATATGCTGACGGTGTCTTTTTGGTTGCTAAGAACTAGACGGCCTGTTGTGAGGGGCGGTGGTGACGCTATGCTGCCTCGTTTCATTGAAAAAATAAGCGGGGTACCACCTAAGCTTTTTTAGCCGTCGATTACAGGTCGCGTACTCGATAAACCTTGGTGCTGATGGTGCAGCTGATTGCACATAGCGCGAGGGCCAGTACGGCAATTCCTGCACACAGACAGCCAAGAACGGCGGGATCGGGATTCGCTCCGGCAATCGACATGAGCCAGTTGCTGATGGGGTTGGAGGAACTCAACGTTGCCATGGTAAGGCACCCGAGCATGGCAAACAGGCCGACGGATAGGCGCAGCGCCTCCATGTGTCCAAATCGAAAGAACAGCGGCTGCGCCAAAAACACCATCATGAGGGAAATGAGCATCGAGGCTGCCGAGGCGATTGCGATTTCAAAGACCGTCTGTCCCGTCGAAGGAATGCCCGCGCTGTTGAAGAGCGGGATGGCGACGATACTCAAAAGCGTAGCTGCACATGCCATGACGGCGGAGAAGACAATAACGCTCAGGTAGCGTGCACAAATAATGTCTTTGCGCGAGAAGGGCAGCGTTGCCCGATAACGCTCCCAGCTATTTTGATTGTCGAAGCCGGCCAGCGAGCTCATGACCATGATGGGCGACATGGCACTGACCGCACAGGCGCCGGCACTTGTGCCAGAGTCGCCGACCGACGTGTTGGCGAGGGACAGCACGACGAATAAAAACAGGCCGACGCCCGCGATGCTCGGGATGAGCGTGCGAACGATGGCGAGTTCGGACATAAAGGCGCGTTTCATTTCGAAGCCCCTTTCAGCATGAGGCGCAGATAGTCATCAATGGTTGCCCGATCGCAGGGAATCTCGGGGAAGGCCTCGAGTGTTTCGCGACGGTTGGGTACGAGTACGTCCACGCTGTAGGCATGGTGGGCGGCGCGGGCACCTTCGACGCAAGCCATAAGCTCGGCGGCCTGTGCTTGGGTGCAGTGGGCGATGCCGGCTCGGTCGGTAATGTCCTCGCGCGGCAGGTCAAACACAATCGAGCCGTTATCGATGCAGATGACGCGGTCGGCAGCGCGATCGAGGTCGGACGTAATGTGGCTCGAGAGCAGCACGCTGTGCAGGCCGTCGGCGACAAAGGCAAGCAGCTCATCAAGCAGTTCCTCGCGTGCCATGGGATCGAGGCCCGCGGTGGCTTCGTCCAAAACGAGCAGCTTGGCCTTGTGGCTGAGTGCGCAGGCAAGCTGCAGTTTCATGCCCATGCCGCGGGAGAGGTCCTTGACCTTTGTCTTGGGATCGAGGCCAAATCGGTTGATGAATCGGGCGAACGTTTCGCGGTCCCACGTGGGGTACGCCGGGCCTACGAGCGACTCGATCTGGCCCACCTTGAGCGTGGAGGGGAAGGGACACGTGTCCAGGACAAGACCGATGTGGGAACGCAGGCAGCGCTGCGCCTCACCGGGTGCGTCGGCGCCACAGTGCTGCCCAAACAGGTGTACCTCGCCGGCATCGAGTTTGATAAGCCCAAGCGCGGCTCGAATCGTCGTTGTTTTGCCGGCACCGTTGGCACCCACAAAGCCGACGATCTGGCCAGGCTCCACGGCAAGCGTGACGTCGCGCAGCGAAAAACGGTCACTCACATGGCGTGAGATGCCTTTGAGTTCTAAAAGGTTTTGCATGGTATAGCCTTTCTTGCAGATGGCTACTGCATGGTTTCGGGGGCTA
>UQVT01000024.1 GCA_900544465.1 uncultured Collinsella sp. | reverse complement strand
CCCCAGAGTTTCTCGAGGCGGTAGAAGTCGCGGGCTTCGGGAGTGAAGACGTGGACGACAACCGAACCGTAGTCCATGAGCATCCAGGTCTTCTGCTCGCGACCCTCGATGGAGAACGGGTGCTCGCCGCAAGCCTCGGCGACCTTCTCCTCGATCTCGTCGACGATAGAATCGACCTGGCGGTTGTTGGTACCGGTGGCAAGCACAAAGTAGTCGCATACGTCGGAAAGCTCGGTCAGGTCGAGCACCTGAACGTCCTCGCCCTTCTTGTCGTAGGCGGCCTGTGCGGCGGCGCGGGCGACATCCTCGGCGGCGACACCGCTCGCGGACAGCGAGGCGGCAGTGCGGTCGGACGTGGCGGCGAAGCTCTTGTGCTCCACATGTTCAAGAATCTGCTCGTCGGTCATGGTCTCGTCGGCCATGGAATACCTCTTTCTAGACAGCCCGAGCTAGCGCAGCTGGGCGTAATGGTTGTAAATCGAAATAGCCGTGGGATAAAGATAGCGCCCGGACTGGATCACATAGACCAAACCCTGCGCAAAACAGGAGAAGAACAACTCGTCGAGCGACGACTCCCCCACCATCTTGCGCAGCGCATGCGCATAGTCGCCGTGGCGGTTGGGCTCGATGGCATCGGCCACAAAGACCACCATATCGAGCGGCGTCATGTCGCAAGCGCCCACGGTATGACGGTCGACAGCCTGGAAAACGGCCGGCGACAACTCGGGGAAAAGCTGCGGAAGCTCATAGGCGGCAACAGGACCATGCAAAAGCGGCGTCGCGGCGGAAGGAGAACCGGCAATCTTAATGCCGTAATGCAGAGCGCGCGTAACCAGCTCGTCGTCGGAGAGCACTTTGTCCCAGTCGTGGATCAGACCGGCAGCAGCGGCATCAAAGCGGTCAACGCCGTAGACCTCGGCCAGATGAAGTGCGGTCTCGGCAACACCCAGCGAATGCACATAGCGCTTGCGCTTATCCTTCATGCGAACATCGAGCAGCTCTTGAATGCGCTTGAGCAGTGCGCGCTCATCGCCCTCAAACTGATCCTCTACCGACAACGTAGACCCCCATCACTCAAAATCTTCTTGGCCCAAATCGGCATATAGCCTGCGTTTGCGAATGTAGCCGAGCACGGACTCGCTCGTAAGATAGCGCACGCTCATGCCGCGGGCAACTCGCTTACGAATGTTCGTCGAGCTGATCGCCAGCGCCGGAATCTGAATATAGCGCACGTCGAACGGCAGCCCCGACTCTTTGATTCGGGCACGCGCCGTATCGATATCAAAGCCCGGTCGCGTCGCCGCAATAAAGGTAGCAAGCTCAGCAATTCGTTCGGCATCATGCCAGGTCACAATATCGATAATCGCGTCGGCGCCCGTAATAAAGTAGAGCTTTACCTGCGGCGGGTAAAAGTCGCGAAGGGCATGAAGCGTATCGGCCGTATAGGTTACGCCCGGACGGTCGATCTCGAACCGGCTCGCCAAAAAGGCCGGGTTCGCGGCGGTGGCGAGGACCGTCATGGCATAACGGTCCTCGGCAGGCGTCACCGGCTTGTCAAGCTTAAAGGCAGGCGTGCCCGCCGGCATAAAGAGCACGGCATCCAAGTCGAGGGACTCACGCGCCTGCTCAGCGGTCACCAGGTGCCCGTAATGGATGGGATCAAAGGTGCCACCCATAATGCCGAGCCTAAACTCCTGCCCGTCCTCTAGAGGAAGCTCGGGCAGACCGATTCCACCGCGCAGCGACATGGCTTACTCGCCCTCCGAGGTCTCGGCATCGTCCTCGGCATCCGCCGCATCGACAACCTCGACGCCCTCATCCGCAGCATCGGCCACGTCAATGGCCTCGACGGCAACGTCCTCGCCAGCATCCTCGAGCTCTTCGTACTCCGAGAAGTCCTCGGCGCCCTCAAAGTCAAAAGCGCGCTGGCAAATGCGGACCTCGTCGCCCGCACGGCAACCGGCCTTCTCGAGCGCGTCGTCAACACCCATACGCGCAAACTTATGCTGCAGGTAAATGACGGCTTCCTCGTTTTCCCAGTCGGTCTGGATGACCATGCGCTCGATGGCACGACCGACCACGCGGAAGGCACCGGGCTCTTCCTGGACAATGCGGAAACGCTTCTCGCGCTGCAGGCGGCGACGCTCCCACTCCTCGTCGCGCAGATCGACCGGCTCATCAGAGACCGCCAGCTCGGCGCGAAGCTTAGCCACCTGCTCGCCCACGGCAAGCATCAGCGTGTTGAGGCCGGCGCCCGTAACAGCAGACACGGCAAAGAACATATGGCCATCGTCGAGCGCCGCACGCTTAAGGTCGGCAATCTTGTCGGCCGTGCCCGGCGCATCACACTTGTTGGCAACGACGATCTGCGGACGCTCCGAAAGCTCGGCGCCATACTGCTCGAGCTCGCGGTTGATGATGCGATAGTCCTCAACCGGATCGCAATCCTCAAAACCACCCGTCATATCGACGACGTGCATGATGAGTGCCGTACGCTCAATGTGGCGCAGGAACTGGTGACCCAGGCCCTTGCCCTCGCTCGCGCCCTCGATGAGACCGGGGACGTCGGCAACGACGTAAGAATATTCGCCGGCACGCACCATGCCGAGGTTCGGCACGAGCGTGGTAAACGGGTAGTCAGCAATCTTGGGGCGGGCGGCACTCATGCGCGCAATGAGCGATGACTTACCCACCGAGGGAAAGCCCACAAGCGCGGCATCGGCCATAAGCTTCATCTCGAGCTCGATCCAGTGTTCCTCGGCAGGCTCGCCGAGCTGGGCAAAGGCCGGAGCGCGACGCACCGACGTCACAAAGTGTGTGTTGCCCAGACCGCCGGCACCGCCGGGCGCCACGACGACGCGCTCGCCGTCGTGCACCAGGTCGGCAATCTCGAACATCGGGGTCTGCGTCTCGGGATCGAGCTCGCGCACCACGGTACCCATAGGGACCTTGAGAATCAGGTCCTCGCCGCTCTTACCGTTACGACGGGCACCCTGCCCGTGCGTGCCGCGCTCGGCGCGGAAGTGATGCTTAAAGCGGTAATCGATCAGCGAAGACAGCTGAGCATCGGCCTGGATGACGACATTGCCGCCACGACCGCCGTCGCCGCCATCGGGGCCGCCCTTGGGGACAAATGCCTCGCGCCTAAACGACATGCATCCGGCTCCGCCGTCGCCGCCGCACACGTTAATGCGGCTGATATCGGTGAACTGTGACAACAGAATCGCCTCCTACAAAAAAGAGGGAGACCCTTGAATCCTAAAACTCAAGTGCCTCCCACATATGTGCTCTATGAAGGGTGAATTACGCGTTCGCGAGCGGGCGTACGCTGACCCTGTGCTTGATACCCTTGTGGAACTCAACGGTACCGTCGACCAGCGCGAACAGCGTGTCGTCCTTACCACGGCCAACGTTCTCACCCGGGTGGATGTGCGTGCCGTGCTGACGGACGAGAATCGTGCCCGTGGTTACCGTCTGGCCGGCATAGCGCTTCGTGCCAAGGCGCTGACCGCGGGAGTCACGGCCATTACGGGAGGAACCGAGTCCTTTTTTGTGTGCCATTGTGTATACCTACTCTTTCGTTACGAGTGTAATCTACTCGGCGACGGGAGCCTCGGCAACAGCCTCAGCCTCTGCCTTGACAGCCTTCTTGGCGCGGGAGGTAGCCTGAACCTTCACGATCTTCAGCTTGGTGAGCTGCTGACGGTGACCCTTCAGACGACGATAGCGCTTGCGCTTGTGGAACTTGAAGACCAGCTGCTTCTCGCCCTTGAACTGCTCAACGATCTGAGCGGTAACCTTGGCCTTGGCCAGCTTGTCGGGATCGGTGACGATCTTCTTACCATCGTTGAGGAAGATAACCGGCAGGGTGACCTTGTCGCCCTCATTGCCCTCGATCTTCTCGACGGTGATGACATCGTCGGTGGCGACCTTGTACTGCTTGCCGCCCGTGTTAACGATTGCGTACATGTTTACTTGCCCTTCATGCATCAGTTAGTGCAACAGCCGAATATAGTAGCAGGCGAAAATACCCCCGTCAACGAGTATGTGGAGCAAATCCACAAGTTCGCACAGGTATGGGGCTGACGAGTCGGCCCTCGTCGTCCTCGCATGCTTGATTCTGACGCTCGACATCGTAGGAGCAGATGGTCACGAGGTCTTGCATACCGGTGGAAACAATAGGTGCATCCACGCCCGGGGTCAAGCCCTGCAACAAAACATCAGCAGCGGAAAGCAAAATTTCCGGACGCATGGAGCCCTCGTTGTCGGCATGGGTGTCGAGCATGAGCACCAAATGGTCCGGGCGCTCCCCCGCCGTGAGCTCATAGCCCACGAGCGTGTGATCCAAATCCAAGCGCTTGCTCTTTTTGCCGCGCGCGTAGTCGATGCCGTGGCCCGCGCGCAGCGTGTCGATCGCACGACGCACCTCGTCGGCGCTTACGGGCGCCTCGGGATCCAAGTGCAGGTCGATGCGATACGACAGGCGCGTGAGCTGCGCCGTCAACGCCGGCGTGCGCACGTCGATGTACGCCGCCTCGATGGGCGCCAGATCGGCCGGAGACGCCGCAGCCAGGCGCCCAAACGCCTCGTCGAGCGCCACGAACTCGGTCATAAACAGGTCATACCACTCGCAGGTCGACGACGTACCCACCGGCAGCGCCGAAGAGAAGCCCACGCGCATGTGCGGAGAGAAGCCCTGCGTGACGGCATAGGGAAGTCCCGCACGGCGCACGATGCGCTCAATGGTATGGATTACTTCGAGATGGCCCAGGTACTTAAGGCGATCGCGCTTGCCATAGCGAACACGAAGCCTAAAGAGCGAGGGGTTGTCGGTCAGGCGCTCACTCATGCGCGATCACCCATCAATACATTCTTGGCGTGGAGCGTGGGGCAGATCCCGCAGCCGGTGCACGACGTGCGGGTGCAGTCGGGAGTCGTGACGCCCTCGAGCGAGCGACGGTACTCGCGCTCGAGGAAGCCGCGCGTGCAGCCGGGGCTCACGTGCTCCCACGGCAGGCGCCAGTCCAACTCGTAGGGCAGGTGCACGAGCTCATTGAGGTCGATGCCGTTTTTGGCAGCAGCCTCCTTCCAGTTATCGAGCGAGAAATGCTCTACCCAGGCGTCAAAGCGAGAGCCCGAGCGCCAAGCGTCGATGATGACGGGCGTCATGTCACGACCGGCGCGGGAAAGCGCGGCCTCGATGAGCGAGGTCTCGGCATCGTGGTAATGCACGCGGACGGCACGGTTGCGAACGCTCGTGACAAGCAGCTTCTGGCGACGCTTGACGTCGTCGTAGTCGAGCTGCGGGCACCACTGGAACGGCGTGGCAGCCTTGGGGATAAAGACCGAAACCGAGATGGACACCGAGATCGAGCCGCGACGAGCCTTGGGCACCACGGAACGACCGAGCTCCAGCACGTGATCAGCCAGATTGGCGATGGCCACGATGTCCTCGTCGCGCTCGCCGGGAAGGCCCATCATGAAATAAAGCTTCATGCGGTTCCAGCCGGCCTCGAAGGCCGCCTTGGCCGCACGGTCCAGGTCCTCCTCGGTCACGTTCTTGTTAATGATGTCGCGCATGCGCTGGCTGCCGGCCTCGGGCGCGAACGTCAGTCCGCCCTTCTTTTCGCCGGCGACCGACTCGGCCATATCCACGCCAAACGAATCCAGGCGCTGCGACGGAATAGACACGCGAATACCCGTATCCTCCAGGCGACGGTTGAGCCTGCCGAGCACGTCGCGAGTGCAGGAGTGGTCGGTCGTGGAGAGCGAGGTCAGCGACACCTCGTCATAGCCAGTCTTTTCCAGGCCCTGAATCACCGACGAGACGATCTGGTCGGCCGAGCGCTCGCGCACCGGGCGATACGTCATGCCGGCCTGGCAAAAACGACAGCCGCGGGCGCAGCCGCGCAGGATCTCGATAGACAGGCGGTCGTGAACCAGCTGCGCATAGGGCACGCACGACTGCGACAGCGGATTCGTGGCGCCGAAATCCTCGACGACGCGCTTGTAGACCACGGTCGGCGCATCCTTGCCCTCACGTGGCACGGTGTAGCCATGCGGCGAGCAGGGCTCGTCATGACGAACCTCATAGAGTGACGGCACGTAGTTGCCGGCAATGGATGCAAGCTGCTCAACAATCTGCGCGCGCGGGACTCCTTCGTCACGCAGGCGACGATGCAGCTGGCAGGTCTCGAGCAGCGATTCCTCGCCCTCACCGATGAGGATGGCATCGAAGAAGGTCGCGTACGGCTCGGGGTTGTACACCGAGGGGCCGCCGGCGATGATGATGGGGTCGTCTTCACCTCGGTCGGCCGCTAACAGCGGAATGCCAGCGAGGTCGAGAGCCTCGAGGAAGTTCGTCACCGCCATCTCGTGCGGCACATGCAGGCCGACGATATCAAACGAAGCGACCGGCGCTGCACCCTCGAGCGACAGCAGCGGAATGCCCGCCTCGCGCATGGCGTCACCCATATCGGGCCACGGCACATAGCCGCGCTCGCAGGAGATGCCCTCGGCCTGGTTAAGGATGTTGTAGAGGATGGCGATGCCCTGGTTGGGCAGACCAACCTCGTACACATCCGGGTAGATCAGGCAGCAACGGTAGTCGGCATCGGCCTTGGAAAGCGTGCCCCACTCGTGATCGATATAGCGACTCGGCTTCTCGACCTTGGCGAGCAACGGCTCAATTAAATGAAAACAATCTTGGTATGCAACGCGCAACGGAAAACCCCTAAGCAGCGAGATCTGATGCGTCCTGATAGGACGCCATAGGACGGGTAGCGCCCGCGACCGTGGTCACCAGATCGCGAACGCGGGAGAACGTGGCAGTGACCACCTCGTTGGCACGACTGTAGTCGACATCGCGCTCGTAGAGCGAAACGAGCGCACGGCCCATGCCATAGGTGCCCGCGGCAGCAGTAAGCGCCTTGACGGCAAACCCAATATGCGGCGTCTGCTTGACGAGCGCGCGGGTGACCGCGCGGATCACCAAGCCGCCGGCAAGCACGCCCGCGACCTCGTAGCCGCGCTCGGGCTTAATGCCGCGTCCAAAGACGGCAGCGAGCTCAAAGAGCATGCCCACCTGCGCCAGCGCCATAACGGGATAATCGGCGCCCGGCAAAAACACCAGCGCACCGGTCGCCATATTGGTGAGCGTGCACGAGGTGATGATACGATTGGCCGCCGCGATGCGCATGAAGGCAAAGTTCGCCGCAAAAGCCGTTTCCTTGTCGGTGCGATCGAGAATCCAGCGGGCAAGCGTCTCGAGCAGATACGTCTTATCGGTTGCCGCTACCACGCCGAGCATGGGCGTGGACTCCTCGATAAACGGCACCTCCACAGCAGACTCGGCAAGCACGCACACGGGCGCACCGGCGATCACGAGCTCCTGCACGGCACTCTCCAAGCGGTCGGAACCACACGAGAGCACCAGTACCACATCGGTATCGGTCTTTGGAGCAATTCGCTCCTCCCCCAGACGCTCGACGCGCACAATGCCCGAGGTCGTCTGCGGCACAAAGGCGTCACGCACCGTCTCGGCCAGAAAGCGCGAGGCGGACGAATCCAGATAGACCGAGACGCGCACCGGCGTATCGGAATCCTTCTTAACGGACGCGCCCATCTTAAAAGCGCGGGTCAGCTTATCTACGGGAATTTTCATAGCAAACCCCTCCAGCGGTTACGCGGCGCCCGAACGATGCCGCCATATGGATTGTACGATACCCACCGTCAGCAGCTGGATCATCATCGAAGACGAACCAAAGCTAATAAACGGTAGCGGAATACCGGTAATCGGCATCATGCCGATGCACATGCCGATGTTCTCGAAGGTCTGGAATGCCCACATGCCGACGATACCTACGCACGACAGACGCAGGAACAGCGACTCACACTTAAAGGCGACGCGAATCGTCGAAAAGATAAGCAGCACGTAGAGGCACAGGAGCAAAAAGGAACCGCAAAAGCCAAAGGTCTCGGACAGGAAGGCGAAGACGAAGTCGGTGTGGAACTCAGGCAGAAAGCCGCCGGCCGACTGCGTCGCATGGCCCAAACCCTTACCAAAGAAGCCGCCCGAGCCAACGGCGATAAGCGACTGCTGCAGGTTGTAGGCATCGTCCGAATCGGCATTATCGGGGTCGATAAAGACCGTCAGACGGTTCATCTGGTACTGCTTGATGAGCACATCGTGGCCGAGCAACGAATCAAAGACCGAATCGAGCGCCAGGACGAGGGCCACCAGGCCAACGAGCAGGGCCAGGGTCGACAGCACCCATTCGCGGCGTGCACCGCTCATACAAATGACGATGGCGCCCGAAACCAGCACGACCAGGCCCGAGCCCAGGTCGCCCATGGCAACGACGGCCAAAAACGGAATGGACAGCATGCCGCAGAGCTTGACGTAGTCGCGAACGGTATCGATGCGACCGTTATACTGCGAGCCAAGCGTAGCAATAAAGAAGATGGTGATGAGCTTGGCAAGCTCAACCGGCTGGAATGTCAAGCCGATACCGGGAATCTTGATCCAGCCCGTCATGCCCAGACCGCCCGTATAGGACAGACCCGGAATCTTGGGCGAGAGGATCACGATCAGGTCGATGACGAGCAACGCCGTCGAGAAATTGGAAATACCGCGCAGGTCGGTTCGCCAGACCAGCACCGCCAGCACCGTGCCGATGCCAATTCCCAGCAGATGGCGTGAGAACGAAGCATCGGCCTTAAACTGCGAAGCCGACCAGATAATGATGGCACCGTAGGCGACGAGCGCCACTGTAGCCACGAGCACACCGATATGGACCTTTTGGCGAAACGTGCCGCGCGAGGCCGAAAGTTGCTTGTTGACGCGGTCCAGGCTGCTACGAGAGCCGGTCTTGGTTGAACGGAACAGATCCGCCGGAGAAAAATCCATCGCAACCTCCTATCGAACCGAAGAATCGCCCGAGGCCGAAGAGGTATCGGGCTCGTCATAAATCACACCGAGCACGTCGCGCACGACATGCATCGCGGTATCTGAGCCGCCGCCGCCCTGCTCCAGGACAGTAGCGATGACATACTTGGGATTATCGGCCGGTGCATAGGCGCAGAACCAAGCGTATTCGTCCTCGCCGCTTTTCTCGCCCGTGCCCGACTTGCCGTATACCTGCGGCGTCAGGGTACCAAAGTGCGCCGCCAGGGACGTCGATGCCGTGTAAATCACGTCGTGCATGCCGTTGCGAACAAGAGCCAAATCCGAATCGCTGTTGATCTTGGCCTCCAGGCGCTTCTTCTTGCCCTTGCCGTTGTACTTATAGGCATCGCCGTCGCCATCGCGCGACACGGCAGACAAAAACACGTGAGGCACGTACTGTTTGCCGCCGTTGGCAAGACCCATATAGGCACACGCCATCTGCAGGGGCGTCACCAGGATGTCGCCCTGACCGATGGCAATGTTGGTCATATCGCCGGCATTCCACTTGCGGTCCTCGGCAGATGCGTCGGTGAAGTACGACTCTTTCCACTCGGCATCGGGAATACGGCCCGCGCCCTCACTCGGCAGATCGATACCGCAGGTCTTGCCTAGACCCCAGCGACGAAAGACCTCCTGCAGGCCCTCGGAATGTTTCTCGTCATAAAAGAACGCCTTGCCCATGTCGTAGAAGACGGGGTCGCACGAGTTGGCGATACCCGACTGCAGCGTCATGGTGCCGTGGCCGGAATGCAGCCAGCAGTACTTGCCCCACGACTTGCCCAGACCCGTCCAATAACCCGTGCAGTTGGTCGTCTGCCCCGACGTGTAGGTTCCAAACTCAAGACCGGCCAGTGCCGAGAGCGGCTTGATGGTCGAGGCCGACATGTACTGTCCGCTAATGGCGCGGTTGAGCAGCGGGTGCGAACCCTTGTCATCATTGAGCTCGGTCCACACGTCATTTGAGACGCCGCCGATAAAGACGGACGGATCGAACTTGGGCTGGCTCGCCATGCCCAGGATCTCGCCATTGTTGGGATCGAGACACACCACAGCGCCGTTGCCGGCATTGCTGTAGCCAGTGGTCTTGGCAAGCTCGATAGCGCTCGCCAGCGCCGTCTCACAGGCCTGTTGGATCTTAAGGTCGAGCGTGAGCTTAATGTCGGAGCCGGCCTTCGCGGGCACGGCGCCGGCCTGACCGGTCACATTGCCCGAGGCATCGACCTTGACGGTCTGCTCGCCACGAATACCCTGCAGCAGGTTTTCGTAGTAGCTCTCAACGCCCGCCTGGCCCACGATATCGCCCGACTGGTACGTAATCTTGCCAGCAGAAGCATCATCATCGCCAGAGGTTTTCTTATTCTGGGCCTCGAGCTGCTCGGAGGTAATGGTGCCGGTATAGCCCAAGATATGGCATGCCGTCTCGCCATATGGATACTGGCGCTCGGTACGCTCGGCAATCTTGACGCCCGGGAACTCGCCGGCGTGCTCCTGAATATAGGCAACCGTGGAGCGACGGACGTCCGTCGCGATGGTATGCAGGCTCTGGGCGCCCTCTGTATTGTCCTGAATATTGCGAAGGACCGCCACGTAAGGCATTCCAAGCACGTTGGCAAGATGGCGAACCAGAACCTCATCCTCGGCAAGGTCGCGGTAGGCCACGACAGCAAGTGAGGGACGGTTCTGGACAAGCGCCACGCCATTGCGGTCGAGAATGCGACCGCGCACAGCGGGTGTGGTAACGGTGCGAGTCTGATTACTATTAGCCTGCTTCTCGTAATAGTCCGACGAGACCATCTGCATGCCCCACAGCTTGACGGCAAGTGCCGCAAACATCGCGCCCACACCCGTGGTGAGGATGGAAAAGCGGCCCTTAAAGGCGGTCGCCGCGGTATTGCCCTCGCCCTCGGTGGCGCGCGGGGCCGTTCCATGCTGTGTATCGTAGGTAAAACGGGAATCGCCACGACGCATGATGACCAGCGCGACCACGATGGCCACAACCAGCACGATACCGGCGATAATAACCGTCATCTGGGAAGACATCTACGGGCCTCCCCTATTTGAGCTTGCGGGTCTTGGGCTTAAAGCGCATACCCGTCTGGCGTCCGCCACGTGCGGAGAATCCATAGCCGGACTGCGGCACGACGCCGGACATCAAAAACGGAATGGCAACCAGACCCGTCAGGATCGATGACGGCAGCGCATGGCCGAAGATCGCCACGACAAAGCTCGTCTCCAAACCCATAAACAGCAAGATGATGCTGTAGATCACATTAATGACGAGCGCAAAGGCGCCCACAGTGACGCCGCGCGCACTCGGGGTACCGCCCGTCTGACCGACGGCGCTGTGCACCAGGGCAAAAGAACCAACGGTCAGCAGGAGCGACATAACGCCCACCGGCACGGCAGCGGACAGGTCATAGAACAAGCCGCTGCAAAAACCGCACACGACGGCACGGGTCGGGTCGCCCGAGAACACGCTTAGGCAAACCAGGATAATCATGAAGTTGACGCGACCGCCCGCAATGGAGATCTGCGGTGCCAGGCCTGCCTGCAGCAGCACGCACACAATGGCAGCGATCACAAACGTGCGGGAGCTCATCCCCTGCTCGTGTAGATCCATGGACATGCCCCCTATTCGCTCGAGCCGGAATCGGTCGTCTCGGACGTGTCGGAACTGTCATCCGAGCTCTCGTCCTTCATCTTGGTTGCAGCATCGCGCGACGTTCCCTGCGGCGTGCTGTTGGCCGTGCTCACGTCCTCATCCGAGGCCGACTGTTCGTCGGTCAGCGAGGTGATGACCAGCACTTCCTCGTTGTTCTCGGCCGTGGTCTGAGCGCGCACCACAATGGTGTAGTACACGTCGTTTGCCGATTTCTCAACCGACGAGACGGTGCCAAGCGGAAGGCCCTTGGGGAACACGCCACCGATGCCAGAGGTCACGATGATATCGCCAACCTTAACATCGGAGTCGACGCTCACGTACTCAAGACGCAGCGTGCCGTCAGCCTGACCCTGCAGCATACCCTGGGCGCGCGTGTCCTGCACCATGGCGGACACGCCCGAGTTCTCGTCGCCAATCAGGCGCACGGTAGAGGTCTTGGCCGATACCTCGATAATCTGGCCGATAACACCGGCAGAACTCGTCACGGGCATGTTGATGGTAAGGCCGTCGGCAGAGCCCTTGTCGATGGTAACGGTCGAGGTCCAGGCATCGCCGGAGGCACCAACGATACGAGCTGCGGTCGATTTGAGGTTGTAGGTCGATTGCAGCCCGACCAGGCCCTCCAGGCGCTCGGCAGTCTTTTGAGCCTCAGAAAGCTCGGCGACCTTAGAGGTCAGCTCCTCATTTTGCTTCTTGAGCTCGTCGAGCGTGTCCTGCGACGCCGTTAGGTTAGAGAACACGTTGCCAATCGCATTGAAGGGAGCCGCCACAGCCGAGCCCACAAAGCGCACCGGAGAGGTAATCGTCGTTACGCCCGAACGCACGGCATGAATCGGCCCTGCCTCGCCCTCGCGGATGTAAAACGTGAGCAGCAACACCGAAATCAGGCTGAAAACAATCAACGGGCGCATACCCGTTGATTGTCGCTTGGTATTCAGATTTGTGGAGAAACCCGAAGATCGTGCCAAATGGAATCCACCTTTTGGAAATTAAGCATTGGTCTGGACGAAGCCGCCATCAAACGCATTGGCCTCGAGCACGCGGGCACAGCCGTTAACGACGTTATCGAGCGCCGTGGGGCTGACGTTGACCGAAACACCGGTCTCATCGCGCAGGCGCACGTCGAGACCGCGCAGCAGCGCGCCGCCACCAGTCAGCAAAATGCCGTAGTACATAAGGTCCGAGGCAAGATCGGGAGGCGTAGCGTCGAGTGCGTCCTTGACGGCCTTGGCCATCTCGTCGAGCGGCTTGTTGAGCGCGCGACGAATCTCCTCGCTCTCGATGCGCACGGTCTTGGGCAGACCGGTGATCACGTCGCGGCCGTTGACCTCGACGTCGAGCTCGTCCTTGAGCGGCACGGCGGAACCGACCTTGATCTTGATGTCCTCTGCCGTACGCTCGCCGATGGCAAGGTTGTAGGCATCGCGAACGTGCGTGAGGATGGCCTGATCGAACTCGTCGCCGGCAATACGGATGGACTGCGAGACGACGATGCCGCCCATAGCGATAACGGCAACCTCGGTGGTACCGCCACCGATGTCGATGACCATGGAGCCGGTGGGCTCCTCGACAGGCAGGTCGGCGCCGATAGCAGCAGCCATGGGCTCCTCGATCAGGTAGGCCTGGCGAGCGCCGGCCTGGATCGTAGCCTCAAAGACGGCACGCTTCTCGACCGACGTGACGCCGGAGGGAACGCAAACGACAACGCGCGGACGCGGGGTCCACGGATAGCGCTTCTCGGAAGCCTTGTCGATAAAGTAGCGAAGCATGGCCTCGGTAACATCGAAGTCGGCGATGACGCCGTCCTTCAGGGGACGAACGGCCACGATGTTGCCGGGCGTACGGCCGAGCATGCGCTTTGCCTCGATACCGACCGCCAGGATGCGCTCGTCGTTCTTGTCGATGGCGACAACAGAGGGCTCGCGAATGACAATGCCCTTGCCGCGCACGGAGACAAGCGTATTTGCGGTGCCGAGGTCGATGGCAAGATCGCCCGCATAGCTACCGAAGAACATATCCATCAAAGAAAACAACGCAACTCCTGATGTGTTGGATGATTGCTGGAAAACTACTAGCTCATGATACTAGCGCAAGCCCGGCACCTCACTTGCGGTGAAGCGCCGGGCAAAGCTAAATCCCATAAGGTCACTACTGGTTGTCAGCAGCCGAGAAATCCATATCGAGCGAGGAAACGGCCCAGCCGATATGATTGTCGGAGCGCACGAATTTGACGGTGTACTCCTGCTCGCCGCCCTTGGACAGCGATGCCTTCACCTTAGCAGTCGTCTCGGTCATGGACTGATCCATGCCCTCGACGGACACGGTGGCGCCCTGCGGAATCGAGGAGATGATCATCGACTTGGCGTCCTCGGACAGGCTCGAGGCCAGGCAAGACTCGGCCTTTGCGGTGTCACCGTCGCCGGCAGCCTGGAACAGATCGGTGATAACCGACTCCTGCGAGGGGAAGCCAAAGCCGCGCGTGTAGGCAAAGCCCAGACCGCCCGCAGCAATCAAAATGAGCAGAAGCAGCACGATGAAGACTTTGAGACCCGTGTGGCGATGGCGACGACGGACCTTGGCCTGCTTACGATCCTGACGGTCCTGCTGGACCATCTCGGACTCTGACAGTGTAAAGAAGCCGGTGTCCGAGGGATCGGGCATAAACTGACCGGTCGCGCCCGTAGGATCGAGCGGATCGACGGCAGGAGCGTCCATCGCAGGCGCCGGAGCCGTGGCCATAGCCGTCTGGGCAGACAGCGCGGCAAGCGAATCGTGCACGCGGGCAAGCTCATCGGCCTGCTCGGAGGTAAGCTGGTAGATGCCATCGGCAGTAGCGGCGTTAAAGGCGTCGAGTGCGTCGGAGGGACGACCGGCGGCAGAAAGCGCCTGACCCATGCCGGCATTGAGCGCACGCGTGTCGTCGCGGGGGCCGGCAAAGTCGATAGCCGTGCGGTAGGTCTCCACGGCATCCGCCGGACGGCCGAGCTTAATGAAGCAACGACCGAGCTCGCCGAGCGCGGCGGCAGGAGCCGGATTGGCGCCATCGATGGCAGCCTGACGGAAGGCAGTACCCGCGTTGGCATAGTCGCCCGACTGGAACAGCGCGTTACCCAGGCCCAGATAGGCCTTGAACGGCGTGGCATAGGAAGCGTCCTGCGTAGCAGCAGAGAACGCCTGAGCGGCCGTCGTGTAGTCGCCCACGGCGGCGAGCGCCTTGCCGCGGTTGGTGAGCAGCGCGCCGCGCTTGCCATAGGTGCCGTCGTTGAGGGCGGCGGCGTAGGCCTCGGCGGCCTCGGCATACATGCCCAGGTGCATCAAGGCGTTACCACGAAGGTGATCGGCCTCGCCCATAATCTCATCGGGAGTCTTTGCCGCCCCAAGCATCTGGGCTGCAGCGGAAAAATCACCCGCGCGGTAAGCGGCGCGGCCCTGTTGGATCAGCTGGCTATTCAAGGAAATCCCCTTTACTCGTGAACGATCTCGACATGGACGATCTCGTCGCCGGCACGCAGCTGCGAAATCACATCGAGACCCTCGACCGTGGTACCAAAGACGGTGTAACCGGAATCGAGGTTATGCTGGGCGCCCAGGCAGAAGTAGAACTGCGAACCCGCGGAATCGGGGTCCATGGAGCGTGCCATGGCAAGGGCGCCATCGACATGGCTGTTGCGCGGATTGGTGGCAAACTCGCCCTTGATGCAGTAGCCGGGGCCACCGGTACCGGGCATGCCGTCGGGGCCCTCAAGACCGGCAGCGACGTCGGCGCCGGACATATCGCGGGTATTGGGGTCGCCGCCCTGAATGACGAAGCCGGGAACATAGCGATGGAACTTAAGGCCATCGTAGAAACCCATCGTGGAAAGCTCGCAGAAGTTCGCGACATGAATGGGAGCGCCCTCGCCGTCAAACTTGACCTTGATGGTACCCTTCGACGTCTCGATTACGGCGCACTCGTCGCCGGCAAGCTGATACTCGGGCGTGTAGAGCTCTTTCTTAAAACCAAACATGTGGTTCCTTCCTCGTGCGTTTAAAGCATATTTGTACGAATTGTAGCAATAAGCACAGGCTTACATCAATTGCGCACGTAGGTTATGCCGACTATGGCGAACTAATTTTAGGAACGCTGCTGCGGCTTCCAGGAACCCACATTGGCGTCGTACTGGTTCAGCGCGCTGTTGCCGCCCTGCGCGATGGGAGCCAGGATCTCGCTTTGGTGGGAACTCATCGACTCGCCATCGGGAATGGCCAGCGAGAT
>UQVT01000023.1 GCA_900544465.1 uncultured Collinsella sp. | reverse complement strand
CCCATAGCAATAAAGAGGGCCGCAAGCGACCCTCTCCATTGCATTATGCAATCAAATACTGTGTTTTACATCAAGCCATCGATGAACGGTAGCTTAGGCGCTGTACTTGTTTGCCTCGCCGAAGGTGCCGCCCTCGACAATCCAGCCGTCCTTCATGATGACGTCCATGTTGTCGGTGTTGAGCACGTGGATGTCGGCGGCGACGTCACCGTTGACGACCAGCAGGTCGGCGCACTTGCCGGCCTCGATGGACCCGGTCTCGTCCTCGATGTGGCACATCTTGGCACCGTTGAGGGTGGCGCAGGTGATGGTCTCGACCGGAGTGAAGCCGATCTTGTCGACGAACTCGTACATCTCCTCGATGGAGCAGGTGCCGTACGGGGTGACGAAGGAGAAGGAGTCGGAGCCGATCGTCATGACGACGCCGCGCTTCTTGGCCTCGCGCAGGCAGTCGTAGTTGCGCTGCAGCTCCTTCTCGACCAGGGTGCCCTCGTACTTGTCGTGCAGCTCGGGGACGTAGACGGGCGGATAGGTGGCGTACCAGGTGGGCAGGAAAGCGATCGTCGGGGTGAAGAAGGTGCCCTGCTCGGCCATGAGGTCCATGGTGCGCTCATCGATATCGAAGCCGTGAATCAGCTGCTCGCAGCCAAAGCGAACGGAATCGTAGGCAGCGGCGTGGTTGTTGTAGCAGTGGCTCCACACGGGGATGCCGACCATCTTTGCCTCTTCGACCACGGCCTGGATCTCCTCGGAGCAGTAGTGCTGGTCGCGGCCGGAGTCCCAGCGCCAGATGCCGCCACCGGTAGCCCAGATCTTGATGGCATCGGGGTTCTCACGCAGGCGACGGCGGACGGCCTTGCGCAGATCCCAAGGACCGTCGACCTGATCGCCCCAGGGGTGCGATTCCTTGTTGAGCTCCTGGCTGCAGTGGTGGGAGTCGCCGTGGCCGGCAACGCGGCAGAAGCCAAGGCCGGTGGCCAGAACGCGCGGGCCCTTGAAGACGCCCTTGTCGATGCAGTCACGGATCTGGATACCAAAGCGGCCGATCTCGCAGACGGTGGTGAGGCCGTGGGTGAGGCAGTCGTAGGCCTGCTTGACGGCGACGGCCTGCTTCTCGAGGAGCGGCTGCATGACCCAGTCGGTGTCATCGTCGGTCAAGTTGCCCGAGAAGTGCAGGTGGGTGTCGATCAGGCCGGGAAGGACGGTCTTGCCGGCGGCGTCGATGACCTCAACGCCCTCGGGAAGGTCCTGCATGGCGCCGGCGTACTCGATCTTGCCGTTGTCATCGACGAGAACGAGGGAGTTCTCGACCGGCTCGGCACCGGTACCGTCGATGAGCTTGCCGCCAACGATTGCATACTTAGTGGACATGGTTCCTCCTTATGGATCCATATAGTGGGCGAGGCCGTGTTGGGTTAAGGCCTCACAAAGCTACCCAAGTGGCGCCGGGTTCGGTGCGCGGGAGAGGGGGTACCGCGCACCTGATCCGCCCCGGCTAGGCGTTACTTTTTGCGGGAATTGGTAAAAGCCATGAGGGCCAGGCCAATAGCCAACCAGCCGATCACGATGCTCCACTCCACCATGTTGAGGGAGGCGGGAGAGAACGGAATCACGAGCAGGCCGATGATGATGGCGCAGGCAGCAATAGCGAGGGAGATGCCAAACTTGCCGCCGGGCACCTCGTAGGGACGAGGTAGGTCGGGCTCGGTGAAGCGCATGCGCAGGCAGGCAAGAGCGACCATGCCGCAAGAGAAGATGAAGGCGAGAGCCGACACGTTGGTCAGAGGGATGAGCATGTTCTTGCCCAGGAACGGACCGACGACGGTGATGATGCCCAGAACGACGCAGGCGAGCTTGGGAGCGCCGGAATTGGGATCGACCTCGGCAAACTTCTCGGGCAGCTGGCCCTTGCGGCCCATGGCGAGCATGATGCGGCTCGTGGCGCCGTAGAAGGAGTTCATCGGGCCCATGGGTCCAAGCGTGGCGATGACGAGCATGGCCAGGTACAGGAGCATGTTGATGCCCTTAAGACAGGCAAGTGCGGGAACCGGGCTCTTAACAAACTCATGCCAGTCAAGGATAGTGCCGAACGAGTAGATGCAGACCATGTAGAAGCCGCCGGCGGCCAGCAGGGCCAGGGAGATGATCTTGCCGAACTTGTTCCAGTTAAGGCCCTCGGCTGCTTCCTCAGCCTGCTGGGGAATGGTGTCGAAACCAGCGTAGAAGAACGGGGTCAGAACCAGGACCGACACGATACCGGCGAACAGGCTGGTGCCCTCGGTGGCGGCCTTACCGCCGCCAGCGCCGGCGACCTGAGAGAACACAGGCATGGCGTTGCTCGGCGAGCCGGTGAACAGCGAGACGCCCATGGCGAGCAGCATGCCGCAGAGCAGGGCCTTGGTCAGGAAGGCTTGGAGCTTGGCGGCCGAGCTGGCACCGCGGAAATTGAGGAAGATGACGTAGACTGCAAAGCCGAGCGCGATCAGCGTCGGGAACAGGTAAACGTCGGCGCCCAGGATGGTGTAGAGCTTGACGGCGCGCAGCCACTCAAGACCGGGCAGGCTACCGAACATCTCGGACACGAGGGTCGAAATGGCAATGGCCTCCCACGGGCACAGGATGCCGTTGCCCAGGGCCAGGAGCCAACCGGTGATGTAGCTCAGAGTACGGCCAAAGCTACGATCGACATACTCGACGATGCCGCCCGAGATGGGGATAGCAGCCGTGAGCTCACCGAAAACAGCTCCGACGGGCACGAGGAAGATTGCACCCAAGAGGAATGCGATCATAGCGGGAACGGGACCGCCGCCCACGACCATCCAGTCGCCGACCTGCAGAACCCAACCGGTACCGATGATGGCGCCGAAACCGATGGTGAAGAAGTTCCAGAGCGAAAGCGTTTTCTTCATGCCGCCGTTATCCTCGACTGCAACTTCTGCATTCTTGTCCGCCATTGTTCCCCTCCTTTCCTTTTTGACGCCCCTTGGCGTCACCCCTTGCACGGCCTGTTTTGCCGCGCACTTTTATTTCATGGCTTTAAGATACGGCCTTGGCACAGCAGCGCCGCTTGTGGCTCGACCGAAGGCAGAACTGCAAAACGAGCGGCGCCGTTTTTGGGACGAACGGCGGGAGACGTCATTCGTCTTGGACGCTTTCATCTTGTCTGCTTTTGAAGACCTGTTGCCGTGACGCTTGGCGCGCGGCGCGGCAACGTTCATACCATTTGTCAGGCTTTTGGCGCACATACCCATGTGTCGTGCATCTTTTTATGTAGGATAGACAAGTTACACATGAGGCAAGGTGATTCGAATGGCATGCGGATACAATGACGGCGACCAACGGCCACAAAGCGTGCGCCTTGCCGGCCGCACCACGCCAACGCCCAGAAGCACCTCCGACAACGACAACCCGCAGCGCCCCCAAGAGCAGCCCGGGGCTTCTTCGCGGCAGCAAAGCCGTACCGTGCAGCAGTCAGACCGCGTGAGTACGAGCACACGCCAACGTCAGACCGACACATCGCAGCCACGCCGCTACGATCGCCGTAAGACCGACTACTACGTCAAGCGTTCCTTTTCGCGACCTCAACGCGATCGCGGCAATTCCTCCCCTCACCCCGCGTCGCACACCACAAGCCACGCGCTTCCGGCCCGCCGCCTACGCCTTGCGCTTTGCTCCATCGCCGCCTGCCTCGTCTTTGTGTTTTTGGGATCCTGTATCTCCCACGGATCAGCCGGTCTTGAGCCCACTGCCGAGGACAAGCTGCTTAAAGCTCCCGTCGCGCCCGGTTACTCCTTTGCGTTCTCGACCCCACGCTCGCAATGGCAGGCCGGCACCATGCCCCACATCTACCAAATTGACCCCGCATGGTCGGAGCTGCCCTATGCCGGTGGCACTATTCGCGAAAACGCTTGCGGTCCTACCTGCCTCACCATGGTCTATATCTTTAAGACCGGCCATACCGATAAGACGCCGGTCGATATATGCGCGCTGGCCGAAGCCGGCAACTACGCCCCCACTGGTGCCACCGAGTGGTCGTTTATGACAGGCGGTGCGTGGCAGCTGGGGCTCAACGGAACACAGCTCTATAACGATCGCGAATCGATTACTCAAGCACTTCGCTCGGGTGCGCCCGTCATCGCCGCAGTGCGCCCCGGTACGTTTACCAACGTAGGCCACTACATCGTGCTCTACGGCATCGACGATGCCGACCAGATTGGCGTCTACGACCCCAACTCGGCCAGCCGCAGCGCCCGTCGCTGGGGCGTCGTAGAAGTCCTCAACGAAGTCGAAGCCATGTGGGCCTACTACTAGTCGTTTAAGAACGTCCCCAATGACTAGGTGAATAGCAAAAGCCCCGCAGTCGGAGCGGACTGCGGAGCTCATGAAGAGAGGCTAGTTTGTGGGCGCTTTGCCTGGCGCCCACGAGAGAGGCAACAGAGTAGAGACTACTCGTGAATGCGGGTACCGGAGAGGCCAGCCATGGTCTCGGCGGCCTTGTCCAGGGCGCCGATGATGCAGGTGCGGCCCTTGCGGGAACGCGCGAACTTGATGGCAGCGCGAACCTTGGGCTCCATGGAACCCTTGCCGAACTGACCCTCGTCGGCCAGGCGCTCGGCCTCGTCGGCGGTGATGTCCTCGAGCTCCTCCTGGTTGGGCTTGCCAAAGTTGATGGCGACATGCTCAACGGCGGTCAGCAGGAACAGGACGTCGGCGTCGCAGTCCTCGGCCAGCAGCTCGCCGCCCAGGTCCTTGTCGATGACGGCGGGAACGCCCTTGTAGCAGCCCTTGTTCTCGTAGTCGCGGACGACGGGGATGCCGCCGCCACCGCAGGCGATGACGATGAACTCGTTGTCGAGCAGGTTGAGGATGGAGTCAGCCTCGACGATCTTCTTGGGATCGGGGGAAGCGACGACGCGACGCCAGCCGCGGCCGGAATCCTCGACGAAGACCTTGGAGGGGTCCTCGGCCATGAACTCCTTGGCCTGCTCCTCGGTGTAGAAGGGGCCGATCGGCTTGGTCGGGTTCTTGAACGCGGGATCGTCCGGGTCGCACTCGATCTGGGTGACGACGGTTGCGGCGTGCCAGCGCTTATAGCGCTTGTGCATCTCGCGGCCAATGCCCTGCTGCAGGTGATAGCCGATGTAGCCCTGGGACATGGCGCCGCACTCGGGCAGCGGCATCTCGGGAGTGCCGATGGCGTCGTGGGCGGCGGCGAAGGCGTTCTGGATCATGCCGACCTGCGGGCCGTTGCCGTGGGTGATGATGATCTCGTTGCCCTGCTCGATCAGGCCGAGAAGAGCGTGAGCGGTGTTGCTCACGGCCTCGATCTGCTCAACGGGGTTGTTGCCGAGGGCGTTGCCGCCAAGGGCGACGACGATACGATCGGGCTTGCCAAGAGGCTTAGACATTGCTGGAATCCTTTCTGTAAAAGGCCTACAACCCATTAATAACCTGCGTCCGTGCGATACGCGAGTTTATTAAGGTTTATATTCTCTTTATCGCTCATTTTATTCATTTTGAAAATAGCGGAACGGTGAACGGTCGTTTTTGTCCGCTCAGCGTACAGAACCCCAGCTCAGACACGTTTACGCCATTTACGTGCGACTTTATTTAAATAGAGCGGGGATTAGACCGGATTATGCAAACTATATCTTTGCTAAACACAAAACGGACAGCGCAAAATCTTACTCGCACTATACGAGATTCTATGCACTTATAAGACGAGTATGCACCCCTGCAAAAACATGGGGCTTTTCATCCAGCATAAGGAATAAAGAAGAGCTCCGAAAAGGCGGCAACAGCCAAGTCCCCCATCTATCTCCAAAGTGGCGCGAGGTTTCGCGGCAAAGCCGCGAAACAGCGAAGGGGACAAAAGCCCCCCCACAACCACGTCCTTCATCCGCCCACACAATCCGAGGACGTAGTCGTAGCAGGATCTGAGGGCTAACCTTCGCGGACACTCCGCAGGACGAAAGAACCCCCGCCGCACGTAGTGCGCAGCGGGGGTTCTTTCATGTCCGAGGACGTCCGCGAAGGTTAGCCCTCAGATCCTGCGGTGGGAGACCTAGGCCTCGTTGTACACCGTCTTGAGCTTCAGCAGGTGCTGATAACGGTCCATAGCGGCCTGCTCATTCTCCTTGAAGAGCTCCTCGGCGCGCTCGGGGAAGGATCGCGTCAGCGAAGCGTAACGGGCCTCGTTCATCAGGAACTCCTGATAACCGCCCGCGGGCTCCTTGGAATCGAGCGAGAACTTCTTGCCGGCAGCAGCCTCGGGGTTGAAGCGGAAGAGGTTCCAGTAACCGCACTCGACAGCCTTCTTCATCTCGGCCTGGCAGTTCTGCATGCCGCCCTTCTTGATGGAGTGCATCTCGCAGGGGCTGTAGCCGATGATGAGGGACGGGCCGTCGTAGGCCTCGGCCTCGTGAATGGCCTTGAGGGTCTGAGCCGGGTTGGCGCCCATGGCGACCTGCGCCACGTAGACGTAGCCGTAGCTCATGGCAATCTCGGCCAGAGACTTCTTCTTGGTCACCTTACCGGCAGCGGCGAACTGAGCGACCTGGCCCAGGTTCGAGGCCTTGGAGGCCTGACCACCGGTGTTGGAGTAGACCTCGGTGTCGAAGACGAAGACGTTGACGTTGTGGCCGGAAGCCAGGACGTGGTCCAGGCCACCGAAGCCGATGTCGTAGGCCCAGCCGTCGCCGCCGAAAATCCAGAAGGACTTCTTGGTGAGGTAAGCCTTGTCGGCGAGGATCGCCTTGGAAGCGTCGCAGCCGCACTTCTCGAGCTCGGCAACGTAGGCAGCGGCAGCGGTCTTGGAGGCCTCGGCGTCGTTGACGGAGTCGATCCAAGCCTGGCCGGCGGCCTTGAGCTCGTCGGACGGACCATCGGCAGCGATGATGTCCTGGGTAGCGGCGATCAGTTTGTGCTGAACGGCCTCATAGCCAACGGCCATGCCCAGACCATGCTCGGCATTGTCCTCGAACAGGGAGTTGTTCCACGCCGGGCCGTGACCGTCCTTGTCCTTGCAGTAAGGAGCGGTGGCAGCGGGGTTGCCCCAAATGGAAGAGCAGCCGGTAGCGTTGGAGATGAACATGCGGTCGCCGGCAACCTGGGTCACCAGACGTGCATAGGCGGTCTCGGCGCAGCCGGCGCAGGAGCCGGAGAACTCCAAGTAGGGCTGCTTAAACTGGCTGCCCTTGACGTTGGCCGCGATGAGCTCCTTCTTCTCGGAGACGTTCTCGACCATGTAGTCCCAAACGGGCTGCTGGTCCATCTCCTGCTCGGTGGGAACCATCTCGAGGGCGCCCTTGGGGCAAACCTTGACGCAGTTGGTGCAGCCCATGCAGTCGAGCGGGGACACAGCCATGGTGAACTTCATGCCCTTGGCCTTGGGGCCCATGGCGTCGAGCGTGCGGGTAGCCTCGGGCGCGGCGGCAGCCTCGTCCTCGGTCATCGCGAACGGACGGATGGTGGCATGCGGGCACACGTAGGCGCACTGGTTGCACTGGATGCACTTGGTCTCGTCCCAGTGGGGAACGACCACGGCGACGCCGCGCTTCTCGTATGCGGAGGCGCCCAGCTCAAACTGGCCATCGGCGCAATCGACGAAGGCGGAAACGGGCAGGCTGTCGCCGTCCATGCGATCGATGGGCTCGAGCAGGTTCTTGACCTGCTGGGCGATAGCGGACTTGGTCTCCTCGGAGAGCTCGACGGGAGCGGCATCCTCGGCGGTAGCCCAGTCGGCCGGAACCTCGAACTTACGGAAGGCGGTAGCGCCGGCATCGATGGCCTTGTGGTTGGCGTCGACGATAGCCTGGCCCTTCTTCATGTAGGACTTGGTAGCCGCGTCCTTCATGTACTGCAGGGCGTCCTCGGCGGGCAGGACCTTGGCCAGCGCGAAGAAGGCGGACTGGAGCACCGTGTTGGTGCGCTTGCCCATGCCGACCTTGGCGGCCAGGTCGATAGCGTCGATCAGGTAGACGTTGACGTTGTTGTTCGCGATGTAGCGCTTGGCCACGGCGGGCATGTGCTCGGCGAACTCCTCGTCGCTCCACTGGCAGTTGACCAGGAAGGTGCCGCCCGGCTTGACGTCGCGGACCATCTTGAAGCCCTTAACGATGTAGCTGGGGTTGTGGCAAGCGACAAAGTCGGCCTTGGTCACGTAGTACGGCGAACGGATCGGAGAATCGCCAAAGCGCAGGTGCGAGACGGTGACGCCGCCGGTCTTCTTGGAGTCGTACTGGAAGTAGGCCTGGACGTACTTGTCGGTGTGGTCGCCGATGATCTTGATCGAGTTCTTGTTGGCGCCGACGGTACCGTCGCCACCCAGACCCCAGAACTTGCACTCGATGGTGCCGGGGGCTGCGGTGTTGGGCGTATCCTCGGCCTCGGGCAGGCTCAGGTTGGTCACGTCATCGACAATGCCGATGGTGAACTCGCGCTTGGGCTCGTCGGCCTTGAGCTCCTCGAAGACAGCGAACGCGGACGCGGGAGGCGTGTCCTTGCTGCCCAGGCCATAGCGGCCGCCGACGACCTTGATGCCCGTCTTGCCGGCCTCGTAGAGAGCGGAGACGACGTCCTGGTAGAGCGGCTCGCCGATGGAACCCGGCTCCTTGGTACGGTCCATGACGGCGATCTTCTGGACGGTCTCGGGGAGAACGTCGACAAAGTGCTTGATGGAGAACGGACGGAACAGGCGAACCTTGACCAGGCCGACCTTCTCGCCGTGAGCGTTGAGGTAGTCGATGACTTCCTCGAGCACGTCGCAGAAGGAGCCCATGCACACGACGACGCGGTCGGCATCGGGAGCGCCGTAGTAGTTGAACAGGCCGTAATCGGTGCCGAGCTTCTCGTTGATCTTCTTCATGTAGCCCTCGACGACGGCGGGAAGCTCGTCGTAGACCTTGTTGCAGGCCTCGCGGTTCTGGAAGAAGATGTCGCCGTTCTCGTGGCTACCGCGGGTATGCGGGTGCTCAGGGTTGAGCGCGTGATCGCGGAAAGCCTGGACGGCGTCCATGTCGCACATCTCGGCCAGATCCTTGTAGTCCCACATGGCGACCTTCTGGATCTCGTGGCTGGTGCGGAAGCCGTCGAAGAAGTTAAGGAACGGGGTCTTGCCCTCGATGGCGGCAAGGTGAGCCACCGGCGAGAGGTCCATGACCTCCTGGACGTTGCCCTCGGCGAGCATGGCGAAACCGGTCTGGCGGCAGGCCATGACGTCGGAGTGATCGCCAAAGATGTTCAGGGCGTGGGAAGCGACGCAACGCGCGGAGACGTGGAAGACGCCCGGGAGCTGCTCGCCCGCGATCTTGTACATGTTCGGGATCATCAGGAGCAGACCCTGAGAAGCCGTGTAGGTGGTGGTCAGAGCACCGGCGCCCAGCGAACCGTGAACGGTACCGGCTGCACCTGCCTCGGACTCCATCTCGACGACCTTGACCGGGGTGCCGAAGATATTCTTGCGACCCTGGGCCGCCCACTGGTCGACATGGTCGGCCATCGGGCTGGACGGCGTAATGGGATAGATTCCCGCTACCTCGGTGTACGCATACGAAACATATGCGGCCGCCTCGTTGCCGTCCATAGACTTAAACTTACGCGCCATATACCCCTCTCCTCTCATATAGGTATACAGGCCCCGGCGATCGCCGGGATGTTGGCGTGATGGAATTTTCGCTGTTGCTTCCAATCATCTGGCAGGCAGGCTCAGCAGCAGGTACATGGCGTGGAGAGAAGGCATGCCGAGGCGAGGAGGGCTGCACGCGCTCCACAAGCCCAGCTACCCGTCTTGCACATGACCGAGCGCCGCAAAGGCCGCATGCCGGATGCTCCCGGGCACGCCCCGGCGATGGGAAGCGCCCGCAACGGAAATCCGCATGCGGGTTTATTGTACCCCGCCGTCAAGTGTAATTTCGGCAAATATAGGCGGGCGGTAAAGGTTTACCTTGGGTGACTGCCAAGGGCCAAAATGGCCCCTCCATCCCTGGGCGACCGGCTCTGGTGCGCCAAGGAGTGTCCCCAAGTGCCGGCAGAAAAGGAACGTCCCTATCTGCCGGCTAGAGGGCACCGAAGAGAATGGCGTAGGTAGTGGATTCGCCGAGCTTGAGCTCGTCGCCGGGATTGAGTTGGGCGGAACGGCCGGGTTCGACCTGAATGCAGACGCGCGTGGCCCCGTTTACCACCACGGTTCCGTTGGTGGACGACAAGTCCTCGACGTGCCAGATATTTTGAGCATCGCACCAGATATGGGCATGGCGGGCCGAGACATCGTCGCCGACGTCGGTAATATCGCCCTCGCCAGTGGCCAGCGCGCCAATCTCAACACCCTGCTCACTCGGCTGAATCCAGCGCGGGGCGCTCACGACAAAACTGTTTTGTACGCGCAGCAAGCCCAAGGGGTGCGCCGGGGCGGGTTCGCGTTCGCCCGCGGTCATCGACATGCCAAGCGAACGCGGCGTGGATGTGCCTCCGCCACAGGTCGCGTGCGCGTAGTCGATGGCATAGTTCACCGAGGACCGCACATCCGCCGAACAACCGACGGCGACAAACAGCACCAGCACGGCCTCGGCGCGCTCGGCGGGCATGAGTTCCGCCGCCTGGGACAGGCGATCGAGCGCGTTGCGATAGAGATTCGTGTCCTGGTGGCACTCTTCGAGCGCGCGTACCATCGGTTCACCTGCAGGACCGCACACCATATTGATCACAGCCGTGGAGTCCATGGGATTGCGCTGGCGCAGGGCCAGTTGCGACATAATACGCGCAGCCGAGGTACCGTATTCGGCAAAGTAGCGATGCTGAAGCGTGCCGACCGGCGCGCGAACGATAAAGCGGGAAACCCAAGAGCGATCGGCGGCTCGGCTCTGCGGGCTGCGGCCGTCGGCGAGCGGACGGGACGAAAGCACCAAGCCGCACAGCTCGATATGGCTCAGATGCGCCGCGCGCTTAAAGATGTCAAACATGGCCCCGCATGGGGTGAGCTCAACTTGAGATGCCATGACCTAGGCCTCCTTAGTCGTAGAAATAGAATCGGACGATACTTCGACAGGTCCGCCAAAAGTACGGGCAGCTGCGGCTCCACCGGCAAGCGGAGTCGCCATCTGGGCTTTTGTGCGTCGCGGTGCCGAAACGGGAAGTTCAAAGGCAAAGCCCATCGCAAGCAAAAACCACGTAAGCGTATAGGTTGCAACCAGAGCGGCAACAAGGCCGCCCATCACGGCGCGTTGGGAAAATACGCTACATGCAGCCACAACCAGCACCGGAACCTCGCAGGCAGAAAGCGCAAGCACACCCTGCAGGAAGCCCGAGCGCCGATCGCGCGCAAGCGCCCCCGCGGCAACGCCGGCTATGCCTGGCAGCGCCAACGCCAGTGCGGCAATAATACCCGGTAGCGACCCAGACCACACGAGCGATCCCAAAGTCGCCGTCACGCGAGCGCCCGACGCCAGCAGCGCGGCCGAAACCACGATCACAGCCCAAACCACGCCACAGACGACCGTCGCGCCGACCATCAGCGCGCGACGAACCGCGCGGCCAGACGCATCCATGGGGCACGGCGTGAGCGGCTCGCCGCGGAGCGAACGGCCGACATTTTGCGCATAGTGGTCACAAAACGCTGAGAGCGCCGCCTCGACCGCCGCCGGCTCGGGACGATCTTTTTGATGGCTGGACAGACAGGCCATCACCACGTCGAACAGCTGGGCATCGACAAACGCCAGCGCATCGCGTAGCTCTTCGGAATCCGGCTCAAGCCCTAGCTGCTGGGCCTGCTCGGCCGCGGCGAGCGCCACATCGGGCTCACGACGAAGCAGCTGAGTCAAATCACAACCGGGCGCATGGGCACCAATGGGATAGTCGGGCCGCGCGTCCATCTTGAGACGGTAGGGGCTCGCGATGTCGCGCGTCTTTTTGCGCGAACCCGAGGTGCCCGAAGTGCTCGGCGCGGCTTCGTATGGCGCGACGCCGGCAATGAGCTCGTAAACCGTGCTTGCCGCGGCATAGACGTCGATCGCCGGCGACATACGCAAAGCGCGCAGATCGGGAATATCGTCGGTGAGCATCTCGGGCGGGGCATAGGCAACCGTCGCGCGACGCAGCGTGGCATAGCGCTCGGTAAAGGATGCCTTGCCGCCGGTACCGGCCACGGCCGACGCAGGCTCAAGCGCCAGCGACGAGCCAAAGTCGATCAGGCACAGGTCAAAGGTGCCCTCGGCAAGCTGCCGGTCAAGCGGTAGACGCGCCGTGCGCACCATAATATTAGCGGGCGAGATATCGCGATGGACAAAGCCCTCACCCACCAGGCTCATACGGCAGAGCAGATCGAACAGGTCGCGACCCAGACGCGCCGCCACAAGCGGCGACAGGCGTCCGGCATCGTCCACGGCGAGTCGCGAACGCAAGCGGGCAAGCGTCTCGCCCTCGACCCATTCCATGACAATTGCAGGCACACCGTCGACCTCGCCCCAGCCATAGAGGCGGGGAAAGCCCTTAAGGCCCGAAAGGGCGCGATGGCATTCGTATTCCTCGCGAAACGCCGCCTTGAACTTGGCGACCAGCGCCTCGTGAGCGGCATCGTCGTCGAACTCATCGCGCGTCGGCAAGATGAGCTGCTTGAGTGCCACGGCCTCGCCTTGGGCGTTGACGGCACGCGTCACGCGGCCGATACCGCCACGGCGCATGGTGGCATCGTCGGCAAACAGCATCGTAAAACGACGCAGATAGGCAGGCAGTTCGTCCTGACCGAGCGCAATGGCCGGCTCAAACCCGTCGACACGCGCCAGGCGCAGGCCGACCATGGGATCGCGACCGAGCGATTGTGGTGTGGTGGATGCAAGATCGGTCATCATAGGGCAAGCGCCGCCACGTTATTGTTGAAGTTACCGAGCGCGACGTCATCATCGCCGTAATGGCCGACCCATTGACATAGGTTGGTGTAACAGCCCCACAGATTGGCATACTGCTGATACCACTTAGATTCGGTCGAGAACCTTTGTCGACCGAACTCAGCACGGATGGCAAACATGTCATTCGCCAGGCTGTCGCACGGTCTGGGATCTCCCGTAGAGTTATAGGTCGAGACCACGTCATTGGCACGAGAAACATAGCCGCCGAGCATGTTGTACTTGGTCACAAGCCAACTGTGAATGCTCTCTTCTTCAGCAGCGGAAAGGCCACCGGAGTTTGTATCGTTGTCAGTGTTGCCGCCCGTCGAGCCGCCGTTTCCAGACCCTCCGGTAGAGGAACCCGACCCAGAGCCGCCGCCCGAACTCGATGAATCCGAGCCGGAGCCAGAAGTATCCGAGCTACCGGGCTTTCCGGACTGCTGGGCGTCCTGCCCCTTCTGCTGCTCGACCTTATTCACCGTTGCCGCCACGCTATTGTTGGACAACCGATCGATGATCTTGGTGTTGGTGAGCACGATGGTTTTGCCATTGGCAAGCGTGACTTCGTTGTCCGGGACCTCGGCGCCGTCCGCATCGTCGGTGCCAAACACAATATGCCCGACCACACTTGCCCAAGCATATCCAGTCGTGGTGCCCAGATCACTTTTGACCTCATGCCCCACGCGCGGTTCGCGTGCGGCATGCGCCTGTATCATGGACGGCACGGTCATGCCATAGGCAGAAACGCCAGCTATGACCAGCACCAACGAGCACGATAGCAGTGCGTACGCCCGCGGAGCCAAGCCCAGTCGGCATCGCATGCGCACCGCGGCGCCGCGCTTTGTCTGAGTGCCACCGGGCCGCATGCGTTCTCCTCCAACAAAAACACGCCGCTCGGGAGCGGCGCATTCATTCGAATCCATATTTGAGTGTATAAGCGAACCCAAAAGGTTGCGCAACGAATGAGCAAATTAAGGATGCGAGTGGAAGCATCCATGCGATAAGCGGATACAAAGCATCTTTGTTGCACAACAAACTTACAGTCGCACAGGGAAATTATGACTACCCCGTGCGTCGCGAGGAAAACATACGGCAGGAGCAGGCTCGCCACCTAAATCGCGCGACGGGCCTCGATGGCGCGGCCAAGCGTAAGCTCGTCGGCATACTCCAGGTCGCCGCCCACGGGAAGGCCGCTTGCCAGACGCGACACCTCGACGCCCAACGGCTTGATGGTACGGGCCAGATAGCTCGCCGTGGTCTCGCCCTCGATGTTGGGGTTGGTGGCGATGATGACCTCATGGATGTCCTCGTGGCCCAAGCGTGCCAGCAGCTCGCGAATGTGCAGCTGCTCGGGACCGATCTTGTCCATGGGGCTGATCACGCCGCCTAGCACATGGTACAGGCCGTGGTAGCTGCCCGTGCGCTCGATCGCCTGGACGTCGCGCGGCTCGCCCACCACGCAAATACGAGTGGTATCGCGCATCGGGTCCTGGCAGATGGAGCACTCGTCGGCCGTGGCGTAGTTAAAGCAACGGCTGCAAAAGTGGACCTCCTGCTTGACCTCCAGGATGGCCTCGGCCAGGCGGCGGGCCTCCTCGGCATCGGCCTCGAGCAGGTAATAGGCGATGCGCTGGGCCGACTTGGGACCAATGCCCGGCAGGCGGCCCAGCTCATCGAGCAGTTTTTGCAGGCTGTGATTCGCACTCATATATATGCGTGTCTTAGAACGGCATGCCCGGAATGTTGAGGCCGCCGGTGATGGCGCCCATCTGCTTGTTGGCGAGCTCGTTGACGCCGCGGACGGCCTCGTTGACGGCAGCCATGATCATATCCTGCAGCATATCGACGTCCTCGGGATCGAGGGCATCGGGATCGATGGTGAGGTTGACGAGCTCCATCTCGCCGTTAACGGTCACCTTGACCATGCCGCCGCCGGCAGAGGCGTTGACGGTCTGGGACTTGAGATTCTCCTGCGCGGCGGCAAGCTGCTCCTGCATCTTGCGAGCCTGCTTCATCATCTGCTGCATGTTCATACCGGCCATGATGGCTCCTTTACGTGCGGCCGCGCGACAAGCTGCAAGGGCAGCCGGAGCACGGCGGGACTTTCAAACTCAAAAATCGTACCACGGCGCGAGGCCAGCGAGCGGGGCGGACACGCTACCTCAGTCGATATACATGTCCTGGAGTGCAAGCCGCACCCAAAGATTATGCGAAGTTGAATAATTCGCATCTGTATAATATTGAAAGCTAAATCTTGTAGAGCCGGAATCCGACATTTTCTGCATCCAGCTAGATAACAAAATGCCGAACCGCTGCTCGAGGCGGCGCTCATGATGGCAAGGTATAATTTGATTGTCACAGACAGCAATTTGGAGGTGCCCCCATGAATGCCCCCGACGCGCTCCAAAACATCCGCTCAAAACACCCCGTTGCATATGTGGTTCTCTATCTCTTTGTCGGCTGGGCATTACTGGTTGTCATCACCCATGCTATAGCCTTTGGAGCAGAACTACTGATAGCCAGCTCGGACCAGCCCGTCGTCAAATGGGAAGCGACCGATGAGTGCACCGACGGAACCCGAACCATTTACTACAACAGCCCGTCCCTCTACCAAGAGTTCAAGGTCAAGATAAAGGACTCCAAGATTGTCGATGCCGAACTAGGCTCTTTATTGACAATCGGAGCAACCGTCAACGCCGAGCAAGCCGAATACACGGACAGCCATGCGACGTATCGTATCGACCTCAGCATCCTAGGCCGACCGTCACGCACCTGTCTGCTCGAATGCGATATACGCGGCACCACATTACACATGTCCGAAATACAGATGCGCCCGGGCAAAGAGATCTCTTCTTGAGCAGCATACCCGCCTGCGCAGCTACTCCACCGGTTTGAAGATGGTGGACTGACCGAAGACGCTGCGGATGAGGGCTTTGGCCTCGTCCTCGGTCTGCGGGATGCTCGGGGCTGCACCCTGATGGCCGAAGGGGCTGCC
>UQVT01000022.1 GCA_900544465.1 uncultured Collinsella sp. | reverse complement strand
TGCGAACCTCCAGTCCGGACCGCTTCACGGTCCAACTTTCTGTCCGCACCCCCAATAGGCCTCTGAACAGCCATTTCAGTCCCTATTTCACCGCAACTTATTGAGGGGATGGATTGAAAAACATTTGAATTGACACCGAAATGAAAAAAGCCGGGGGATGTCCCCCGGCATTTTTTATGCGAGTCAAGACTAAATACTTCTCGGGAAAACGCCGGCCCATTGCGTCAGCAATTTACGAGCCGCTCTACCCACCTCTGGACGGCTAAGGACTTTTCGCAGGTAGTTTGACGAACATATGTTTGCTTATTATAATATTACTTGAAAGCACCCCTTATCTCATGGTATAAAGAATACGGTTCCCTCCAAAAGAGGGGCCTCCAAGAGCCGGGGTCTTACCCCCGGCATTTTTTTGCAAAAATGGAGGCCCATCATGAGCGAACTCTCCGTCTTTGTTGACGAATCTGGCGACCTCGGAGGCGTCTCCAACTACTACCTCGTCACCCTCGTTTTTCACGATCAAAACGATGCAATCGTTGAACGCATTGACCGCTACGAGCGCGCCCTGTCGCAGTCCTCGCTTCCCAATACGCCTTTTCATGCAGGACCCCTACTGAATGGAAACGGCGACTACAAAGATCTTCCCAAGGAGCAGCGAAGGCACATGTTGAGCGCATTTCGCGCGTTCATTCAGCATCTCCCCATACGCTATCTCTGTCTGCAATACCGAATGAGCGAATTCGCCGGCAATCAAAACGGTCTCGCGGAGAGAATGAGGCGAGACCTCACGGTTGAACTTTTTGACCATCTGGAATTCTTCCAGCGATACGACACCGTTAAGATTTACTACGACAACGGTCAACCGATCGTAACGGAGGTCATCCATTCGGCACTCGAGTACGTTCTAGCAAGGGACGTCATCGTATACCGAGAAGCCACGCCGCGAGCCTACCGGCTATTCCAAGTTGCCGACTACATCTGCACGATCGAGCTAACGGCTATCAAGTTTGACAGCAAGGAAGAAACCAAGACTGATCGGCTATTTTTTGGAACCCGAAGGACGTTCAAAAAGGGATTTCTCTTATATCTCAGGAAGAAAAGGATGAACTGACCCGGGGTTACCAGTCGTCAGACGCTCCGCAGTCATCATCGACGGCAAAGTCGCGGAGGTCGAGGCCTTCGCGTTCGGCTCGGGCTAGGAGCTCTTGGGGCGACTCGTCCTCGATATCCACTACCTCGAGCATGGCAGCCGGAAAGCCCACGCCGGCCGCAGACCCCGCACGGTCGCGCAGGCTCTCGCGCAGCTGATCTACATCAACTTCGATCTTCATGGTGAAACCTCCCGCCAAACCAGGCCCTTACTCATCAGCGCCGAACGCATCCACGGCGGCGACAAAAGCTGCCACCTGCTTGTCGTCCATCTGCGCGGCCAGGCGCCCCACGGGCTCATCGTAGGCGAACTGAACCTTATCGATAAAGCAATCCCAAGCACGCTCGTCCACACGCACGGCTGCCTCGCAATACTGGCTGAGCTTTTTGAGTCCATACCAAAACGCATTTACATGGCACGCAGGATCCTCATCCAGCACACCATCGTAGCGACGCCCATTAAACTCGCGCATGCGCGCCACGGCAACCTCGAGCGTGTCGCCGCCATCAGTCGAAGCCTCATCCACAAGCTCGGGAATCGGAACCTCACGCCGAACATCGTGCCTGGTAGCGCCGTCGTACTCGCCCACCAGCACGTCTTCGTCAAGCCGAGAGTCATAGTCGAAATAGCTCGAGCCCCTGCAAATCCCATGCGGCGAGCCAGAGCCAAACGCACAGAACAACCCGCCGTCGGCAACAACACGACGGTAGGTCTCAAACGACTTCTTAACCTGATCGAGCAACTCGGAAAGCTCCCCGGCATCACACGCCGTCTCGCACGCAACGCACGCAGACTCGGGCAGCAATACCGGATCCACCGTGCTCCCCGCAACGCGAGCGGCGCGCTCGGCCCGATACGCCTGCGCCGCCAAGCGCGCTCGCTGCGCAGCGCCGCGCACGTTGGTAAGTTCACGCTCCAACGCCACGTCACCAGCAACATCGTCAACAACATCGCTCGCAAACCCGCCGGCGCCCTGCGACCCTGTCGCACTCAGCTCGGACTCAAACGTCGCCGTGATCATACCCGCAAGGTCCGTCGCGTCGGCGGCACAACGCAACTGCTCCAGCTGTGTACACAGCAGGTCGACATCCAGGGGCACGGCATCCACAACGCGCACGTCACCCAGGCGCGCCACGTCCTGCAGCACCATAGCCCCCGCAGCATCGTACGCCGCGTGCACCTTGACCGCCGTATTGGCACGCAGTTTTACCTCGATAAACGCAAACGTCTGCTCCAGTCGTGTCAGCAACTCGGCCTTGTCCTCCATGCGCAAAAAGGCAGCATAGCGGCGCTCCATCTGCAGCGAGCCCACAACACCCGCCTGCTTGCGAGCGCGCGCAAGGGCCGCGCCCTCGACACGGCGAACATACCCGTCAACAGCCCGCACGGCAGACTCGCGCGCAGCGTGCTCGGCAGCCTCGACGCCCCTAAGCACACCCAGCAGCTCACGAGAGCGCGCCTTGCGCACCAGCTCCCCGCGATCGTACTGCTCAAGCGCCGTCTGACGCTTAGCTACCGATTCAAAGCTAAACAGCCCGTCGAGCAACTCGCCAACGCAACGCTCGTCCACCACGGCAGGCCTCCTCACGCACTACGCACCAACATGCTCGCGGGGCACCCGAACACCGGACGCCCCGCACGCCCGCACTCCTACAAATCCAGTGCCTTCTTCGCGGCATCAACCGGGTCGCCATCCATGTAGAACACCGGGCTCAAGCCCGAAATAATCTCGGACGAAACACTCTGTAGGCCCGCGATGGCGCTCAGCGGCAAAATCACGCGCTTGGCACCGGCGTTTTTGGCCACGCGCATAATGTCTTCGAGCCCGCGGATCTCGTCCATGGAGCCCGACATGCGCAAGATGCCCGGAATCGCCAACGCGGGCATCACCAGGCGGTTGCACGCCGCGGAGCACAGGCCCACAAACTCGGCGAGCGAAACTTCCTCGGACAGGCCCTTGCTCTGCAGGTCGTTGTAGAACAGCAGGTAATCCTTGGAGCCAATGTGCATGCCCGGCGCCACGCGGTTCGCCAGGTTCACAAAGTTGTCGAACGCGGCCTCCAGCGTATCGCGCACCGGCTTGTTAAAGGCCACGCCCTCGTGCTTAAACTTGCACTCGCCGGCAACGGCCTTGTTCTCCAACTTGTACACGGCGACCTCGCCGCCCTGCGACCTGCCCACGCCAAACACGTGGCCGGACAGCAGCGGCCCGTCGGGAATCAGCGTGTCCTCACTCTGCTCGGGCACACGCACCACGTGCACATCCTGCGGGTTGTCGGCATCCATATAGCCCAGGTTAACGTCGATAAACTCAACGCCCGCCATAATCTTGAGCTGCTCCTTTACGCGGCGACGGCCCTCGATGGCATAGTCCAACAGCCAGCGCACGTCGTCCTTGTCCATGGCCTCATCGGGGAACAGCAGCTTGGCAAGGCCGCTAAAGGTCTTGCGCACGGCGATCTCGTCGCGCTTGTTAAAGTCGCTGTTAAAGCGGAAATACCGGTCGATATGGTGCGTAAAGTCCTTGCGGCGCATCTCCTTGCAAAACTCCGACAGGCAGTCGGTGATCAGGCCATAATGCCCGGTCAGCAGGCTCGAGCGCATCTTGGGAATCTCCCAGCCCGGCAGGTAATAGTGGATACGGTCGAAGAAGGCCGAATCGTTGTTAAACTCCGGCGGGAACGGATCAAACAGGTGTGTGGTCTTAAGGACGTTTTGCACGGTGTCGTTGATGTTGCCCTCAAAGACCATGGAGGCATCGGCGTTGATCTGGTCGCGGCCGCGCGCATAGCTGCCGCTCGCCATGTAGTCCTTCATGATCTTTTGTTTAAGTGAAATGTATTGAGATATTTTTGGAAAAGGGCATTATCCCATTTCTGATATACTCCCTGCATAATATCTGATAACTGCCCAGCTGTAAGGTAGTCGGGGAAATTATTACCGTCATAGACAACACCTATATTTTCACGAAGTTCAATATCATCATCTGTCATTTCTTTTCCAAACAACCGGACTACTCCTGAATTCCGGAAAAGAGTATTCAACACACAACCGATTGTTGTGGTTTTTCCTGCACCATTTTCACCTACAAATCCCATGACTGCTCCTGTCGGTAATGTAAATGAAACTTTGTCTAATACAAAGTCAGAGTTTTCGTAAGTTTTAGATACTTCTTTCAGTTCTAAAGCATAATTCATATCATCTGTCCTCCTTATAAAACATTGTCAATAATTCAGTTAGTTTTGACAAAGAAATGTTATTTGTTCTTCCGATTTCTGCGGCTATCTCCAAATGTTCTTCCGCAATACGTTGTTGTTCTTCTTGATAAAATTCCTTGTTTTGTGCTGAGACAAAACTCCCTCTGCCTACTGTGGTTTCTATGAAACCGTCCCTTTGCAAATCTTCATAGGCTTTCTGAACAGTAATGACGCTTACATGGATTGATTTTGCCAATGCCCGCATTGAGGGGATTGCGTCTCCAGATTGTAGCTCCCCACTCATTATCATAGCTTTAATCTGTGATGTGATTTGCTCGTATATCGGCTTGTTGGCGTTATTACTGATGATGATTTCCATAACTCACCGCCTTTGCTTTTACAATGTACTTAATGTACAAGTACATTATAACACATATATAATCATAGTCAATCCTCAAAATAAAATTGCCAGATACAGTTATCAAAAATAGCTGTATCTGACACTCGGAATAGGGGAGCTGTTGTCTATCAAATTGTTGTGTGTTACTTTACCGCACATGAGCATTGACGCACGGAAACACATCAAGCGAGGTCAGCACATCGATCGGCAAGGTCTCGAACCGTGCAAAGAGTCCGCGGGCGTCCTCAACCAAACGGCAAATCTCAAATAGGTCCTCGCTCGACGCCTGGGTATCGGCGGTCTGGTCCCACGTACGCACCGCCTCAAGGCAATAGGGGCCGTAGGCGGGAGCCACATAGCTTTCGAGTCCCTTGAGCGCTCCCTCGGGAAGCGCGGTAGACGCCGCCGTAAGGAGCACATGGGATGAAAGCATAAGCAATGAGTCGCGCTCGTACAGCGGTCCCTCATACCCATAGCAGCGAAGCATAAAGGCAGAGAGCACATCACGCACGCAGTACTTGTCCATCAACTCGGCCAGCGCCTCGGGACCCTCGTGCAGCAGCATGGTCATACAGCCACGCAGCACAAACGCGGGGCGCGCGTCACCAAGCTCCTTACCGCCAAAAATCACCGTAAGGATGCCGAGTTCGATATCGGATGCGCCCGAGGCATGCGGAACACACGCGGCAAACTTAGCGCGGCGTGTCTTGGCATCAAAGAACGTCTTGTGCTCGCGCAGGCTCTCGCGCACGGCGTCGATATTCTCGATGCCTAGCTGATCGGCCAAAAGCGAAAGATAGTCAGCCTGGAACCGATCGGCATACAGCTCAACATCGGCAAGCCAATCACCCTCAAGCCTGCCGCGCGGGCAGCGGCGATACAGCAAGATATCGCTCGCAAGGTCATCGCGGTTGATGAGCTTCTTGACGGCAAACATACGGCCCTCGCAGGCCTCAACAAAGCGCACCGGGCGCTCAAAGTCACCGTGAGCAGGCATTACGCCGGCATCGGCCCCCACGCCGTCGAAACCCTCGGCAGCCAATCGCTCAAACTCAGGAGCAAACTCGCCGTCCGCATCGTGCCAAACCACAACACGGCGCGGCGCGCATGAGGACAACGGCTGCAAAAATCGCAGCTTGAGCTGTTCTTCTACATCAATCTTGGGCATGAATATCCTTACCGTATCTGCAGTTACTTAATCTTCGCCAGCACATCCTGAAACTTGGCGTAGTTGACCTTGACGCCGTCATCCAGGTCGATCTTAATCATCTGGTCTGCCAAGTGGTGCAGTTTCTCCTCGTAGGCAATGGTCTCTTTGAGCTGGTCGTTGAGCTTTTTGATGCGCTTATCCAAGCGCACGCGCTCGCCGCGCTCAGCACTGACAAGGGCATCGTTGGCATACCCGATCTGGGCACGGTAGCGCTCCTGCTGCTCATGCACATAGTCGGTGCGGATGCGAGCCAACAGGTCAGGCTGGTAGCGATGCATGTAAACAAGGCACTTAAAGCCGTTCTTCTTGCCGCTGTCGAACAGCCAGTAGATGGGGCGCTTCTTATAGGTCTGGCAGTGGTCCTTAAAGAAGTCCTTCAAAAAGTAGGTGCGGATTACCTCGCGCGAGGTACCCTTGCCGCCGAGTGCCTCGGCAATAAAGGTCAGGTTCTGCTCAAGCGTCTCCTCGCCATACACGGTGCGCGCAAAGTCGATAAAATAACGCACGATGTCGTCGTCAAAGTATTCGTCATCGGTGATAGGCAGCACGTTATCGCTATCTGGCATAAAGGTCACGTTCTCGGGATTGGGCATCTTGGCCAGATAGTCAGAGACCGTGGCGCCCTGGTCGGCCAGAACCAGACCGTCCACATCCAGCGAATAGCGACCGAACATACAGCCCACGGCATAGCTCATGAGCGAGGTAATCTCATCGCGCTTGGTGCGCACATACTTGTTGCCCTTGTAGCTCTCGGGGATCTCGTCGGCGGTGTCGAAAATGCGCGCCACCGACACGTACTTATCCTCGACCTCGATAGGCACCTCCCCCTCCATGTTGTAGATCTTGGCAAAGATTCGGTTGAGCTCCTCCTCGTTAGCGCGAAGCTGCTCAAAGCGAGCGTTAACCTCGGCTTTGCGAGCCTCGTATTTATCGGCGAGCAGTGTTGACATGGAACGCCTTCCAGGTAGTAGGGGATTAAAAACAATGATTCAAAGGGGCATTTTATGTGGTAGTCAAGCTTTTCTCACAGCACCCAGGAGGGTCCGTCCAACAACCGGGCACCATCTTCCTCGAGCGTATATTCACTCATCCAAGCCTTACCCAAAATGTCATACATAAAGAGCCAAAGGCTTACCCCATCGCGAAAGGTCCTCGTTGAAACAACGTAATTGGAGCCCTCAACCTCGCCTTCATACGACTCACACGACTCAAAACCGATGTAATCAAAACGACAGGTATCTCCAGGCTCAAGATTAGATACGACTGGCTTTTCCTCCACAATAATTGACGGAATTGGCCGGGGACCTACATTGGTAATCGAAACAATGAATCCGTAATCTTCCTCGAAACTGTCCACCTCAACTTGAGGCTTAGCCTTTTCGCTCCGAGACCTCTCTTCTTCTTGCTTCGTTTCTATGTCGTGCTGATACGAGACCACTGCAATAATGACTGCCGAAAACGTCCCGACTCCATTTAACAAATCCCCCGACGATAAAGAGTTGAGCAACGGAAGCGAGCAAATGCCGGATAGAAATCCAAGAAGAGCTTTAAACAGTAGCGTGAAAACCACTAAGCATGGAATTGAAACAGCCAAAGAAATAAATAGTCGGCGAATGTACCTCATGCTGATCACTCACAATAAGGGGTGACGTTTAAAATCCCAGGAGGTTTCAAACGAGTCCCAGTCGGTTTTTGACAGTTCGATAGCCAGTTCAGCCATGCTAGAGATACGGCCCTCTTCACCAAGGCCAAGAAGCGGCAGCCTTGACACAACGCCCGCATTACAATTAAGAGTTGGGTTAATCATTCTGAGCATCACAGATGCTGCGGATGAATTCAGGTAGGCAATTAGCGGAAGCAGGTTGTCATCTGCAATAAATGCGCAACTTCCAGCATGCTCAAACAGACTGTGTCCGCCGTTGACTCTAAACGAATTGCGATCGGACGTAACGTCTGACCAAGAGATCGACGGCCTAAATTGATCATCAAGGCTGACGGGGCGGAATCCTGACTGTTTTTTCATCTCCAGTTGGCCAGTGACTGAGAAATTCATAACGTTATCTCGGTTGCCATACCACTTGCGATAGCTACCACCTTTGTTACATGGATACCAACACGTTGTGGTTTGGACCTCGTTAATCGATGAGCACTCCCTATCAAACTTTGATAGTTGGACCTCCCACCAAGCTCTAATGAATAAGTCATTGTTTCCCGTTGTGATTCCAGCTTGAAGCGACGCGCGCGTACCAACAGCTGGATTTGATTTAAATGCAGATAGTATTCCGCCCCCAGCCCAGTAGGCTATTGGGGCGCCGGGGATCTGCTTGAAGATGTCGGCGTCGCGGCGGTAGAACCAGCCGCAGTCGGGATCTCGGATCGCCTCGAGCAGCTTGAGGCGCTTCGCCTCGCTGCCGTTGATGTCGACGAGGCGCACGTAAGCGCCCTCGTATGCCGCGCGGCCGTTGTAGATGACATCGGCGGTTACGTTGACGACCTCGCCGCCGATGGCGTCAAATGCGCGGGGGCCGAGATGAGCCATCGAGACAATCGTCTTGCCCTCGATGATCGAAGAGCGCATCTTCTCAAAGCTGCCCAGGAACATCCAACTCTGCATGGTAACCATTGCGGCGTAGCCCTTATCCTCGACAAGGTTAAAACCGCGCTCGATAAAGCACGTGCAGAGGTCGCTCTTCACGTCGGGGTAGTTCTTCTTGATCCACTTGCTCATGAATGGATTAAAGCTGCTGCTGCCCATATACGGAGGATTCGCAACGGTGCAGGTAAAACGACGGGACAGCTTCTCGCAGATGGCGGCAGCGCTTTCGAGCTTAGTTTTGGCCGTAGCGGCAAAAAGGTCATCGGAACAACTCGCGGCGGCAGCCTTGAGCTCGTCGATCTCGTCCTCTGAGGGATTGAGCAGCGAACCGATCTCGCCCAAATGACTCAGCTCCTCGGCGAGCTTCTTGTTACCCGGCAGCTCGTCCTCCCCTAGCGGGATGCTCGAGAGCACGGCAACGTCGGCGCGAACGCCACGCCTAAAGAAGCGACGATCGTGCTCGCGGGCGCACATGGCAAGCGCCAGCTCCGCGATCTGAGCCGCACGGGGGTCGATCTCCATGCCAGCGAGGTTTTTGGTCAGGATGAGCTCCGGGATCTCGCGCTCGCGGTAGCCGCGCTCCTCGTACACGGCAAAGAGCAGCTCAAACGCATAGACCAGGATATGGCCCGAGCCACATGCGGGGTCGCAGATGGTTATCTCCTCGGGGCTCGAAATGCGGATGAAGTCCTCGTGCTCAGTATCAGGCTCGATGTAATACTCCATGCGCTCGCGCAGCGAACTCCCCGGGTTGTTGAGCATCCACAGACGGCCGAGCGAGTTCTGGACCATATAGCGCACGATCCACTCGGGGGTGAAGAGCTGCGTGGCGGGCGCGATGTCCGCCGCCGCTGCTTTGCGTTTTGCCTTGAAGAACTCGTCTTTGACGTCAGCGTTGTAGTACTGATACATCCAGCCCAGAACGGTCACGCCCTTGCGCCAGTCCTCGTCAGCGAGAATGGTGTTGAGTTTGCCCACCACGCCGTCGGACATCATGAGGCCCTGGGGCAACAGCAGCTCCATGGCACCGCCCACGCGTTCAAAGACGCCCGGCAGGCAATCGGCAAGCTCCTCGCACTGAGCCATAAACAGGTAGCGCCACAGCGGTTCATCCAAGCCCGCCATCTTGAGCTCGGCTATGCGATCGGTATCGGCCGTCGCTATCTCCACGTCCAGTGCGTTCTCCACGGCCTCGCTGCCATGGCTGCCGTCCGCACGACTCAGCATGCGCATACGGCTGGGGAGCCATCCGCGTGCATCCATAAAGCGAATGGCCACGATGCGGTTGAACCAGGTGTAGGCCGCTCGGTCGCGCAGCGCCTCGTGACCCACCTCCGTCTGTATGCGCAGCAGCTCGTCACGCTGCTCAACCTCAGCAGGACTTAGGGGCAGGCCGTTGACGGTCTCGGACCCAACGGGCGAAGGTGCAGGTTCGGTGATGCCGTAGCGCACCATCTGTGCCTCCACGCCTTTGATGAGCTCTGTACGGGCCCAGGTGCAGAAGCTCTTAAGGGCAGAATCGTTCATGGTTGATGAGCCTTTCTAAACGCCATAAACCACCGGTGCTCGCTTTGGCACCGGTGGCTCCGCGAGTTAGTTGATACGAATCTCGTCGTTTGCAGCGAGCTCCTGCATAAGGCGAGAGCGCAGGTCGTCCACGTAGCGCTCCACGTCCTCTGCGGACAAGAGGCGACTCGGCTTGGCCAAATCGGCGCGGCGCACGGTCTTGATCTTCCGCTGGGGCTTAGACGCGGGCACGGGCGCAGACGATGCGGCGCCCTTGTTGGAAATCTTCTTGACCACCTCACCCGTACTCGTGACCTCGGTGGTGCGGCGCTCGTTGTCCATTCGCATGCGGGCCTCATCCACGGCGTCGTATATCTTGTTGGTTGCAGCAACGATCCAGTTTTCCCAGTTTGCCGCGAGGGCGTTAAGCTCGTTGAGGCTCTGGACGCCATGGGCGCGGTTCTTGAACGACTCATACCTGGTGTTGGCGTCCGCGATGGCATCCTTGGCCTGCTTGACAAAACCTTCTTGGCTCTCGGCCTGCTTCCGCAAATCCTGCAGGTCGTTTTCGATACGACACAAGAACTCGTTGCGGCGAATGCCCAGGTGCTTTTTGATGTCTTCCTTGACGGGTGCCATCAACGGCTGAAGGTCTTTAATGCGGCCGTAGGGCTTTGGGTCTTTGAGGATCTCGCGTACCTTTGCCACGTTCTCCACCGCGTTGGGAATGTCATCGGAGGCATACTCGATGCCCTCGGTGCGGCTCAAGAAATCCTTGGCGTGGTCAAACGCTGTTCGTTGGTTGGACTCGAAGAACTCAACCACCTTGTCAAAGTCTTCCTTGGCATCGAGCAGGCGGTCCTCGTGCTTGGTGAACGTGGTCAAGAACGCCTCGGAATCGCTCTGGTCCTTAAGAACGTCGACCACCTCCGAGCGCATCTTCTCGCACTCGTCCTCACCGGGATACGGGTAGGCCGGCTTGATACCCGTGTAGTAGTCGCGTGCCATGGCGACGCACACCTCACGCAAGCCCTCAAGGCGCTCCTTGAGCTCGACCACGAGCTTATCCTCGTTGGAGGGCACGGTCTTGAGATCAAACAGGTCACGCATAAGCTCGCCCGTGGCGCGCAGCAACCGGTCGCTCATGCGCACGCGCAAACGCACCTGGGCCTTATCGGCATCCTTACGCAGGAGCGACACCATGCGGCTGTCGTTAGCTTGAACCGCCTGACCGCCAAACAGCACCTGCGCGCGCTGCTCCACTACAAGCTGCGCCACCACATTTGCGATGTCAACCTCGCGCCAGCCATAGGGCTTTTGCTGGTACCTGCGCTGGATATCGCCCATAGCGGTATCCAGGTGGCGCTGGTGCTGCACTTTGAGGTAGTCCTCGACCTCCTTGAGCGCACGCGTGTTGCCCGCGTCCATGCCAGCGAGCCCCGCTTGAACGTTGCCCGCCAGAGTGGAGCGGATATCGGAATCGCTCGTGACCGGCGCGCCGATATAGTCGGCCTTTTCAAAGACCACATCGCACAGCTGCGCCAGCACTTGCTCAAAGACCTGAGCGGGTTTGACCGCGCGGACCTCAATTATGCGGCCGTTGACCGCGCAACGTGCATGGAGTACGGCCTCGCTCAAAAGGACATCGGCCTCTTTCTCGTTATAGGCTGCCTCGCGCATCTTGGACTCGACGATCTGGCGCTTACTCGGCTGAAGCTCCTGGAGATTTCGCGTCTTGGCGTACTTGCGGATCTTGGCGGCGTTGACGAGCGTCTCCCAATAATCCGCCTCGTCGCTCAAAGCCACGATGGCTTTGCCCGAAGAAGCCAAGGCCAGCTCGGTATCGTCCGCACGGCCCAGATCGCTCGCCATAGTCGCCACGCAAAGCTCCATGCCGCCCATGCTGGCACCGTGGATTGAGCCGTCCACATAGCGGTCAAACGAAAAGTCGTTGGCCCCGCGGTTGAGTTTACGCGCGGTGTAGATGCTGTCGAACAGGCGCTTTTTGATAGACTCGATCACCTGCGCGTTATCGACCGGAGTGCGTGCGATCTCCTGCGCTATCTCCTGCTCCTCGTCGGTGAGGAAGCTATAGGCATCGCCCTGGCGTGCCGCGTAGTTCTCGCCCTCCAGGCGGGCAAGGGACTCCTTGACGCGGTCCTTGAGGGCGCGCATGTCCACGTCGAGGTCGTCGATCATGAAGATGGAGATGTTCTCGACCGTGGCCTTAACGTAGCCGATGTAACGAATCAGGTACAGGAGCTTCAGCACCTGAACGTCGTAGGGTTCAAGGCCCTTTGCGTCCTCGGCCGCACGGACCGCGCGGTCGACCACCTGGTTGATGCCGTGCTCAAGGTCTTTGGAGATAGTGTCGAAGAAGCACCAGAACGGCACGAGTGCACCGGTCTGGTCATACTGGATGGCCTGAGCGCTCTCCTGGAACGCGCTCAGCATGGAGCGCTCGCCCGTTGACATGTGCTTGGCCTTGACACCGTGCTTGCGCACCTCGGTCATCACGTCGGGCAGGAGCTTAAACTGGTAGCCCACAAACGGGTAGCTGGCCACAAAATCCTTGGAGTTGGCGTAGCCGGCAAGGTCGGAGCGCGAGCCACCCTCAAAGGTAAAGTTGTTTTTAAGCACGGCGGCGTCTTGCTCGTAGACCTGTGCAAGCATATCGGCCGCCGGCGCGGTCTTCTCGATCACACGGCGCTGGATGACCTCGTCCACGCTGGAGCTGGAGAGCGAAAGGCGGGTATTGAAGCGGCCCTGGATCTTTGAAAAGTCGTTGCCCACGGGCAGGCTCAGGTTGTCGATGGCCTCCTGGCTCGTAACCATCACCCACACGCGGCCACCGCAGGCGGCACCCAGCTCCTTGACGATGGTCTGAAGGCTCAGCATAAGGCTTGGGTCCTTGTCGTTTGTAATAAACTGACCCACCTCGTCGACCATAAAGAGCAAACGGAAGTTGCCGCCGTGGGCCGCTGCCTGAGCGTCTACGTAGTCCTTGACCTTTTTGGCAAAGACATCGGGGGCCAAAACCTCGTCCTCAGAACCCTCAAGCCAGTTCCATGCGGCCTTTTCGCTCATGCCGAGCACGCTCTGCAGCACCTCGACGACGTCGTCCTCAAAGTAGCTGTAGGTGTCGCGGGTCTGGAGCCAGGACTCGCCGTTGACGCGCTCAAAGGCCTCGCGGAACTCCTGGGTCTTGCCCAGGGAATCGATGTGTTCCTCGAGCTTTGCAAGCTTTAGGTCCTCGCCATAGAAGCCGCGCGCCTCGTAGAACATGCGCTCAAAGCCGCGAAGCAGCGCCGTGGGAGCCGTATCGCCCTGCTTCCACTGGCCCGCCTTGCTATCGATGTTAAAGAGGATGGCCTGCGTGGACACCGAGCAGGCGCGCTCCATGGCAGCCTCGACCATGGGGTCGACGATCTTGCCGTCAAAGTAGCGGATGGCGCTCTTACCGCCGATCTGGCGATTCTCGAGCAGGTAGCTCAGCATCTTGAGGAAGTGCGATTTACCTGAACCGAAGAAACCACTGACCCACACGCCGATCTTGTCGGTGGGCACATCGATGGCATCGCCGTAGGCCTTGAAGAACGTGGCAAAGTGCCTCTGCAACTCGCGCGTCACCACGTACTCGTCAAGCTCCTGGCGGATGGACCCATCTTTTGAATCCTGGACCTTGACCACGCCGTTGATGGAGCGGTTGATGTCTTTAGCAAAGAGGTCGCGAATGATCGTGTTGTCCATGGGTGCTCCTTTGGGTTTGGGAACGTTATGGCAAAGGGTTGTTACCGGCGGCAGGGACTTGCCTGCGGGGAGCCGTGCTTACGAGATATCGATGGCGCGGTAGTAGTTGTCGGCCGGCAGACGGTTAAAGAGCTGGAAAGAAGAGCCGTTGAAACTGCCCGGATAGGCGGCGACCACAGGCACCTCATCAAAATCCGCAAGCATGCAGTGGAGAAGCGTATGTATGCGAAAGAACGGGAAAACCTCGCCCGCGCCGGTGAGGAAAACGACGTCTCCAGGCGCGTGCGGCTCGGTCTGCTCAAGGATGTACGCAGCGACTTTCTCGGGCGAGGCGAACTTGGCCACGTCCTCGAGCACGCGCTGGGTACCGCGGCGCTCCTCTTGGTGCGGGATAGCCTTGAGGACACGGCGCTTTTCGAGAATTGCCAGCACGGCGTCGTAAAGGTTCACGACCTTGAGCGTGCACGGAAGCTTGTCGGCCTCGGCATCGCGTGAAAGGGCGTCAAATAATGCACGCGCCTCAAACTCCAGCGCGGGGTCATAGCAAAAAGTGTGGAAGCCGATCTCATTGCCTATGCCCTTGTTGGCCAAAAAGTCCTCGCTGCACAGACACTCGCGCAGAAGCTGCGCACGGCGCTCAAATTCCTGACAGGCGCGCTCGGAGCGGGCATGCGCCGCCACGACGCTCTTGCGGGAATGGATGCCGATATTGGTGGTGAGATCGGTCGCCGGGGTGATAACAGGGTCGACGGCGCTTTTGACGGGAGCCACGCTACATCACCGCCCTGCCGGTAAGGGCCGCGATAAGCGACTGCTCGCCCAGCTGAACCAAGGCTCGCTCGACATCGGAATCGAGGAAGAGTGGTGACAGGCGCTCGGACTCCGGGCCCTGGCCCTCGCCGATAAGGCCGGCATGGCGGAGCGTCTGGCGGAGCGAGCCCTTAATGCGCTTGACCGTGGTCTCATTCCAGCGGGCCGCGTCCGGATACTCCGTGGTAAAGCGTGTCATAAAGGCGTTGAGGTCAACCGCCGTAAAGGCATAATCGAAGTTTTGTAGGCGCTCCCCTACCTCGACGAGCACGAGCTCGCGCACGATATCGTAGCGGCAGATCATGCTGTAGAAGATGGCCTGGTCCGCCTGCGTGGGAGTGCCGGATGCCATGAGCCTGGTTAGGGATGACGCAGCCTCGACGGCGGTTTTGGGGTCGATGCCGCGCGCGGCGCATACGGCGTCCGTGGGCACCATGGCGTCAAGGCGGCGAAGGCACACGGTTGCGCGGTTGGCGACCATGCGCTCCGTGGGATATTGAAAGAGGTTCTCGCTCTTTACGCGTACAATGACCTGCTCGTCGCTTGCGCCCTGCATACGAAGGGCAGCGACGATGCGCATCTCATGCGGGAGGAATTGCTCGCGGGTGAGCACCCCCCCCCCGAACGCTTTTTGTGGTTACATCCACAGTACACGCTCCAAGGGTGTCAAAGGCTGTCACAAGTGCGCCGCAACCCGGCAGGCAGGCGCGGCGCACATGACAATAATCATACCTGTTGGTAAAAAAGTTACCACGCCCAGAGTGTCAAATGTTGAGCAACAAAATTAAATCCGGTTAACGGTCATTTTCGCAGCTCAGAAGCTTTGACGAGGTCGCCCCAAATCACACTTGCCAGATAAACGCGCTTACGAATGCAGGCACGCACACGCCCAACGCCATCCTCCGCTATATTCAACATAGAGTTATACATATGCTTCTATGTAAGGAGTTTCGTATGCCTGTCGTAAAGCCTATTTCTGATCAGACGCGCGCGCTAACTACCATTCAGGAACGCGAAGATCACATTCAACGTACCATCGCTCATGGTTACGACGACCTCACCAACGGTCGTGTGCGCCCCTGGAAACAAGCGAAGGCCGAGGCGGATCGGATGCGAGCCTCGAGATAAGCCCTCCCCCATGTAACCATCCTGTAAATCATAGCGGCGCGCTCGGGTTTTGCTGTGATGCGGTCGCGCCTGACGCTGCACTGTGCTAAAGTATCCCGAACGTTCAAACGACTACGAGGGGGAACTAGAAGATGGCACGTGTGCACAACTTCTCAGCTGGCCCGGCCGCGCTGCCTACCAGCGTGCTCGCCGAGATCGCCGACGAGATGATGGACTACCGCGGTTGCGGCATGTCCGTGCTCGAGATGAGCCATCGATCTAGCATGTACCAACAGATCATCGACGACGCCGAGGTAACCCTGCGTCGCCTGCTGAGCATCCCCAACAACTACCGCGTCCTGTTTTTGCAGGGCGGCGCCACGCTGCAGTTTGCGGGCATCCCCATGAACCTCATGCGCCGCGGCCGCGCCGGCTACATCGTGACCGGCAACTTTGCCAACAAGGCATACAAAGAAGCCGACAAGTACGGCGAGGCCGTGCTGCTCGCGAGCTCCGAGGACACCAACTTCGACCGCATCCCCGACATGGCCGACATCAACGCTCGCATTGCCGCCGAGGCCGCGAGCGACGGGCTCGACTACGTTTACATCTGCCAGAACAACACCATCTTTGGCACCATGTACCACGAGCTGCCCGCTTGCGGCGACGTACCGCTGGTCGCAGATGTCTCGAGCTGCTTTTTGTCGCAGCCGCTCGATGTTGAGCGCTACGGGCTCATCTACGCCGGCGCGCAGAAAAACGCCGGCGCCGCGGGCGTGACCGTGGTTATCGTGCGCGACGACCTCATCGCCGACGGCCCCGCCTTTGCGCAGACGCCGCAGTACATGGACCTTAAGGCCCAGGCCGCCAAGGGCTCCATGCTCAACACGCCTAACACCTTTGGCATCTACGTATGCGGCAAGGTGTTCCATTGGGTGGAGCAGACCGGCGGGCTCGCAACCATGGCCGAGCGCAACTGGGCCAAGGCCAACCTGCTCTATGACCTGCTCGAGCACAGCGAGCTGTTCCATGGCGCCACGCAGGCCGACAGCCGCTCCATCGCCAACGTCACCTTCCGCACCGGCGACGCCG
>UQVT01000021.1 GCA_900544465.1 uncultured Collinsella sp. | reverse complement strand
CGATCTTCGCAGGAGCCAATAGAATGTGCACCAGAAAATGCCCTGGTAGCAGCAGTTATTAGTTTAGCGAGATCGATGCGGGGGCAAAGATAAATCGCGTGGGTAATGTCGACAATTAGGTGTAAATCGTTTTGCCAGTCGGTGAAAGGAGGAATGCAGGGTTATGCGTTAAGACGCGCTATCTTTGACACTCACGTTGCATATAGCTTCTGGGAATCTACTACCCGTTCCAGTTTGCTTCACCTTCCGCTCGCATCAGAGCGCGCCAAAGCTCACTGAGTCGCTAACTCGCTGTAATTAGCGAAGACGATTCCCCCCCCCCTCTATCCTGGATAAGACATGTAAAACCGATTTTATTATTCAGACCCTGTTGTTTATATATTCGTCTGTTGCCCCATCTCGAGAAATGATTTTGCATGGGTGCCCAATCACAATCGAATGGCTTGGTACGTCGCAGTTAACATAAGTGTTCGGTGCAACGAGAACGTCGTTGCCTAAACGAACGCCACCAACAATAGTTGAGTTGACACCAAGCCAAACGCAATCGCCAAGAACAGGCGCACCTTTTCGTTTGCCGCGGTTTTCCCGACCAATTGTCACACCTTTGTGCATATTGCAGTTGCGACCGATAACGGCATTCGGGTTTACCGTAATGCCAAAAGCGTGACCCAGATACAAGCCTTCGCCAATCGAGGTGGCAGGCGCGATCTCGAGACCATATTTGCAAGCCATCCTCTTTCGAAAAAGATGCCATAAAGGATTGTGCGAATTCTGGCATTTTCGAAGTAGCCAAACAAACCTCAAAGCATGGTTTGAGAGAATAGACCCCCCCCCAAAGCGAATACGGTCACTGCTGTATACATTCGACATTGCTATCACCCAGCTAATTCCCGTAGAACTCGCGATACCACTTCGCGAATTCACGAAGACCGTCCTCGAGCGGCGTTGCGGGTTTGTAACCAAAATCGCGCTCCAAGGCGCCAGTATCCGCATAGGTTACAGGCACGTCACCAGGCTGCATAGGAACGAGCTGCTTATGCGCCTCGAAATCGTAATCGGCGGGGAGCACGCCCTCCTCAACCAGCACACGCTGCAGCGTATCAACGAAGATCAGCAAGTTCTCGGGATTCGAATTGCCGATGTTATACACGCGATGAGCGGCCATTGGCAAACCATCAACACCGATCTTGACCTCAGGAGCGCCGTCCATGACCCTGCGCACGCCCTCCACAATATCGTCCACGTACGTAAAGTCGCGCTTACAATCGCCCATGTTGAAAATCTTAATCGTATCGCCACGACGCAACTTCTCGGTGAAGCCGAAGTATGCCATGTCGGGCCTTCCCATGGGCCCATACACCGTAAAGAAGCGCAGGCCCGTGGCTGGGATGGAGTAAAGCTTGGAGTAGGCCGCGGCCATTAGCTCGTTGGACTTCTTTGTGGCGGCGTACAGGCTCACCGGAGAGTCTACACGGTCGTCCTCCGAGAAAGGCACTTTCTCGTTGCCGCCGTAGACGGAGGAAGAGCTCGCGTAGACAAGATGCTTCACCGGGTGGCGCCTGCAAGCCTCCAATATATTGAAGAACCCTACCAGGTTGGTGTCTATGTAGGCCTTGGGGTTCTCGATGGAGTATCGCACACCGGCCTGGGCGGCCAAGTTCACCACAACGTCGAAGCCGTTCTCAGCGAACAGGCGCTCTATCAACGCGGCATCGCACAGGTCGCCGCGCACGAAGGCGAAACGCCCCGCCTTGTCCACCTCCGCCAGCATTCGCAGGCGAGCCTCCTTGATGCCAGGGTCGTAGTAGCTGTTCACGTTGTCCAGACCGATGATCGCGTCGTCGGTGGTTTCGAGCAGCCGCTTCACCAGAAACGCCCCGATGAAGCCGGCGGCGCCAGTGACGAGGACTTTTCTATCCTGCATATATACCCCACTCTTTCGTTTTAAGGAAGTCCTGAGATGGAACTCCCAACAAGTTAATTACAGACCTCAAAACGTTTTAAAGCCGCCGCCCTTGACCAGCTTCAGCAGCACCCTCCTACTCTTGGGCAAAGCAAAGCAAATCGCGAAATAGACAACGACGCACCCTACAATGTCCAACCCGACGCCAAGCCAGTTGCTAGATGCGAGTCCATACGTCACCCATGCAAATGCGCACATCATCGATGTGCAGAAAATGGGCTCCTTGAGCGACAACATAGTGCGCCCAAACGAAAGGCCAACCACGAAATATGTGACCACTTGGTTGATAGCAATCAAAAGGATTCTCAATCCCGCATCAGCCCACACGACGGCATCGAACCCTTGCATAGCCGCCACGGTCATAAGCGGCGTCATCAACACGAGGTACATCACCTGCACAAGCGTAGACACGCGCGGTTTACCAAGAGAGCGATACATCTCGCTGCTGTAGTATGAGAGCAGCACCATCGGCCCCTGCACCAGCCCATACAACCCGAACATGAGCGTCGCCTCGCCCCACTGATCGCCGAGCAACAGGGCCACCAAAGGCTCGCGGAATACGAAGATACCCGCAGACAACGGCAACAGGAACAATGCCACCATGAACTGGAAGCGTCGCAGATAAGCAACGTATTCTTCCCGATCAAACTGAAGGCGCGAAAGTGACGAGAACAAGATGGGCGTCGTAGCGTTCGTGATAATCCCGAAGCACCCGCTCACAAAGGTGACTGGCGTCTTGTAATATCCCAACTCAGCCGCACCCAGGAAATGCCCCACGATAAAGGTGCCCGCCCAAGAGGAAAGCCATATGGTGAACGACTCCAAAAGCGTCCATCCGCTGAATGAGAACATAGCCTTCAGCATGTTGAAGGAGTAGAAAAAACGCGGCTTCCACTCAGACAGCAGAGTCAGCCCCACTGCATTTACAATATTCGCCGCCAAAGTGCCAACGATAAGTGACCAGTAACCAAATCCCATAAACGCCAGTACAAGCGTCGAGCCGAAGTTAAGTAAGGTCGACGTCAGTCTCACCGGCATAAGCGACTTGAAATCGAGATTACGGTGGAACAACGCCATCTGAATGCTCGAAAACGACGTCAACGGGAGAGAGAGGCAGGCCACGGCCAAGGGAAAGCCCAGCGACGGATTGCCCACGAAGGTGGCCACCGGATCGTTGAATATGGCAATGAGACACCACAGGACCACCGATATGCCGAAGTTCGTCCAAAAGGCCACGTTAGCGTTGGCATGCAGGTCTTTTTTGTCTCGGAAGCTGTGTTGCACCAGGTACTTCTGGAACCCGGCGTCCGCGAACATGTCGGCAAAGCTCACTACCATGGTGACGGTCGCCACCATGCCAAACGCCTCTGGCGCCAGCAGCCTCGCTAAGACGAGCTGCGAGATAGGCGAGATGATTTTGGCGATAATCTCGGTTGCCAGAGACCACTTTGCCGCGCTTGCCGACCTCGCCCGGAGGTCTTTTGTGTCGGACATACTAAACCTCCATGAAGAAACGCCGGAGCGCGCTTACTGGCTGATTATCCATGCGCACGCACTGAATGCAGCTTTCGTTTGCCATCATTCCTCGTTTTCACGTTGGGGCAAAGAAACCATTTGCCCCAACGTCCTCTCCGCCTCAGCGGGGCTGAAAGGCGTAAACCCGCCCCACGGGTAGAAAGTCAGCTCGCCGACGAGAACGCGCCCCTTGCAGATGAAGAGGTCGACCCTCAAGAAAGGTACACCGTCACTCAGTTTCCTTGATAGCTCGAGCATCTCGCTGAGCTGCTCCGGGGCAGGGATCGTCTCTTCGGAACTCGCGTATCCCATCGCCAAAGGCAGCAGATTCCACTCAGTGTCGTAGAAATCGTTGTACCTCTTCTCAGAATCGTTCTTGTCCCCGTGGCAATAAGAAATCAGCCGGGGTTCCCCGTCAAAGCAGAAGAAGTCGAACTCGTCGATGCCTTCCCAGTTATCGTCTTCATCACGGGCATTATCGCCCTCGCTCTCCAAGAACTCCTCGGCGAACACGACGGGCTTCACGTTCTTGTAAGGCCATTCCCTGCACCCGTAAAAATAATTCTGCTTCAAATGACCCCGAAAAAAGTCCTTGGCACTGTTGAGATCGAAGTGTCCCTTGTCAGTGCAGATGAGCACGCCGCCGCAGTCGTGGTTCGTTTTGAGTACGAACTTCTCCGGTAGCCCACTCACATCGATGTCATCAGCGGAATTCCAGGCGCCCAACGTCTTGACCACGTGCTCGGAGCCCACACGCGAGGCAATGAGGTCCTTAGCGCGGTACTTGTCGACCATGGTCGTGTACGCAGGGTTGTGATCGTTAAGCTTCAGCCACTGCATCTTCTCAGTGAAGGTCACCGGCGAGTCTATGCTAGGCCACATGCCCAACTTGGCGCGATGCATCAATCGAAGGTGCGTCCTGTCGGAAACCCATTTCGTTAGACCCTTCGACGTAAAGGCACAGTAGGCCATCCACGGGTCACTTAGGTATTTTTTAATTTTGCTTTCCATATATACAATTTCCTTAAGTCCGAGCTTAAACAAAGCGTTTTACTTTTTAATTCTCTGCGCTACACATGGAACAAGCCCTGGGCGTATGCAAACCACCAACGTAGACTTTGCTCGTATATGCCCGAAACGGTTTCGGGCACTATTTACCCCATCCAGACGAACGAATAAGACTCGATACCAAGCCCGGTATGAAGCAGATAGGCATAAAAGGCGTAGAAAAGGAACCAGACAACTAGAAAACAGCCAAGACAAAAACGGGCTTTTATTTTCCGAGCGTCCTTCACGAAGCCTCCGAAAATCACGGGGCCTAATACGGTGAAGTAATAGGCTATGCGGCCGGCGTTGGCAATCACATAAGAGGACGCCGAAGCCAAAATGCCTAAAGCGTAAAACACGAGCGGCATCCGGTTGGCTTTGAGCCGCGACGTTCCGTCGCTCTCAACCGGGGCAACATTCGCAGTTTCGCGGCTGACGAAATATGCGATCGCGAGGACGGTCGCCTGCGCAAAAACCATCAACCCGATGCTCGATTCGTTCACGGAGTAACGCGCATACCGGTCGACGAGCTTAGAGCCCGCATAAGCTGCCAGGAACAGCAGGGCAACCGATGCAAGCATCTTCGCGGCGAACTGCGATCGGCTCTTGCTTTTGTTGGAAAATAGGTAGTAGATGAGGAATAGGACCCCTATCAGGGCGGACGCGTGCAAAAGAGCGCCAACAGCCCACCAAGCGCAAAAAAGCAACGGCTTATTCTGTTCTAAAAACCTGGTTGCGTAGAAAACCAGCGAGACTGCAATCATCTGGCACGTCAGACACATAGACAGCGGGAACACCGTTGCCGTATAGACGAACATCGCAAACGAGAGCGATGCCGTTCGTCTAAAATCCCAAAGCCTGAAAGCAAAAAAGGCGTTGGTGATCAGCGACTCGACGACGAGCAAGAACGAGTAATTGTTACAGATATGGAGCACCGCACTTGTGAAGACACCGTACGGAACGCTGAACGTATGGTTCCACATCGTGGTCCCATACGCGTAGAAGTACTCGATTCCCTCTTTATAACCCAGGGTATCCTGCCCAACCGCATACGACCTCAAGCCCCCGACGGCGGTAAGAAGAACCACGGCAGCGACCAGCCCAGCCTTACTTTTGCCGTTTTCCGACATGCGCGCAAGCGCCGCTGAAAGCAAAACGACAAGAAAGTAGAAAAGCGATGTTTCGATAAAGTTCATCCGAATACCAGCCTCACGAAACCGGGAAGCTCCGAATTGATTTCATAGCCCGAGCCTTTCAAATCCCTCGCACTGGCGCTTGACCCTATGCGATCCACGGAGAGCGCGGCGTCGGCCCATTCGTCCAGAGCGTCGCCCAGACTTTTGTAAACGACGTTCTCGCAAATGCCAACCTCCCGCGTGATGGAGTCGCTAATCACGCAAGGGAGTCCGTTTGCCTGCGCCTCGACGACGACGTTCGGCAGGCCTTCGTAGACAGAGGGGAAGATGAAGACGTCCATAGCCGAATAGAGACGGCGGACATCGCTCCTAACCCCGGCAAACACCACCCTATCGGTCAATCCGAGCTCGGCAACGCGCCTCTCAACGGCCGTGCGTGTCTCGCCTTTGCCGACGAGAATGAGGACGGCGTCTGGCCTTCTCCGGGCGATTTCAGCAAAAACATCGACAAGGAAGAGGTGGTTCTTCTGCTCACTGAACCTCCCGACGTGCCCGACGACATAGGACTCGGCAGGAACGCCCAGTTCGCGCTTAACATCGTCCCGTGTCGAAGCGTCATAGGCGTAGTCCTCGAGGTTGAGCGCGTTCTTCATGAGATGGAAACGCGGCCCCGATACCCCCGCCTTGCCGAACATGTAGACGCCCGCCTCGGTAGACGGGGCGGCGAAGTCGGTCGCCGCAACCCTGACAAGGGGCTTGAAAAGATTGTGCAGCAGGGTCTCCTTTTTGCTGTTCGAAACTGTACCCGTGTTGCTTGACCTGAATATGGTTCTGGACACGCCTCCGAATCTCATGGCGAGCAAATCAAGACAGGAAAGACTGTGCTGAGACGACCTGACAGCACAGCAATAACCGCCGTCCCGGGCTATCTGCATGAGCCGCTTGAACGAAGCGACCGGCCCGGCCTCGGTCTTCTTAACTGTGTGCACAATTCTGCCGCCCATCGACTCGATTTCGGCGTCGTAAAAGCCCGGCACGTCGGACGACACACAGAAGTCGAGCTGATAGCGCGACTTGTCCAAAGCCCGGTAATACTTCATGAATACCGTCTCGGCCCCGCCGGTGTCCATCGAGGTCACGATATAGAGGGCCTTCTTCATTGGACGATCACCGCATCGGATTTCTCGATCAGCTTCTGCAGCGCCTTTTTAGCAATCGCCTTCCTGCGGTTGGCCGGAGATTCCTGATAGCGCTCGTATACCTCGGCCTTCACCGCGAACCTTGCGTCGCCTGAAAGATCCGCCATTGCGCGGAGCTGCGCTATATGTAGATGATGGTAGGCGGGAGAGGCGATACGCTTTTCCATGTCGTAATAAGACCAGAAGCCGGCGTCGTAGTCATCCAAATGGCAAGCCAACGTCTCCGCAGAGTGCTTGAATGGCCCGGCGAAGCGCGCGTCGACCAACGATGCGTCATAGAGACCGAAAAGGCTAAACACCCAACCGTTCATGACACTGCGCCTGGGGCGTTGAGGGTACTCCTCCAGGAACAGTTCTCCCCCGTCATGCGACGACACGCCGCCATTGTCCATGTCGATAAGCATGAACTCGGCAGCTTTCAGCGCCGCAACTCTATAGCACTCGTCCCCGAAAGCCGCATGGGCCCTCAGCAGCATCGAGCACCCCTCGCCTTGGGCCATCGAGGAGACGGAGTACTTAGCGCTGCCTATCGGACCAAATGCGTCCCAAGAGCCGTCATCCCGCTGGGCGCCGATCGCCCAATCCGAGCATACCCTTAGTGCGTCGAGAAAGCGCTCAACTTCATCCGACCTGAGAATGCTCAAGTCGTAACAGCCCAAACCGTATTGGAAAATGGCGATGGGGAAATGCACCCGCGCCCCACCGGCGATGACGCTAACAGGGACACCGCCCTCGTCGAGCAGAGTACTGCCAGTGACCTTGCCGGTCAAATCGTTGTAGTACCCGGACAACTGTCCGACATTATAGGCCCTGCCCATGCTCTGCTCTACGGCCACAGCCGTCTTGCCAGTGAGCATTTTGCTCCACCTTTTGAGCATGGTCATCTTCTGCGCAATCTGGCCCATCATTCACCTTCGTTTCTGTAATCGACTCCGAGCGAGCGCACAAGCCCCTCCACGTTGGCCTCCAAACGGAAGTCCCTCTCCCAAACGGCCCTTGCAGCGCGCCTCATAGAAGACCCTTCGGCCTTGCCCAAAAAGACGAATCGCTTTATGGCCGCGGCGACATCTTCCGGTCCACAGTCGCTAGGTAGGAGAAAGCCGTTGACGCCATCGCTTACTATCTCGTGGGTTCCGCCAACGTCCGTGGCGATGACGGGAATGCCGAATCCGCAGGCCTCCATGATCGAAAGCGGCAGGCCCTCGCTTGACGAGACGTTCACGAAGACGTCGAAATGCTTCGCTGCGTACTCCCCCAAAAGCGCGTCGTTCGGCAAAGCCCCCGCGAACTTCGCGGTGGAGTGCGTCAGCAACGAGCAGGCGGCCCTCGCCTCCTCGAGCTGTGGGCCGTCGCCGTAATGGGTCCATTCGACGCGAAGCCCTTCGGCATCAAGAAGGGTGACAGCCTTAGCAAGAAGAGGCACGCGCTTAACGTCGACAATACGCGAGCACGAGACGACCCGCAACGGGCAGGTCAACGGCTCGCCGGACTTGTCTGGCATCTCCCGCGTTCCGAGATAGGAGGTCGTCACCTTGCCCTCATGGCCCGGCCAGTTCGCGTTTATGTATTCCTCCCCGTCTTTCGAGCAGGGAAGCACTCCGGAAAGCTTGGATAGGAGGTATCCCCGGAAGGGCAAATAATGCACATCGGTACGATCTGCATACAGATCGTACCGATGTGCACGCGCAACGGCGCGTGCACATGGGTACGTGCCGGTCAGCCAAGCAGCGACCAAAGCGGTGTCGTAAAGCCAAAAGCTGTATATGTGCGTGGGCTCAAAGCCAAAGCGGACCAGTTCCTCCGCAAGCACGTCCGCCTTTGCCTTCGCCCTCGCGGCAAAGTAGCCCCGAAACACGCGCTTTCCGATTCCATGAACGGATTCTGTGGCATAGGCCTCACGAACGTCCGCACCGCCCAAAAGGGGAAACGCGATCCCTTTGACTGCAAGCAAAGCCTTGTCCTTGGAGGTATTACCGCAGCCCAAGGCCAGGGGCGTCACATTGCCCGGCAGCGCGCAGGTGGGCGCGTCACCCGGCTGCGCCTCGGTCCCCACGGCGAGCACCTCGTCGAAATAGGTCGAAAGAACGCCTATCTCGTTCTCGAGATAGGACTCAGCGGCGACCTCGCCGCGGTTAAAGGGGAACCTCCTCGTCAGAAGGAGCAGCCGTCTCTTTTTTTTATCAGCAGTAATCGCCACAAATACTAATCCCTCTTGAATAGGTCGCGGGTATACACCTTGCCGGCAACATCGGCCAGATCGTCGCTCCACCGGTTGGCAATGATCACGTCGCACTCGGCCTTGAACTTCTCAAGGTCATGCGTCACCTCAGAACCGAAGAATTCCGGCGCGTCCAGCGTTGGCTCGTAGACAACGACCGGCACTCCCTTGGCCTTCACGCGCTTCATAACGCCCTGGATGGAACTGGCGCGGAAATTGTCGGAGTTCGACTTCATGGTCAGGCGGTACACGCCCGCCACGGGCTTCTCCTTGCCTTCGTATACCTTGTCCCACAGCAGTTGCAGTACCTCGTCTGCAATGTAGTCCTTGCGAGTGCGGTTGGCATCGACGATGGCCTCGATAAGGTTCTGAGGCACGTCCTTATAGTTGGCCAGCAACTGCTTGGTGTCCTTGGGCAGGCAGTAGCCGCCGTAGCCGAAGGAGGGGTTGTTGTAGTGGGAGCCAATGCGGGGCTCTAGGCACACGCCATCGATGACGTCCTTGGTGTTGAGTCCCCTCATCTCGCAGTAAGTGTCCAGCTCATTGAAGTACGCCACGCGAAGTGCCAGGTAGGTGTTGGCGAACAGCTTCACGGCCTCCGCCTCGGTGGTACCAAGAACGAGCTGCGGGATGCCCGTCGTGCCATCAGGGTTGGTGCGCTCAAGCTCGGCGGGGCCGACGCCTTGGGCGAGCAGCCCAGCAAACGTCTTTGCGGCCTTCACAGCTTCCTCGTCGTCCTTGGGCGCGCCCACAACGATGCGGCTAGGGTGCAAATTATCGTAGAGCGCCTTGCTCTCTCGAAGGAACTCGGGGCTGAAGATGATGCGGCTGTCGCCAAGCGTCTCGCGAAGCGACGAAGTGTAACCCACAGGGATGGTCGACTTGATGACAATCCAGGCCGTCGGGTTCACCGAGCGGATTGCCGAAATTGCGGCTTCAACAGACGAGGTGTCGAAAAAGTTGCGGTCCGAGTCGTAGTTCGTTGGCGTGGCCACGATGGCGAAATCCGCGCCTGTATAGGCCTCGGCGACGTCCACGGTTGCATGCAGGTCGAGCTTCCTCGTGCCCGCCTTAGCCTCGGCCAGGAAGAGCTCAATCTCGTCGTCCTGGATGGGCGACTGAAAAGCGTTAATCTTCTCTACCTTCTCGGAGACGATGTCGAGCGCGCGCACCTCGTTGTGCTGCGAGAGCAGAACGGCCAACGAGAGCCCCACATAGCCGGTGCCGGCGACTGCTATCTTCATTTTTTCGGACATATCATTCAACCTTTCGTTAAGAGCAGGCACACATATGAAATAGTTAGGATTTCGCCTTGCCGAAGAACTTCAGCGCCTCAGAGACGCAGGCGGCGGGCGATGAGGCAATGGCCTTTAAGGCGTAAATCACAGCCTGGCCTGGCTGGTTGCTGCGCTTCATAGCGAAGGCGAGCACGGCGTTGTGGCGAAATTCGATGTAGCGCACATCCTTCTTGCTGAGGCGCGGGTAGTAGCCGCGCACCACCTCGTGCCTTGCGACCTCGCCGTTTACCTTGTTCTTGCCAAGCGAGAGCCTCTCGCCGGAATGGAGGTACTGCCTCACGTGCACCTCGGGCATGTAGCCCATGTGGGCGCCAGCCTCTATGCAGCGCAGCATCAGCCACCAGTCTTGGCCGGTCGCCACCTCGCCGAAACCCTCAGTGCGGTCGAACAGGTCGCGCCTGAGCATATAGATGGCCGTTGGGCTTATCGGCGTTAGGAGGTGCGCGCGCAGCAGACCCTCGGTGGAGAAGTCCTCGCAATGGTCGAGCCTGCGGTGCTCCACAAGCCGGCCACGTTCGTCATACCACGAGACATCCTGCCAGCTCATGTCGAGGGAGTTTTCCTGCATGAAGGCGACCTGGGTGGACACCTTGTCAGGCAGGAACTCGTCGTCATCGTCGAGGAACGTGAGGTACTCGCCCGTCGCCTGGCGGCAGGCGTAGTTGCGCGCCGCCCCGCCGCCGGTCTGGCCGGAGGTGTGCAGCAGCCTAAAGTGCGGAAGGCTCGCGGCATAGGGGGCGACCGCCGCGTCGGTCTCGGCGCTTTCCGGCCATTCCGGCCGATTGTCGCTCACTACAATCAGTTCGATGTTCTCCGCGCCGTAGTCCTGCGCGGCGATTGAGTCCAGGGCCACGCGAATCCTGTCAGAGCGCTTGTAGGTCGGCACCACGATCGAGACGAGGGGTTTGTCAGCACTCATGCGCTACCTCCCCGTCTTCTTCTTGCCGAACATGACGCCAAAGGTCTTGAAGAAGACCTTCCAGTCTGCCTTGAGGCTGGCACCCTTCGCGTAGGCAAGCTCGAACTCCTGGCGCAGGCCGTTCTCGAAGGTCGCGAGGTTGCGCGGGCCCGACTGCCAGGCACCGGTAATGCCCTGCGGGACGGCAAGCACCTGCACCTGTTGCTCGTGCGTAAAGTTCCCGAGCTCCTCGTAGGTGATGGCGCGAGGGCCGATGACGGAGAGCTGGCCCGCGAGCACGTTGAAGAACTGGGGCAGCTCGTCCAGGGAAGTCTTGCGCAGGACGCGGCCTAGCTTGGTGATGCGGGGATCGTTTGTGACCTTCCGCTCGCGGTGCCACTCCTCGATCTGCTCGGGGCTGAGGTACTTCTCCACGTCGTTGGCGTCGGCGACCATGGAGCGGAACTTGAGCACGCGGATGGGGCGACCGAAGCGCCCAGCCCGCTCGTGCGCATAGATGGGAGCACCCTTGGTGTCGGCCGCAATGAACGCGCAAAGAACCGTGCCAGGGATAAGAGCCACGACGCAGACGCACGCACTGAACGCGATATCGAACGTGCGCTTCACGAAGCGGTAGCCAAGCGATCGCGTGTCGAGCGCACGGGACTCTGCAGCGAACTCGGGCGAGCCCGGGAGGCTCACCGCACCCGTGTTTGCAGCGGAGCCGACCCCAGCACCCGCCGTGCCCTTGCGCCGGTCCATGGCCCGAGCAATGAGCGTCGCCCCCACGGGCGCATTATTCTCTGTTACTTCTTTAGCAGTCACAATAAAACTTTCGTTCCTGTCCCCAGGAACCCCCCCCCAATCCACAAATTCAAAAACCAAATAAATTGCCGGTGCAACGTATCCCTTACGTTTTGCTGGGAACGTCCAGCGGAAGCAGTTCCCTAAATGCGGAGTCGCCTTCGCCCACGTCTACCAGGCACCAGCGTTTATGACGGTCGATCTTTTTAACGCGGGCCTCTTGCCCCACCAAGGGACCCTGCTCTATGTGCAACACGCCGTCTTCTATGCGCGCCACGCTGTTGCGCACCACGCCGTCGTCGTCCAGCACGCTGCGGTACCAATCCTGCGCATCGTCCGGCATGGGCATGTACGCCCGCTCCCTACTGCCGGCGATGCGGCAGCCAAAGCTCAACTGGGCCAGGGCCCTATCGAGCGCAGCGGCATCGTGCGTGGCGACGAAGAAATATTCCTTGTACATTGGCTTGGTTTGGAGCGACCAGGCGCCGTCCCGCTTAAACCAGAACTCCTTTTGCATCACAAAAGCGTCCTGCATCAGCTCGTGTGGGATAATGCGGCGGACCTTTTCGCAGGTCTCGCGCTCTTTTCCATTGGGGGTGTGAACCAGATACCAGCGGACGCGGCCGTGCTGGCTGTTGGTGGTGGCGCCGCTAAAAGCACCCGGCAGCTGCTCTTGGCGCCGTGCCGTCTGTTCCATGTTCTCGCCCCCCTCTTTTGGCTTTGCGATGCACGCAAATGCAGGGGCGTTTAGAACAGGCTTCTCGCTCGCAGCTAGGCGCAGTCGCAAAAGTACAGGTTTTTGTATCTTTCGACAGACGACATTATACGAGCAATTAATCAGCGTTTGCCCAGATTACGCAAAATGTACTGCTAGTAGGTACATCTCCATACCCCTCTACAAAAACCTGTACCTTTTTGTGCAACAAAAAAAGCCGCTCAACCAGCGGCTTTTCTTATTTTGGTAAGAAAAAAGGCGACCGCCCTTTGTGGACGGTCGCCTTTGTTAATTGTTGTGAAGCTTGCCTTAGGCGCGGGTCTTGATCTCCTCGGTCACCTTGGCAACAAACTCGTCAACGCTCATCTGAACGGTCTCGTTGGAGCGATCGCGGACGGAGATGTTGCCGGCCTCGACCTCCTTCTCGCCCAGGATGAGCATGTAGGGCACGCGGTCGATGCTGCGGGCCTCGCGAATCTTGTAGCCGATCTTCTCGTCGCGGTCGTCGCAGACAACGCGAATGCCGGCCTCCTCCAGCTTGGCGCACACCTCGTGGGCGTAGTCGCGGCTCTTCTCGGAAACGGGAAGCGCCTTGACCTGCACGGGAGCCAGCCAGGTGGGGAACTTGCCTGCAAAGTGCTCAATCAGAATACCGATGAAGCGCTCGATGGAGCCAAAGCAAACGCGGTGCAGCATGATGGGGCGCTTCTTGGTGCCGTCGGCGTCCACGTACTCCAGGTCAAAGTTGAGCGGCATCTGGAAGTCGAGCTGGACGGTACCGCACTGCCAGGTGCGGCCGAGCGAGTCCTCCAGGTGGAAGTCGATCTTGGGGCCGTAGAAGGCGCCGTCGCCCTCGTTGACCTCGTAGTCCATGCCCAGCTGCTCCAGAGCGGTGCGCAGGCCCTCCTCCGCGCGCGCCCAGTCCTCGTCCGAACCCATTGAGTCCTCAGGGCGGGTGGAAAGCTCAACGTGATACTTAAAGCCAAACTTCTGGTACACGGAGTCGATAAGGTTGACCACACCCACGATCTCGTCGGTCAGCTGGTCGGGACGCACAAACAGGTGGGCGTCGTCCTGGTTAAAGCAGCGCACGCGGAACAGTCCGTGCAGGGCGCCGCGCAGCTCGTGGCGGTGCACCAGGCCAATCTCGCCGGCGCGGATGGGCAGCTCGCGATAGGAGTGCGGCTTGGAGGCGTACACCAGCACGCCGCCCGGGCAATTCATGGGCTTAATGCAGTACTCTTCGTCGTCAATAACGGTGGAGTACATGTTGTCCTTGTAGTGGTCCCAGTGGCCCGAGGTCTTCCACAGCTGCTTGTTCATGATGAGCGGCGTGGAAATCTCCACGTAGCCGGCCTTGTGGTGGATCTCGCGCCAGTAGTCCAGCAGCGTGTTCTTAAGGATCATGCCGTTGGGCAGGAAGAACGGGAAGCCGGGAGCCTCGTCACGCATCATAAAGAGGTCCATCTCGCGGCCGATCTTGCGGTGGTCGCGCTTCTTGGCCTCCTCCAGCATGCGCATGTGCTCGTCGAGCTCTTCCTTGGTGGCAAAGGCGACGCCGTTGATGCGGGTGAGCATCTTGTTGTCCTTGTCGCCCTTCCAATATGCGCCCGAGACGCCGGTGAGCTTAAAGGCCTTCAGCGCCTTGGTGTAGCAGATGTGGGGGCCGACGCACATGTCGATGTAGTCGCCCTGCTGGTAGAAGGTGATGCGGGCGTCGTCGTCCAGGTCGCCGATGTGCTCGACCTTGTACTTCTCGCCGCGCTCCTCCATAAGGGCGATGGCCTCGGCGCGAGGCTTCTCAAAGACGGTGAACTTGAGGTTCTCCTTAACGATCTTCTTCATCTCGGCCTCGATCGCGGGGAAGTCGTCCTCGCTGATCTTGACGCCCTCGGGCAGGTCGACGTCGTAGTAGAAGCCGTTGTCGGTCGCGGGGCCGTAGGCAAAGTCGGCCTCGGGGTACAGGCGCTTGATGGCCTGCGCCATGATGTGCGCGGCGGAGTGACGGATGACGTGTGTGACCTCGTCCTGCGGGAGCTCGGCCACCGAACCGTCATTGTAGAGTGCCTTCATGGGTATGTTTTCTCCTCTCGGATGCCTGATGCAAGTGCGTGCGATGCGCTCGGCGTTTTTGACTTGCATCATTATAGGCAGGTTGCCTTGGTATACAAGCGCCCGCCGCACCTTAATGGCACGGCGGGCGATTTTCTACGCATGCTTCATCGTATGGACGCGGGGTGTGGGGCGCGCGTGGCTTGCGGCGTGCCCGTGGCTTGCGGCCGGCCCGGCGATGGATGCGTTACTGGATGCGAGTTCGGCAGTAGGGGCAGACCTTCCAGTGCGCATCGAGCGGGCGATGGCAGCTGGGGCAGACGTTGCGAACCTGGGTATCGCACACCGGGCAGACGACGAAGTCCTTCTCGATGGGCGCGCCGCACTGCGGGCAGGTGCCGTACTGGGCAAGCTGGCGCTCGCGCAGGGCCATGTCCAGCTCCTGCTCCTCGCGGTCGGACGCGTAGGAGTGCGGGCGCAGGACCAGGTAGGCGATGAGGCCTACAAACGGGATGAGGGCGATGATGCCCCATGCCACGTAGGCGCTGGCGCCGCGGCGGCGAGCGTCGATGAACACATAGACGACCGACAGCACATACAGGGCGATGATAAAGCCAACAAAGGCATAGATGACGCCCATAAGCTGCGGCGACATGAGCTCGGAGATGTACTTGGACATTGGGGTACCTTTCGGGGTAGTTACAGCTCGGTCCAGTTTACCACGGGGTTTGTTTATATGGGACTACGGCTGGGTACGGGGCCGGCGCGGACACAAACATCTCAATCTGTAACAGGTGGAAGCGGAATCCGGGTCTAGATGTTACAGATCGAGACAAACGGATGACCCGCATGGCAAATGTCTCAATCTGTAACATCTGGGACCCAAATCCTCGTCTAACTGTTACAGATCGAGACGAACGGTTGCCGTAGTTGTCGGCAGACGAGGTTGTCGACGTTGCCGGGTCTCCCCTCGCCTGCCGTTGGCGGGTGTTGCGGGGCTGTTCGCCGCATTGCCGCCGCGCTGGGGGCACGCAGACCGTAGGATGGTCTTATTGACAGCCTGTCAACTCGTCCGGGAGGCACTGTGGCAGAAACGTTTGATATCGCGATTGTGGGCGCGGGCATCACGGGATGCGCCATCGCGCGGCAGCTCGCACGCTATGACCTGTCCATCTGCGTGGTCGAGGCGGCCAACGACATCGCCCTGGGCGCATCGAAGGCAAATGGCGGCCTGGTGCACGCCGGCTACGATCCGGCGCCGGGAACCGTAAAGGCACAGGTCAACGCCCGTGGTTGCGAGTTGTACGGTACGTGGGCACAGGAACTGGGCTTTCTGTTCTGCCGCACCGGGTCAATGGTGTTGGGCTTTAACGACGAGGACCGTGCGCATCTGGAGCAGCTACGTTGCAACGGCCTTGCCAATGGCGTGCCCGAGCTGTCGATCGTCGGACCCGACCACATCCACGAATTAGAGTCGCGCGCCAATGCCGATGCAACGTGCGCGTTGTGGTGCCCCTCGACTGGCTTTGTCGACCCGTTTGAGGTTGCCATCGCCGCGCTGGAGAACGCCGTGGCCAACGGGGTGACGTTTATGCGGTCCGCGCCGGTGGAAGCGATTGAAGTCGCGGGCTCGGGCGACGACGTGCGCTTTACGCTGGTGACGCCCGTCGGCGATGTGCGCTGCCGCTACCTGATCAATGCCGCGGGCAACGGCGCCGCGGACATCTCGCATATGGCGGGCGCCGAGGAGTTCCAGATGGTCTGGCGCCAGGGCAACATCGTGGTGCTGGACAAGGAGCCGCGCGCGCTCATGCCGCTCTACCCCGTGCCGACGCCGGTGTCGAAGGGCGTTATCGTGACGGGCACCGTGCACGGCAACACCGTGATCACCGCAACCGCTGCTGTGCGCGAGCCGGGCGACACGCAGACCTATGCGAGCGATGTGAACGCGCTGCTGACCGGCGCGCGCAAACTGGTGCCCGATCTGGACACGCGCCGCGTGGTGCGCGCATTTGCCGGCGGGCGTCCAGTCATTCAAGGAACGAACGACTTCTTTATTGGACAGTCGGCCGTGGTGCC
>UQVT01000020.1 GCA_900544465.1 uncultured Collinsella sp. | reverse complement strand
TCCGCGTCGACGTTCACGGCACCTCCTGCCACGGCTCCGCTCCCGACCGCGGCGATAACGCCATTTACAAGATGGCCGACATCATCGCCGACGTCCGCGCCCTCAACAACAACGGCTGCGACGAGTCGACCGACATCAAGGGTCTCGTCAAGATGCTCGACCCCAAGTACAATCCCGAGCACTTCGAGGATGCCCGCTTCCTGGGCCGCGGCACCTGCACCGTCAGCCAGATCTTCTACACCAGCCCCAGCCGCTGCGCTGTCGCTGACTCCTGCGCCATCTCCATCGACCGTCGCATGACCGCCGGCGAGACCTGGGAGTCCTGCCTGGACGAGATTCGCAACCTGCCGGCCGCCAAGAAGTACGGCGACGACGTGAAGGTCTCCATGTACATGTACGACCGTCCGTCCTGGACCGGCGAGGTCTACGAGACCGAGGCTTACTTCCCCACGTGGATCAACAAGGAGACCGCTCCGCACGTCAAGGCCCTCGTCGACGCCCACAAGGCCATGTTTGGTGACGAGCGCATCGGCTGCGAGCCCAGCATGGACAAGCGCACCGGTCGCCCGCTGTGCGACAAGTGGACCTTCTCCACGAACTGCGTCTCCATCCAGGGCCGCTACGGCATCCCCTGCGTGGGCTTTGGCCCGGGTGCCGAGTCTCAGGCTCACGCTCCCAACGAGGTCACCTATAAGGACGACCTGGTCACCGCTGCCGCCATGTACGTGGCTGCCCTGAACCTCTACGATCCGAGCCAGGCCGATGGCGACGCCACCGTGTTCCGCGCCGGTCTGACCAACAACAAGATCGATTAGTCCCATTCCTCGATTTTGTTGAGCCGGGGGCCGCTCGTGTCCCCGGCACCCCCTGTTGACTTGGGGCCCGCGGTCGTTATCTCCCATGCTTCCTCAACGGTGGCGGGTCCTCGTCATGGTGCTCTGCATGTTCTGCCACACGCGCATGCCGGAGCACATCTACTCATCGCGATCGTTTCATCTTTAGAAAGGACATTTCCATGGACGCTAAGTTTACCGAGCTCGTCGAGCAGCTGAACGGCCTCGATTTTAAGGGTATGTACGGCAGCGACTTCCTGCACACCTGGGACAAGACCACCGACGAGCTCAAGGCGCTCTACATCGTCGCCGACGCCCTGCGCGAGCTGCGTGAGAATAACGTTTCGTCCAAGATCTTCGACTCGGGCCTGGCCGTCTCCCTGTTCCGCGACAACTCCACCCGTACGCGCTTCTCTTTCTCTAAGGCCGCCAACCTGCTCGGCCTTGAGCTGCAGGACCTGGACGAGAAGAAGTCCCAGATCGCTCACGGCGAGACCGTCCGCGAGACCGCTACCATGATTTCCTTCATGGCCGACGTCATCGGCATCCGCGACGACATGTACATCGGCAAGGGCGACGCCTACATGGCCGAGGTCTCCGAGTCTGTTCAGCAGGCTTACGAGGACGGCGTTCTGGATCACCGTCCCACGCTCATCTCCCTGCAGTCCGATTCCGACCACCCCACGCAGTCCTCTGCCGACATGCTCTACCTCATCAACGAGTTTGGCGGTCTTGAGAACCTCAAGGGCAAGAAGGTTGCCGTCACCTGGGCCTATTCGCCCTCTTACGGCAAGCCGCTGTCCTGCCCGCAGTCGCTGATCAGCCTGCTGCCCCGCTTTGGCATGGACGTCACCCTGGCTCACCCCGAGGGCTACGACCTCATGCCCGAGGTCGTCGAGCGCGCCAAGGGCTATGCCGCCGAGTCCGGTACCACCTTTAAGCAGGTCAACACCATGGCCGAGGCCTTCGAGGGCGCCGACATCGTGATCCCCAAGAGCTGGGCTCCGTTTGCCGCCATGGAGAAGCGTACCAACCTGTACGCCGAGGGCGACGACGCCGGCATCGCAGCGCTCGAGAAGGAGCTGCTCGCCCAGAACGCCACCCATCAGGACTGGTGCTCCACGACCGAGCTCATGGAGAAGACTGCCAACGGCCAGGACACTATCTTTATGCACCCGCTGCCCGCCGACATCTCCGGTGTCTCCTGCGAGCACGGCGAGGTTAACGCCGACGTCTTCGACATGCACCGCGTGGGCATGTACAAGGAGGCCAGCTACAAGCCGTACGCCATCGCTGCCATGATGTTCCTGCAGAAGGTTGCCGATCCCGCCGCTACCCTCAAGGCCCTCGACGAGCGCAACACCGCCCGTTGGCTCCAGGCCTAAAGCCGGGCTGAGGTAAGCTATGTAAAGGGGGCGCTCTGCCAACCGGCGGGGTGCCCCCTTTTTGCATCGCGGGCGTGCGGGATAAGCGCTTTCGATGTGGATGCCCGCGGCGCGAGTTATGGGTACGATGGTTTCAGGGGAGGTATCACCATGAAACTTGGATGCGTCATTATGGCTTCGGGCGAGGGCAAGCGGTTTGGCTCTAACAAGATGCTTGCCGATATCTATGGCGAGCCGCTGATTGCCCGGACCATCGATTCGGTTCCCCGGGGCTTTGACGTCGTGGTTTCGACGCGTTGGCCCGAGGTCGCTCAGATTTGCGAGGACAAGCATTGCCCGTGCGTGCTGCACGATGGCGAGCTACGCAGCGAAAGTGCCCGTGCGGGCCTTTCGTGGGGAGTCGAACGCAACTGGAAAGGATGCCTCTTTTTGCCGGGCGACCAGCCGCTCGTGAGTTCGGATTCTTTTGAGGCTATGGTTCGTGCATTTGACGAGCGTGGCCGCAAGCATCCGGTGCGTCTTGCGTGCAACGGTGAGCCTTCGAGCCCGGTGCTCTTTCCGGCGGAACTGTTCGATGCACTTATGTGTCTTGAGGGCAAGGACGGCGGCGGTTCGATTCTCAAGGGCCGCACCGACGTGGTGCTGGTCGAGGCGCGTGCCTACGAGTTGTGGGACGTCGATACCGTCAAGGGACAGCGACGCATAACGGAGCATATTGCCGCCTGCTCGTATTTTGATCACGTGGCCAACTGCATCAATCAATAAGGAGCAATTATGATCATCATCAAAAACGGCGCGCTCGTGACGCCCCAGGGGCTTCGCCGCGCCGATCTTGCCATGGAGGGCGATAAGATCGTGCGGATCGCCGCAGCGATTGAGCCGGGCGCCGACGATACCGTCGAGGACGCCGCGGGCTGCTGGGTGTTTCCCGGCTTTATCGACGGCCACACGCACATGCAGTGCTGGACTGGCATGGATTGGACAGCCGATAGCTTTGAGACCGGCACGCGCGCGGCTGCCTGCGGCGGCACGACGACCATTGTGGACTACGCGACGGCCGATCGCGGCGTGACCATGCCCGATGCCTTGGCCGAGTGGCATCGCCGCGCCGACGGAACCTGCACGGCCAACTACGCTTTTCATATGGCACTCGCCGAGTGGAATGAGCGCAACCGCGCCGATCTTTCGGCCATGCGCGAGGCGGGCGTGTCGTCGTTCAAGACCTACTTTGCCTATGACCACCTTCGCTTGGACGATGCCGAGACGCTCGAGGTGCTGGAGGAGCTCAAGCGTATTGGCGGCATACTGTGCGTGCATTGCGAGAACGGCACGCTGGTGAATGAGCTGCAGAAGCGCGTGTACGAGCAGGGGATTCATGGGCCCGAGGGGCATGCACTCAGCCGTCCGGACGTGTGCGAGGCCGAGGCCGTGAGTCGTCTGCTGTATCTGGCGCACTTAGCCGGGGACGCCCCAGTCAACGTGGTGCACCTTTCGACCAAGCTGGGGCTCGAGGCCATTCGCGCTGCCAAAGCGCGCGGGCAGAAGAACATCTATGTCGAGACCTGCCCTCAGTATCTGATGCTCGACGATACTTGCTACTTGGAGCAGGGCGAGGACGGCTTTGCGGGCGCCAAGTACGTGATGAGCCCGCCGCTGCGCCATGCCGGTGACCGTGCCGCGCTACGCGAGGCGCTTGTGGCCGGCGAGATCGATACGATTGCGACCGATCATTGCAGCTTTAACCTGCACGGGCAAAAGGACCGCGGGCGCGACGATTTCCGCGCGATTCCCAACGGCGGGCCCGGCGTGGAACATCGTCCCGTCGCGATTGCCACGAGCTTTGAGGGCCAGCTGGGCCCCGAGGATCTGTGCCGCTTGATGAGCGAGAACCCGGCGCGCGTGTTTGGCATGTACCCGCGCAAGGGCTGTCTTGCCGAGGGCGCCGATGCCGATGTGTGCGTGTGGGATCCCAAAGCGCGCTGGACAATCAGTGCCGCGACACAGCATCAAGCTGTGGACTACACGCCGCTCGAGGGTTTTGGGGCACATGGCCGCGCCAAGGTCGTGTTTGTGAACGGCGTGCTGGTGGCACGCGACGGCGAGCCCACCGGAGCCCAACCCGGCCGCTACGTCCCCCGCTAGCAGCAAAGATGCCGTGTCCCCTCCTCAGTTGCGGTGAAATACGGACTGTTTGCGGCCGTTTGGCGGCCAAACAGTCCGTATTTCACCGCAACTGACGAGATGGGGCCGGCTATTTGAGGCTGCTGGCGACGACGGGGCGGCCGAGGGCTGCCTCGAAGCGGTCGGCCATCGTGGGGTCGCTGAGCGTGTCGACTTGGTTGAGCATGACGCGTGCGGTGCTGAGTTTCAGCGCCTGCATCTCGGCATTGAGCACCTGGGCGACGCGCTCGGGCGTGGCGATGTCGGTGAGCTCGCAGCCGCAACGCTCGCAAAAGAGCTCGGGGCGGTGGACGGCTTCGTTGATGGGCTTGCTGAGCCCCGAGGCGCCGACGAGCCAGATGACGTTGGCCGTGCCGGCGGGAACGACCGGCTCCCACGGGGCATGCGCCTTGAGCGGGAGCCGCTTGCTGCCGTCCGCCTCGGCCAGGACGTAGTCAAAGCGCTGCGCCAGCTGGTCGAGCGGCTCGGCAGGGGAGGAGAGTTTGCCCGTCTCCGGGTCCAAAACACCCGCCTGGCAGATACTTCCGCGGCTCATGCCCGCGCATGCCTCGCAGGTGCAACCGGGGACATGCGAGGTGCCCGGCTTCCAAGGCGCGGCGTCCAGGCGACGATTCGACCCGTCCCATGGCACGCCGGCAACGGGAAGCATATGCGTGGTGGTGCAGAGGAGCACGCGGCCGCCAGCGCGCATGAGCTCGAGACCCAGCGCCTTCAGCAAGGTCGACTTGCCGCCGCTGCCGATAATCGCGGTAATGCTCGGCTTGATCCTGAGCGCCGAGGCAAGATTGCCGCTAACCGTTTCCATCTGTTCACCGCCGTATAATACTGTGATAATAAATAATCATCAGAGTAGCGGTCGAACCGCTTTTGCTCTGCTCAAACCGTAGCACAGGGAGGTGCCCCGGGAATGCTCGTTTATGTTCGCGGCGCCGGCGATATTGCCACGGGCGTCGCCGCCCGTTTGGTGCGCGCCGGCGTGTCGGTCGTTATGGCCGATATCGCGGTTCCCACGTGCATCCGCCGCACAATCAGTTTTTGCGAGGCCATTCGCCTGGGCGAGGTCCAGGTCGAGGGCATTCGCGCTCGCTTGGCGCAGACGCCGGCAGAGGCGCTTGCAATTACCGAGGCCGGAGACGTCGCCGTCGTGGTAGACCCCCAGGCCAAGATGCTCGATGAGCTTAAACCCGCTGCCGTGGTCGACGCGATTTTAGCCAAGCGCAACCTGGGCACCACGCGCGACATGGCGCCTGCCGTCATCGCCGTGGGGCCGGGCTTTACCGCGCCGGTTGATTGCGATGCCGTGGTCGAGACTATGCGCGGGCATTTTTTGGGCCGTGTCATTACCCAAGGTTCGCCCCAGCTCAACACGGGCGTGCCGGGCGTGATCGCCGGCTATGGCAGGGAGCGCGTTATCCACAGCCCCGCCGCCGGCGTGTTTCGGTCCGACCGCGCGATCGGCGACATCGTGAGTGCTGGCGATGTGATCGGGTATGCGGGTGATACTCCCATGGTCACGCAGATTGACGGCTGTCTGCGCGGGCTTTTGGCGAACGGCGTGCAGGTGACTGAGGGCTTTAAATGCGCTGATGTCGATCCGCGCGGCGATGCCAGCTATATCAACTACATTTCGGACAAGGCGACGTCGGTCGGCGGCGGCGTGCTCGAGGCACTCGCTATGCTCACCGATATCTTTAGAGGATAGAAGGCGGCAATGGAAAAGCTCGATGTTGTGAATGCGGCGCTTGTCGCCCTGCGTGCTGGCGAGACGTGCGAGCTCGTGGTCGTGGCCGGCACGGCGGGGTCGTCGCCGCGCGGCGTGGGTGCCTGGATGGCCGTCTTTGCCGACGGTAGCCAGGCGGGCACCATCGGCGGCGGCAAGATCGAGCTCTTTGCGCTGGACGAGGCGCGCGAGCTCCTGAACGCGGGACAGTCGCGTCTGGTCCGCTACACCATGGGCGGCGAGAACTCCGATACCGGTATGATCTGCGGTGGAGCCATCTGCCTGTGCTATCTGCATCTGGATGCGATCCAGGCACCGTTGTTCCAGGAAATTACCGACGTCTTGGTCTATCGGCGCATCGGCGACTTCGTCATCGACTTTGAGCCGTTTATCGCGAGCGCGCTCGAGGGCGATGTGGCCGAGTACCATGGCGAGGCATCGCGCCATACCATTGCGGGCTGCCCCGGGCTTTCGCTGGTGGAGGAGGGGAGTAACGTCACCTACACCAACGCTGCCTCTGAGATTCCCGCGGCGCACATCGAGACGCTCTGCCCCGAGGGCCTGACCTACATCTTTGGCTGCGGACACGTGGGCGCCGCGACGGCGCGCGTGCTCACGGCGGCGGGCTTTGCCGTCGTGGCCTGCGATGACCGCCCCGGCACGTTGACGCCCGAATGGGTGCCCGGTGTCTACGATCGTCGCCTGGTCGACTACAAGAGCCTGAGCAAGCAGTGCCCCATCGGCCCGCGCGACTTGGTGGTCGTCGCCACGGCGGGTCACAAGTCCGATATCGACGTGGTGATTCAGGCCATGCGTGCCAAGCCTGCCTACCTGGGCTGTCTGGGTTCGCGCCGCAAGACGGCCTTTGTGCGTGCCCGCCTGGAGCAGGAAGGTTTTACGCAGGACCAGATCGACGAGCTGCACCTTCCGATCGGCGTTGCCATCGAGGCAGAGGATCCCGAGGAGATCGCCGTCTCCATCGCAGCCGAGATGATCCACCTGCGTCGCACCAAACTCATCCCCCGCAAGCGCTAATCCCCGTCCCCACCAATAAGTTGCGGTGAAATAGTTCCGACGGGCGGTCGGCCAGGAACTATTTCACCGCAACAGCTTTTTGGGACCCATTTGTGCGGGGGAGTTGTGGAGTTGTGCAGGCAGACGAGGTTTTTCTGGAAATACGCTCCCGATGCGCGTATAGTACCGATTGTTTTGTCGGCTCCTGCTGCGTCGAGTCCAAACCGCAAAATGCCATGAGCGGCGCGGATGCAGCCAGGAGGCACGAGGACAACCCATCGTGGCCACGCCCCGTGCTTAAAACCCCAAGAAGGAGTGAACAATGGCAGAAGAGAAGTATGTGCCGCGTCTGAAGACCAAGTACAACAACGAGGTCAAGCAGCAGCTTCAGGACAAGTTCCAGTACGAGAACGTCATGATGATCCCCAAGTTTGAGAAGATCGTCGTGAACATGGGTGTCGGCGAGGCCGCTACCGATTCCAAGGCCATCGACGGTGCCGTGCGCGACCTGCGCGCCATCACCGGTCAGCAGCCGATGATCACCCGTGCCCGCAAGTCCATCGCTACCTTCCGCCTGCGCGCCGGTATGCCGATCGGCTGCAAGGTTACCCTGCGTGGCGACCGTATGTGGGAGTTCTTCGATCGTCTGACCTCCGTCGCGATCCCCCGTATCCGCGACTTCCGCGGCATCTCCGCCAAGAGCTTCGACGGCCGTGGTAACTTCTCCATGGGCGTCACCGAGCAGCTCATCTTCCCCGAGATCGACTTCGACTCCGTCGATCACCAGCGTGGTATGGACATCACTTTCGTGACCACCGCCAACACCGATGAGGAGGCCAAGGCCCTTCTGGACGCCTTCGGTTTCCCGTTCAAGAAATAGGTTCACCTGCCCTATAAGCGCCGTTCCCACAAGGGGGCGGCGCTTGGGGCGAACAATATTCTATGTGAGGAGGATATAAGTGGCTAAGACATCGATGATCGTCAAGTGCAATCGCAAGCAGAAGTTCTCTACTCGTGAGTACACGCGCTGCCAGCGCTGCGGCCGTCCGCACTCTGTGTACCGCAAGTTCGGCCTGTGCCGTGTCTGCTTCCGCGAGCTTGCACTCAAGGGCGAGCTTCCCGGCGTTAAGAAGGCCAGCTGGTAAGTCACTACCAGCGTTTCAAGCATCAGTTTGGAACAGGGAAAACGCGCTAAAAAGGCTTTGCCGTTAAGGGCGGCGAAGAACCAAGAGCACGTGTTCATCAAGAACGAAGGAGAATCTGTATGAACCTTACAGACCCGATCGCAGATATGCTTACGCGCATCCGTAACGCTAACTCTGTGAACAAGGCCACGGTCTCCATGCCGAGCAGCAAGAAGCTCGTCGAGATCGCTCGTGTTCTGCACGAGGAGGGCTACATCGAGGGCTACGATGTCGAGGACACCGTTCCCCAGAAGACTCTGCACATCACGCTTAAGTATGGTCCCAAGAAGGCTAAGGTCATCAACGGCATCCGCCGCATTTCCAAGCCGGGCCTGCGTAAGTACACCGGCGTTGCCGACATGCCCCGCGTCCGCGGTGGCCTTGGTACCGCCATTATTTCCACCAGCCATGGCGTCATGACCGACCGCGATGCTCGCAAGCACAACGTCGGCGGCGAGGTCATCGCTTACGTCTGGTAATTCGCTCGGTAGGTAGAAGGAAAGGAGATCACCGTGTCTCGTATCGGTAATAAGCCTGTCCAGATTCCCGCCGGAGTCGAAGTGGCAGTCAACGGCAACAACGTTGTCGTCAAGGGCCCCAAGGGCCAGCTCGAGCTCGATGTCTTTGAGAAGCTCGCTATCAACGTCGAGGACAACGTCCTCACCGTTTCCCGTCCCGACGACGAGCGTGAGACCCGTGCCCGCCACGGCCTCACCCGCGCCCTCATCCACAACATGGTTGTTGGCGTTTCCGAGGGCTTCGAGAAGAAGCTCGAGCTCGCCGGCGTCGGTTACCGCGTGCAGCAGAAGGGCAAGAACCTCGAGTTCTCCCTGGGCTTCTCGCACCCCGTGATCGTCGAGGCTCCCGAGGGCATCACTTTCGAGGTTCCCGACAACACCCACGTGAACGTCAAGGGTATCAACAAGCAGCAGGTCGGTCAGATCGCCGCTGAGATCCGCGGCCATCGTCCTCCCGAGCCTTACAAGGGCAAGGGTATCCACTACGTTGGCGAGCACATCCGCCGCAAGCTGGGTAAGGCCGCCAAGTAGTCGTAACCGACTCACTCGCATAAGACCAGCACCCCGTCAGGTGCTGGCAAGATCAACCTTTTTAGGAGTTTACGTATGAACAAGCATAAGGCGAAGCTGGAAGGCCTCAAGCGTCGTCAGCGTCGTGTTCGCGGCAAGGTCTCGGGTACCTCCGAGCGTCCGCGTCTTCGCGTGACCCGTACTAACGCCAACATCTATGCCCAGATCATCGACGACAGCAAGGGCTCCAGCCTGACGCTCGTCTCGGCCTCGACCCTCGAGGCCGAGTTCAAGGGCACCCACACCTCGAACAAGGAGGCTGCGGAGAAGGTCGGTCAGCTCGTTGGCAAGCGCGCCATCGAGGCCGGCATCACCAAGGTCGCCTTCGATCGCGGTGGCCGTATCTACCATGGCCGCGTCAAGGCCCTCGCCGACGGTGCTCGTGCCGCCGGTCTCGAGTTCTAGGAGGTATGTAGCACATGGCTCGTAATCAGAAGCAGCAGCGCGAGGCCTCCGAGTTCGAGGAGCGCGTCGTTTACATCAACCGCGTGTCGAAGACCGTCAAGGGTGGTCGTCGCATGAGCCTCGTCGCTCTCGTCGTCGTTGGCGACGGCAAGGGCAACGTTGGCGTTGGCATGGGCAAGTCCGCTGAGGTGCCCCTGGCCATCTCCAAGGCATCTCTCGATGCCAAGAAGAACATGTTCCACGTGCCGGTGACCGAGCAGGGCACCATCCCGCACGAGGTTCTCGGCCACTTTGGTGCCGGCCGCATCATCATCAAGCCCGCTGTCGAGGGTACCGGCGTTATCGCCGGCGGCGCTGTGCGTCCCCTCTTTGAGCTTGCTGGCATCAAGAACGTCCTGTCCAAGTCCCTCGGTACCGAAAACGGCCTCAACATCATCAAGGCTGCCGTCGAGGGCCTCAAGGAGCTCTCCAGCCCTGAGGACGTCGCGGCTCGCCGTGGCCTGACGGTCTCCGAGATGTTCGTCGGTAAGGAGAACTAAGCATGGCTGACACCATCAAGATCAAGCAGGTCCGCAGCACCAACGGTTGCAAGCAGGACCAGGTCCGTACTGTCCGTGCCCTCGGTCTCCACAGGATCCGCGAGGTTCGCGAGATTGCTGACAACGAGTCCGTCCGCGGCATGATCTTCAAGGTCAAGCACCTTGTCGAGATTGTAGAGGAGTAGCAAATGCAGCTTCACGATCTTACTCCCGCGCCCGGTTCCACCAAGAACCGCAAGCGCGTCGGCCGTGGCAATTCTTCGGGTCACGGCACCACTTCTGGCCGCGGCCAGAAGGGCCAGGGTTCCCGCTCTGGCGGCACCAAGGGTGCCGGCTTCGAGGGTGGCCAGACTCCGCTGGCTATGCGCCTGCCCAAGCTTCCGGGCTTCCGCAACCCCCGTCGTATCGAGTACACCGCTGTTAACGTTGAGCGTCTTGAGCGTAAGTTCGAGGACGGCGCTGTGATCGACGGTGCCGCTCTTAAGGCCGCTCGCATCACCAAGAGCGAGTTCGAGCCCGTCAAGGTGCTCGGCAATGGTGAGCTCACCAAGAAGTTCACGGTCAAGGTCGACAAGGTCAGCGCTTCTGCGCAGGCCAAGATCGAGGCCGCCGGCGGAAAGGTCGAGCTGCCGTGCTAAATGGTCTTAAGAATGCTTTCCGCATCAAAGAATTGCGCGAAAAGATTCTTTTTACCATAGCTATGCTCGTCGTGTACCGCATTGGTGCGCACGTTCCTGTGCCCGGCATTCCCTTCCAGGGGATGCTGGGCCTTTTCTCGACCGATAACAATTCGGTCGCCGCAGGTGCTATGGCCCTCCTGAATCTTTTCTCTGGCGGCGCGTTGAGCTATGTGTCGGTGTTTTCGCTGGGCATCATGCCTTACATCACCAGCTCGATCATCCTCCAGATGCTCCAGGCCGTTGTGCCTTCCCTGCATGAGCTTGCCCGCGAGGGCGAGGTCGGTCAGACCAAGATTACGCAGTATTCGCGTTACCTCACCCTGGCTCTGGCAATCCTCAACTCCGTGGGTTACCTCTTCCTCTTTAAGAGCTTCGGCATCAGCTTTAATGGTGCCGGCGCTCCCGAGATCATCTTCGACCTCATGATTGTCGGCACGCTCACCGCGGGCGCCATGCTGATCATGTGGATTGGTGAGCTCATCACCCAGCGCGGTATCGGCAATGGCATGTCGCTGATTATCTTTGCGAACATCATGGCCGGTCTGCCGCAGGCTATCTTCTCCAGCACCGAGGGCAATGCCGGTGGCATCATCACCATGGTGATCATCTGCGCCATCATCCTGCTGGTTATCCCGTTGATTGTTTTCCTTGAGCGCGGCCAGCGCCGCATTCCGGTCTCCTACGCTAAGCGCGTCGTGGGCCGTCGCATGATGGGTGGCCAGACCACCTACCTGCCCATCAAGGTCAACACCGCGGGTGTCGTGCCGATCATCTTCGCTTCGGCGCTGCTGTACTTCCCGGCTCAGATTGCCGTGTTCTTCCCCGGCATCGGCTGGATCCAGGCAGTTGCCTCTGCGCTTTCGCGCGGCTGGCTCAACTGGGTGCTTAACGTTGTCCTCATCGTGTTCTTCGCGTACTTCTACACCTCCATGGTGTTCAACCCCGATGACACGGCCGACAACCTTAAGAAGCAGGGCGGCTTTATTCCGGGCGTGCGTCCGGGTAGGGCTACCGCGGCCTACATCAAGAACGCGCTCAACAAGATCACGCTTCCCAGCGCTGTCTTTTTGGCGCTCATCGCCATCGTGCCTTCGATCATCTTCTCCTTCACGGGTAACCAGCTGATCCAGGCATTTGGCGGCACGTCCATCCTCATCATGGTCGGCGTCGTGCTCGACACGGTCGATAAGCTCGAAGGCCAGATCAAGATGTATGATTACGATGGATTCTTTAAATAGGCTAGAGGAGGATTGCTCATGAACCTCGTATTGCTCGGAGCTCCGGGTGCCGGTAAGGGCACCGTCGCACAGGAGCTCGTCGCCGAGTTTGGCGTCGCCCATATTTCCACGGGCGACCTGCTGCGTGCTGCCGTCAAGGGTGGCACCGAGCTTGGTATTCAGGCTAAGAAGTACATGGACGCTGGCGAGCTCGTTCCCGACCAGCTCGTGATCGACCTTGTCAAGGAGCGCCTTGCCGCCGATGACGCCCAGCAGGGCTTCATCCTCGACGGCTTCCCGCGCAACACCGCCCAGGCTGTGACGCTCGATTCCGAGCTCTCCGCCATGGGTCGCGAGATCGATTGCGCCCTTCTGGTCGATGTGGCCCCCGAGGTCATTATCGATCGTCTGTCTTCGCGTCGCACCTGCCGCGCCTGCGGTTACACCGGCACCGCTGCCGATGCTACCTGCCCCAAGTGTGGCGGCGAGATGTATCAGCGCGACGACGACAAGCCCGAGACCATCAAGAACCGTCTCGACGTCTACGAGAAGTCCACGAGCCCGCTCGTCGACTACTATCGTGGCCAGGGTCTGCTCAAGTCGGTCAACGGTGACCAGGCTCGCGAGACCGTGTACGGGGATGTCAAAGAGGCTCTCGGTCTATGATCAAGATTAAGTCTGCAACGCAAATCGAGCAGATGAAGAAGGCAGGAGCGCTATCTAAGATGGCGCTCCGCCACGTTGGAGCCATGGTGCGCCCCGGCGTTTCGACTTTTGAGCTCGATCAGCTCGCGGAGCAGATTATCCGCATGCATGGTGGCACCCCAGCCTTTAAGGGTTATGGCGGGTTTCCCGGAACCATTTGCGCATCGATTAACGATGCCGTGGTACACGGTATTCCCAACCCTGACATGATCCTGCGCGATGGCGATATCATCTCCATCGATACGGGAGCCGTTGTCGACGGTTGGGTCGGCGATAACGCTTGGACGTTTTTCGTCGGCACCCCCACGCCCGAAGCCAAGGCTTTGTGCGAGATCACGCGCGATTGCCTTAAGGCTGCCATCGAGCAGGCTGTTCCCGGTAACCATATCGGGGACGTCGGTTATGCCGTTCAGTCCCTCGCCGAGTCTCACGGTTACGGCGTGCTTCGCGATTATGTGGGCCATGGCATTGGCCGCGTGATGCACGAGGACCCCAACGTTCCTAACTATGGAAAGAAGGGGAGGGGCGTTCGCCTCCAGGCCGGCATGGTCATTGCCATCGAGCCGATGGTTACGATGGGTTCCAACCATGTGAGCACGGGCTCCGACGGTTGGATCGTCACGACCAACGACCACCTGCCCGCCGCGCACTACGAGAACACCGTCGCCATTACCAATGACGGTCCGGTGATTCTGACCACGGATGCCCAAGGTGCTTGGTGTTCGCTCCGAGGCGGAGAAATGTAACAAGTTCCACTTAGTTGTGGAGCCATTACGAAGTTATTACGATGCGTGCATACGTGTTGTAGAATACTCAATCGCTGTCGTTTTCTAGAGAAAGATGATTGCTTGTGAAGAAGGAAGACGCAATTGAGCTCGAGGGTACGGTAAAGGAACCGCTGCCCAATGCCATGTTTAAGGTCGAGCTCGAGAACGGTCATTCGGTTCTGTGCAACATTTCTGGCAAGATCCGAATGAATTACATCCGTATTCTCCCCGGTGACAGGGTTGTCGTGGAGCTTTCCCCGTACGACCTGACCCGCGGCCGCATCACCTATCGCTACAAATAGCGGCACGCATACACGCACTCCATTTCCGACTGCAGGCTTAGCTCAACCTACGGTCGGATTGTGTGTGAAGACCAGCCATAGTTTTAAACGCCTGCGGCTGGGCGAGTAGATAGTAGGGAAGTAGTTTGAGCGCTACCGAAAGGAAGAACGATGAAGGTACGTCCTTCGGTCAAGAAGATGTGCGATAAGTGCAAAATCATTAGGCGCCATGGCAAGGTCCTCGTCATTTGCGAGAACCCCCGTCATAAGCAGCGTCAGGGTTAAGAGAGGAGACTACGTTGGCCCGTATTAATGGTGTCGACCTCCCGCGTGAGAAGCGCGTTGAGATCGGTCTGACCTACATTTACGGCATCGGCCGCACCACTGCGACGAAGATCTGCGTCGAGTGCAACGTTAACGTGGATACGCGCGTTAAGGACCTCACCGAGGATGAGGTTAACGCCATCCGCGATTATATCGATAAGAACCAGATCATGGTTGAGGGCGACCTCCGCCGTGAGCGCAACCAGAACGTCAAGCGCCTTATGGACATCGGCTGCAACCGCGGCCTTCGTCACCGCAAGGGCCTCCCGGTCCGCGGCCAGCGCACCCACACTAACGCTCGTACCCGCAAGGGCCCGAAGCGTCAGATCGGTGCTAAGAAGAAGAAATAAGGAGCGCTAGATAGATGGCTACTGCTAAGAAGAACGTTCGCGCTGCCCGTCTGAAGCGCGCGGACCGTAAGAACATTTCCGTGGGCCAGGCTCACATTCGTTCTACGTTCAACAACACGATCGTTTCGATCACCGATCCCCAGGGCAACGTCATTTCCTGGAAGTCGGCTGGCCAGGTGGGCTTCAAGGGCTCCCGTAAGTCCACGCCGTTCGCTGCCCAGATGGCTGCCGAGGCTGCTGCCAAGCAGGCCATGGAGCACGGTATGAAGAAGGTTTCCGTCTTCGTCAAGGGCCCCGGCTCCGGTCGTGAGACCGCCATCCGCTCCCTCCAGGCTGCTGGCCTCGAGGTCTCGAGCATCCAGGACAAGACCCCCATTCCGCACAACGGCTGCCGCCCCAAGAAGCGTCGCCGCGTGTAACTGAAAGGATCGTATCAATATGGCAATCGACAGGACTCCTGTTCTTAAGCGCTGCCGTCAGCTCGGGATCGATCCCGCTGAGCTCGGTTACAGCAGCAAGAAGGAATCTATCCGTCAGCCCAAGCGCCGTCGCAAGGAATCTGAGTACGGCATGCAGCTGCGCGAGAAGCAGAAGGTCAAGTTCATCTATGGCGTTCTGGAGAAGCAGTTCCACGGCTACTTCAACAAGGCCCGCAAGATGAACGGCGTCACCGGTGAGAACCTCATGATCATCCTTGAGTCTCGCCTCGACAACGTCGTCTTCCGTCTTGGCTTCGCCCGCACCCGCAAAGAGGCTCGTCAGTCCGTCCGTCACGGTCACTTCACCGTGAACGGCAAGCGCGTGGACATCCCGTCCTACCGCGTCAAGGCCGGCGACGTCGTCGCTGTCGGCGAGAAGTTCCGTGACCTCCTCCCCATCAAGGAGGCCCTGATTTCCTCCGAGCGCTTTGAGGTCCCTGGCTGGCTCGAGGTCGATATCGAGAAGCTGTCTGGTAACGTGCTCGCTCTGCCGACGCGTGAGCAGATCAGCGGTGATATCAACGAGCAGCTCATCGTCGAGCTCTACTCTAAGTAGTCCATCCGGGCTGCTGAGGCTGGAGGTAATACATGTCAGAATTCATTAGGCCTCAGGTTCAGGTCGAAGAGATCAACGAGACGTCTGCTCGTGTCTCCGTCGAGCCGCTCGAGCGTGGCTACGGCGATACGCTGGGTAACTCCCTTCGTCGCGTTCTTCTGTCCTCGCTCGAGGGTGCCGCCGTCGAGGCTATTCAGATCGATGGTGCGCAGCACGAGTTCATGACCATCCCTAACATGGTCGAGGATGTCACCGACATCGTCCTGAATGTCAAGGGTCTTGTCTTCAGGGCTCTCGGCACGACCGACGAGGCGACCGCCACCATCTCGGTTGACGGCCCCTGCGAGGTCACCGGTGCGGACTTCTTTATTCCGTCCGAGTTTGAGCTGGTCAACCCCGAGCAGCACATCGCTACGCTCACCGAGGGTGGCCATCTCACCATGAGCATGCGCATCGGCTATGGCCGCGGCTATGTTTCTGGCGAGGCCAACAAGCGCGACAACGATCCCATCGGTGTGATCCACGTCGACTCGCTGTACTCGCCGGTTTCCCGTTGCGCCAAGCTCGTTGAGGCTTGCCGTGTCGGTCAGCACACCGACTACGACCGCCTTGTCCTCGAGATCGAGACCAACGGCTCCATCGCCCCGCGCGACGCCGTGGTCCAGGCTGCCAATATCATCAACCAGCATATGGCCGCCTTTATGAACCTTGCCGAGACCCCCGAGGTCGAGGAGGAGGCTTCGATCTTCGCTCCCGAGGTCACCAACGACAACGCCGAGCTGGACAAGCAGATCGAGGATCTGGACCTTTCCGTCCGTTCCTACAACTGCCTTAAGCGCGCCAGCATTCACTCGGTCCGTCAGCTCGTTGAGTTCTCGGAGAACGATCTGCTCAACATCCGTAACTTCGGTGTTAAGTCGATCGAGGAAGTGAAGGACAAGCTTGAGTCCATGGGCCTGAGCCTGAAGGCTTAATGCTTCGCATATTTGAGGAGAAACTAGACCATGCGTCACAACGTTAAGAAGGGCCTGAAGCTCGGCACCGATGCGAGCCACACCAAGGCCATGAAGAAGAGCCTTGCTAAGGCCCTCTTCGAGAACGACCGCATCAAGACCACCGAGACCCGCGCTAAGGCGCTGCGTTCGGTCGTCGATCCGATCATCACTTGGGCCAAGAAGGGCGACCTGCACTCTCGTCGTCTGGCTATCGCCAAGCTCGGCGATAAGCAGCTCGTTGCCGAGATCTTCGACAAGGCTGCCCAGGGTATGTGGCAGGATCGCAACGGCGGTTATACCCGCATCATGAAGCTCGGTAACCGCAAGGGCGACAACGCTCCCATCGTTATCATGGAGCTCGTCACCGAGCCTTGCACGCCTAAGGCCAAGAAGGCTGCTTCGGCCCCCAAGAAGGCCGCTGCTCCCAAGAAGGTCGAGGCTGCCGAGGAGGCTCCTGCTGAGGAGACCGCTGAGTAGACAATCCGTCTGCATAGGCTATATTCGAGGGGTACGTTCGCGTACCCCTCTTTTTTTGTCTAAATGCCATTGCCTGTTTGTTGGGAGCGCCCATGACCGCACCGTCTGATTTCAATTCGATTCCAGAGCTCGATGCCACGCTCGTTTTCCGCGTGGCATACGATGGCTCGTCCTATAGCGGCTTTGCCGAGCAGCCGGGACAGACGACGGTTGCGGGTGAGCTGCGTCGAGCCATCGAGACGCTGCTTCGCCGTCCGATCGATCTGACGTGCGCGGGTCGCACCGATGCCGGCGTGCATGCCGTGGCTCAGTACATCAGCGTGCCCGTAACGGACGCTGAGCTCGCCCTAACGCGCCGTAGGTGGCTGCGGGCTATGGATGCCCTGCTGCCCAAAGATATCGCCATCAACGAGGTCTACAAGGCCCGTAAAGGCTTTTCTGCACGTTTTGACGCGCGTTCCCGTACGTATACGTACCGTATTGCCGATCGAGATGCGCGCCCCGTGCTGTCCCGCGGTGCGGTGTGGTGGCATCGCTATCCCTTGGATGTTGAGGCTATGTCTGCTGCCTGCCCCGCGCTGCTGGGCGAGCAGGACTTTAAAAGCTTTTGCAAGGTTGCTTCTGCCGTGGGCAAACCTACGCACCGCTGCGTAATGCGCGCCGAGTTTGGCCATGAGGTTGCGTTTGGCGAGGACATCCTGACGTTTACCATCG
>UQVT01000019.1 GCA_900544465.1 uncultured Collinsella sp. | reverse complement strand
CGACTTCTACACCTTCTGCCGCCTGGACAGTTTGGACGCCGTGGTGTGCGAGCCGGGTATTGCCGCCGAGGATCGCGCCGCCATCGAGGAACACACGCAGGTCATCTGCTAGCTAACGCTGCAGGCGATACTTCTGTCCCCTGCCGGCGCGGGGATTATCGCTTCAATATGACGTGCAGAATGACACGTATAAGTAAAAACACCATTTGTGCGTCAAATTTGATGACGCGTAAAAATTTGCGCGTCATTTTACGTGTCAACGTGACGCGAGTTGACGCGCAAATAGGAATTCGTGGGCGCTCGGAAAATCGACGGAGTTCGTGAGCCTGCAACTTGGTTGGGTGGCGTACGAAGTCCTCCAGCGGGACCGAATATGTTTTCGGTATCATATCGGTTTCAAATGATACCGAAAGTATGTTCGTGATACCGAAAACTAGAAACCATGCTTCATAACTGCTTGGAAAGTTTGGATTTGACTATCTTATTGTCTTGATCTGTAACAGGTAGACGGTCGAAAGTGGGCTACGTGTTACAGATTGAGATATTTCTGCTCGGGCGTTCTGTTTGTCTTGATCTGTAACAGCTAGGGCCGGAATACTCGGTTACGTGTTACAGATCGAGATCTTCAAGTTCGGGCCGCTCGTTTGTCTTGATCTGTAACAGGTAGGGCCGAAATACTCGACTAGATGTTACAGATTGAGACAAACGGCTTGCTCGGGCCGGCCAAAACAAAAAGGCCGCATGCGAACCTGTGGAGGGATTCGCATCCGGCCGACAGGGGGTATGCGGCGGAAACTAGGCCATAAGCAGGCCGGTCTCCGCGACGTTCTTGTACCAGTACGCGCTCGCCTTGGGATAGCGCTTCTGGGTCTCAAAGTCGATGTAGAACAGGCCATAGCGCTTGTTATAGCCGTTGGTCCAGGAGAACTGGTCCTGCAGCGACCACACAAAGTAACCGTCGACGTTCACGCCGCCGTCGATTGCCTTGAGGATCCACGCGAGATGCTGACGCATGTAGTCGATACGAGGGGCGTCGTCGATAAAGCCATCCTCGAAGTCGTCCTTATAGCCCATGCCGTTCTCGGTGATGTAGATCTTCTTGTAGTTGGGGTAATCGTTCTTAATGCGGAGCAGCAGGTCGTAGAGGCCCTCGGGATAGATGATCCAGTCCCAATCGGTGGTGGGAACGCCTTCGCGCACGCATGACTCGCCCACGCCCTTGAGGAACCAGCGCGAGGAGCCCTTGTCGCCGGTGCCATTGTGGTTGATGTCGTTTTCGCCCTCGGCGGCACGCAGGAACTGGCACTTGTAGGTGTTGACGCCCAAGCAATCGTTGTAGGGGAGCGCGGCGGTCAGCGCGGCGATGTCCTCGTCGCGGACGTCGAGCTCGCCGCCGGCGATATGGGCCAGCTTGGTCGCAGCCTCCATGGTGTCGGCTGCATAGTGGCCGCGGAAGGTGGCGTCGAGTACCCAGCGGTTGTTGATGACGTCGGCCATGCGAGCTGCCTCGCAGTCGGCAGCGCTGTTGGGATCGAGGGGATACTTGGGCTCCAGGTTCTGGACAATGCCGATCTCGCCCTCAAAGCCGCCCTCATGGAAGGCGACGACAGCCTTGGCGTGGGCCACCATCATGTTGTGCATGAGCTGGAAGGCCTTGTCCAGGCGATACTTCTCGCCGTGCGGCCAGTTGCCGACGATAAAGCTGCCCTCGGCGGTTGCGGGAATCTCGTTAAAGGTGAACCAGTGCTTGACCTCGGTGAACTCGGCAAAGCAGAACTTGGCGTACTCGACAAAGGCGTCGATCGTCGTGCGCGTCAGGAAACCCTCGCCGCCGTTCTGGTAAAAGGCCTCAGGTGTATCAAAGTGATCGAGCGTGACATAGGGGATAACGCCGGCATTATTGCAGGTGGCAAAGAGCTCGTGATAGAAGGCAACACCCTCGGGGTTAATCTCGCCAGTGCCGTTGGGGAAGATGCGGCTCCAAGCGATGGAGACGCGGATACCGTTGATGCCGAAGCGCTGGCACAGGTCGATATCGACCGGGTACTTGTTGTAGAAATCGCTTGCGGGGTCGGGGGAGAAGCGACCCTGAGCAGCCAGGAAATCGTCCCAGGGCACTTTGCCCTTGCCGTGCGTGCGGGTCTCGCCTTCAACCTGGTAAGCAGCGGTGGCGCCGCCAAACACAAAGCCGTCGGGGAACTGCATGGGGTTGGTCATGAGTCATCCTTTCTGTGGGATACGAATAGGGAGAGGTGCCCGAACTGGGGATCCGGGCACCAACAGAGGGAGGAACTAGTCGAGGTTCTCGCGGAGCCACTTGATGGCGCCAGCGGGGTCGCGGGTGAGGTCGATATATTCCTTACCGCGGGGAGCGAGCAGCTTAATGCCCAGACGATCGGTGTCGGCCTTCATGTCGTTGTAGTAGCTACGAACCTGCGGGGCGAGCACGATGACGTCGTACTGATCCATGATGGCAGTGTGCTGACCATAAGCGCCTGCGGAGGAAGCGATGTTCTCTCCGGTCTGCGCAGCACCTTCCTTGATGGCGTTGGCAAGCATGGCAGAGGTGCCGGCGCCGGCGCACAGGACGAGGACCTTCAGACCGTCGACATCCTTCTTAGCGGATGCGTCGGCGGCGGGCTCGGGCTGATCGGCGACAGGCTCGCTGTCGGCGGCAGCGGCGGTCGGCTCGACGGAAGCGGTAGTCTGTTCGACAGCGGGCGCAGAGGTGCTGGCGGCGATGGTGGCAGCACCATCGGACTCGAGACCCAGCTCGGCGGCGCGCTCGGCCTCCTGGTCGCAGAGCAGCTTATCGTACGCCTTCAAGAACGGTAGGTAGATGATGGCGTCCAGCAAGATGATGATCGCGACAAATACCAGGGCGATAAGCTGGAAGTTTGTAGTGATGAAGATGCCGATGGGGGCAGGGGTAGCCCAAGGCACCACGAAGGAGAAGCCGTTCATGCCCACGTTATCAATAAAGAACTTGGCAACGCTTACGTTGACGCAGCCGGCGGCAACAAAGGGGATGAGCATGTAGGGGTTAAGGATCATCGGCGCGCCAAAGAGCAGCGGTTCGTTGACAGCAAAGGCAACAGGAACAATCGAGGCCTTACCGACGGCTTTGAGCTGCTTGGACTTCATAAAGAGAATCAGCAGAAGCGGCACGATGAACGTGGCGCCGGTGCCGCCGAACTCACCCACGAGCGACATGTTAAAGGTGAGGGAGTGGGCGGGGTGACCACCGGCCAGCAGAACCTGCAGGTTCTCGGCCTGGTTGGCAAGACGGATGGGGTCGATGCCCGGCTGGACGATCGAGGGGCCGTGGACGCCGATGAACCAGAAGAATGCGGTGGCTGCCTGAATAAGGATGAGTCCGGGGTAGGTCTCTGCTGCAGTGAAGAGCGGGGAGAGCAGTTTGATAAGCAGCTCGGAGAACGGAACGCCCATGAGGTTGCGCACAACCACATCGATGATGCCGCAAATGATGACAGCGCCACCGAAGGGGATGATGTCGCGGAAGTTCTGAGCGATGGCGCCCGGGACCTCCTTGGGCAGCTTAATGGTCAGATCGCGCGAGACGCAGAATTTGTAGACCCAAACGGTAATGAACGCGGCGATATAGGCGGAGAACAGACCGCGCGTGCCCATGCTGGTGCAATCGAAGACCGAAAGCTCGGAGCCGTTGAACTTGGTGGTGAACTGCGTAACAGCGAGCAGCAGCATGCTGCACTGGGCGGCAACCATAGTGGAGCCGTCGTTGAGCACCTTGCCGGCGGGCATGCGACGGTTCATGGACGCCGTGAAGTTCTTGGCAGTGGTGCCGGCAACCATGATGCCCATGACGCCCATGGTGAAGTTGTACAGCTTGTTGCACCAGTCGATGAGCGGCTGGGGCAGCGTGATGCCAACTACGCCAGGAAGGGTGGCGATCAACAGAAAGATCGAAGAGGTGAGGACGATGGGCATGCACCCAAGGAATCCGTCCTTAATGGCCTGGAGGTAGACGTTCCTTGAGATCTTCTCGAAGAACGGTTGATGCTTTTCGAGCATCTTTACGATGGCGTCCATAGAGCTCCTTTGCTACTTGATGCGCGATGCATGTGGATGGAACTGGTCGTCGATGGATGGTCAGGACTGCCCGGAAACCTTCCTGCTTAAGGAAGGCATTGCGAAATGACAACGTTGTCATTTCGTTAATGACAACGTAAGACATTTTTGGAAGAGCAACAAGGATATACGGGTGAGCGGTCGATATTGTCCGGTAAACGGTTGATTTGTCAGTTGGGCAGGTAGTGTATGCTAGAACACAAAAAACAAGCGATGCAAAACCGACTGGAGAAGTAGTGGCAACGATGGACAAGAAAAATGTCTCAATGAATGATGTGGCAGTTGCCGCGGGCGTTTCTCTCAAGACGGTGTCGCGCGTGATCAATGAGCCCGATAGCGTGCGAGAGTCGACACGCGATAAGGTCCATTCCGCAATGGAGGCGCTCGGGTTTCGAGCCAACTTTGCCGCGCGTTCACTCAAGTTAGGCCGTTACGGGTGCATCGGCGTGGTGATGTTCCACTTGTCGGGCGGCGCCGTGGACATGATTGACGGTATCGCCGATGCCGCCGAAGAACGCGGCTTTGCGCTCACGATGATTAAGAAGCGCGCGGGGGAGAAGATGACCCTTGCCGAAGCGGCGCGCAGGATGTCGCAGCTGCCTGTTGATGGCATGATCTTCAACCTGCGTCAGATGGTCGATGACTTTGATACCTTTGAGGCACCGAAGGACCTCAAGACGGTGATTATCACGCCGATGGAGCATCCTACCTGCTCTACCGTCAGTGACGATCAAGAGGGTGGCGCGCGCATGGCGTGCGAGTACTTCTTAAATCGCGGGCACAAGAACGTGTACTTCGTCTCTGGTAAGAAAGAGTCGCTGTCGAGCCAGTGTCGTATGAAAGGTTGGCGTGCGGCACTCGAGGCGCGTGGCATTGAGCCGCCCGAGCCTCTGCAAGGCGATTGGAATGCGGATAGCGGCTATGCCGCGGGCCTTGTGCTTGCCGATAAACCCGATTGCACGGCGGTCCTCGCTGCTAACGACTGCATGGCAAACGGCGTGATGATGGCTCTACGTGACAAGGGTCTGAGTGTGCCCGATGATGTGTCCGTGATCGGCTTTGATGACGAGCTTTACAAGACGATTCCCAACTCGATTCTGACGTCGGTGAAGTTTCGCCACCGCGAGCTGGGCGTCCGTGCGCTTAACGAGGTCGTCGCAGGTCTGGAAGCCCCGAGCTCCAGAAGCCGTACGCTTGTCTCGGGTGTGCTGGTCGAGCGTTCCAGCGTGAAAGACCTGCGGGCGTAGACGTGCTCGGCCTGTTCGTCTAAATCTGTAACAGGTAGGGCCGAAAATCTCAGCTAGTTGTTACAGATTTAGACAATTCGGTCCGGTATATTCCGTTTGTCTCGATCTGTAACGTCTAAGCGGTCAAAAGTGGTCTACATGTTACAGATTGAGATTTTCGGCTTGGCCTGTGCGTTCATCTCGATCTGTAACAGCTAGGACCGAAAAACTCGGCTAGATGTTACAGATTGAGATGAACAGGAGGACGGGTGCGGTCTAAACAAAATGGCCCGCGCATCACACATCGATGCACGGGCCATTTATTGTCTGCAAGCGGCAGGTGGTGTCAGCGTCTTATGCCTCGAGGTTTTCCTCGATCCAGGCGACGGCACCCTTGGGATCCTTAGTGAGGTCGATGTACTGTTTGCCCTTGGGCGACAGCAGCGTGATGCCCAGGCGGTCGGTGTCGGCCTTCATCTCGTTGTAATAGGTGCGAACCTGCGGAGCCAGGACGATGACGTTGTACTGGTCCATGATGGCGTAGTGGCTGCCGTAGGCACCGGCGTTGGCGGTAATGTCGATGCCCAGCTCGTCGGCGCCTTCCTTAAGCGCGTTGGCGAGCAGTGCAGAGGTGCCGGCGCCAGCGCACAGAACCAGAACCCTCAGATCCTTGCCCTTAAGGGCGGACGGAGCTGCGGAGGCCTCAGTGGCAGAAGCGGTCTCGACAACAGGAGCCTCAACGGCGGGGGCGGCAGCGGTCTTGACGGCCTTGGTCCCCTCGGCCTCTTCTTCGGCCAGGGTCTCGGCCTCCTGCTTGCACAGGACGTTGTCGTAGGCCTTGCAGAACGGGTAGTAGATCAAGAAGTCAACGACCAGCAGGACGACAACCAGGACCAGAGAGATCGGCTGGAAGTTGGTGTCGATGAAGGTGCCGATCGGTCCGGGGAGTGCCCACGGCATGGCATAGATAAAGCCGTTCATGCCCAAAAAGTCGATGAAGAACTTACCAATGAGGACGTTGGCCACGGGGGCAAACAGGAACGGGATCAGGAAGTACGGGTTGAGGATGATGGGCGCGGCGAACAGCAGCGGCTCGTTGACGGCGAACATCACGGGCACGACAGAGGCTTTGCCGACGGCCTTGAGCTGCTTGGAGCGCATAAAGAGCAGGAAGATAATCGGGACAATGAACGTGGCGCCGGTGCCGCCGAGTTCGCCGATGTAGTTACCGAAGTTTTCGGTCAGGGCGAGGGCGGGGTGACCGCCGGCCTGCAGCGTGGCGAGGTTGGTAGTGATGTTGCCAAACAGCGCGGCGTTGAGGGCAGGCTTAACGACCGAGGGGCCGTGGATGCCCATGAACCAGAACAGAGGGATCATGAACCAGATGAGGGCGAGGCCGGCGTAGGAATCGGCAGCGGCGAACAGCGGGCTCACCAGCGTGGAGATGACGTTGGCAAACGGGACGGCCAAGCAGGTGCGGCAGATAACGTCGATGACGGCGACAAACAGGATGGAGAAGCTGAAGGCGAAGATGTCGCGGAAGTTCTGGGCGATGGCGCCGGGGACTTCTTTGGGCAGCTTGATGGTGATGTCTCGCTTAATGCAGAAGGCATAGATGTTGACCGTGGCAAATGCGGCGACAAAGGAGCTCAGCAGGCCCTTGGTGCCCATGTTGTCGGTAAAGAACACCGAGACATCGGCGCCGTCGATCTTGGCACTCGTCTGGGTAACGGCCAAGATGAGCATAGCGCACATGGCGGCGACCATGGTGCTCGTGGCGTTGATGGCCTTGCCGGCAGGCATGCGGCGGTTCTTGGAGCCGGTCAGCGCGCTTGCGGTGGTGCCGGCGACCATGATGCCCACGACGCCCATCGTGAAGTTGTAAACCTTGTTGCAGAAGTTCACGACGTCGACGTTCCACCAGTCGGGCAGCGTAAAGCCGCCGACCGTGGCGACAACGCCCGGCAGGGTCGAAATAAGCAGGAAGACAGAAGAAGACAGGATGATGGGCATTGCTGCCAAAAAGCCGTCTTTAATGGCCTGAAGGTAGATGTTCTTAGAGACCTTGTCGAAGTACGGCTGACCTTTCTCCAAGAACTTAACGATCGATTCCATAGTTCACGCTCCTCTTTGCATGAAATCTTAATGGCATGGACGTTGAAAACCTATATGGTCTCCCGCTTGCTAAAAGCCCGGGTGCAGGCGGGGCCGGTCCCAGGGGGAGAGAGGGGGGCGGCTGGGTTTGTATCGCATAGGGCCGCTCCCTTCTCGGGGGAAAGCGAGGCGATGCGCTACTGCGCGTCCGCCATAGTGTCGGCGAGCTCCTTGTACCAGAGTGCCGACTGCTTGATGTAGCGTTTTTGCGTGTCGAAGTCGATGTAGAACAGGCCGTAGCGCTTGTTATAGCCATTGGCCCACGAGAACTGGTCCTGCAGGCTCCAGATAAAGTAGCCCTGGACGTCGACGCCCTCGGCGCGCGCCTGGAGCACCTTCTCCATGTGCTGGTCGACAAAGTCGATGCGCTCGGGATCGGCGACGATGCCGTTTGCGTCGGGCTCGGGGTCCTTGTGGCCCAGGCCGTTTTCGGTGATATAGATGACGGGGAGGTTGGGATAGGTGGCGCTGATGTGCTTGAGCGTGTCGTAGAGGCCTTGCGGGTAGATGAGCCAATCCCAGTCGGTGGTGGGGATACCCGGCATATCGACCTGCTGCCCGACGCCCTTAAACTTAAAGCACGAGGTGCCCTTGTCTCCGGTGCCGTTAAAGCTGTTGGTTGACTCGCCATCGTAGGCGGCGATAAACGCCGACTGATAGTAGTTGAGGCCGAACATATCGTTGCGGGGCGCCGCCTTGGCGAGCTCCTCCATGTCGCTGTCCTCAACCGTAAGTGTGGCGTTGTTGGCACGCAGAATCTCGTTGATGAGTGAGAGGGTGCGCGCGGAGTAGTGACCCAGGAAGGCGCCGTCCATGATGAAGTCGGTGTAGAAGGCGTTGTACAGGTCGGCGGCGTGCTGGTCGGCGGGCGAGTCGGTGGCAGGATATGCCGGCGTCAGGACGTTGACCATGCCAATGCGTCCGCCCAGGTGCTCGGTCTCGTCAAGATCCTTATACAGGTTGACGGCGCGGGCGTGGGCAACGAGCTCGTTGTGCTGGCTCTGGATGCCGCTCGTCACATCAAAGTGATGGTTGGGCGGGAAGTTGCCTTGGATGTATTGGGAGTGCGAGAGGCTGATGAGCTCGTTGATGGTGAACCAATTCTTGACCTCGCGGAACTCGCGGAAGCAGAACTCGGCATAGCGCACATAGGCGTCGACGGTCTTGCGGTTGAGCCAGTCGCCCTGGTTGAACAGGGCGGCGGGGGAGTCAAAGTGATGCAGGGACACATAGGGCTCGACGCCATACTTTTTGCAGCAGGCGAACAGCTCGTGGTAGTGCTTAACGCCCTCGGCGAGGGGTTCGGCATCGTCGCCGTTGGGGAAGATGCGGGTCCAGGCGATGGACACACGAATGGCGTTGAGTCCATGCTCGGCAGAAAGGCGGATATCCTCCTCGTAGCGGTTGTAGAAATCACTGGCCGGGTCGGGCAAAAAGCGACCCTGGGCGACAAGGTAATCGTCCCACATGGTCTTACCCTTGCCTGCCACCTTCGTGGAACCTTCCGTTTGGTACGCGGCGGTTGCGGCGCCCCAAACAAAGCCCTTCGGCAGCTGCTGTACGCGGTTTAGCAAAGACATATGCATACACCCTCTCGTCTCGCTGTTCGATATTGTGCGTTTGCGCTCAGGAGGCTCCCTGGTTAGCGTTCAGCGGTGAAAAAGCCCGATAAACACTATCTTAAAATGATTAGAACCAAAATGAGCACGTGAACATTTGACAATGAGCACGTTAACATCCGGCTGGGATGTATAGAAACAAAACAACTTCAAACAGCCGCGAACGGTTGTATTTGTTCGGTAAGCGGTTTTGATTGACAGAAGTTTTCATGTTGTGGTATATGGCTCGGGTATCATGAGCACGTTATCAATGTATGTACGATGCGCCATGGGCGCGGGGAATAGTTGGGAAGCAGGTTAGCGTGGAAGGCATGGATCAGCAGACAAGGAATGGTCGTTCGGCGAGCGCGGCAGAGGTTGCGGCGCTCGCTGGCGTGAGCCGCCAGACTGTGTCTCGCGTGGTCAACGGTATGCCCAACGTGACGGAAAAGACGCGCAAGCGTGTGCTGGCCGCCATGGAAGAGCTGGGCTTTCGTCCCAATTTTGCTGGAGCGGCGTTGCGCGGCGGGTCGTATCGTTCTATTGGCCTGTGCATGTACAACATCACACGTGTCGGTAACCTGGCGACGCTCGAGGGTATCATGCAAGCGGCGCGCGAGCACGATTTTGCCGTCACTATGATCGAGATGGGCGGCGACAAGCCCTATGCACTTGCCGATGCCTCGCGCCGCATGGTCGAGCGACCCGTCGACGGCATGATTCTCAACATGAACCGCATGGCTCCCGATTTTGAGGAGTTTGTTCCCCAGCCGGGAGTGCGAACGGTCATCCTGTCCATGTATGCGCATCCGCGCTGCACGACGATCGACTCCGACCAGTATGGTTCGTGCGAGCTGTTGACCAATTATCTGCTGGAACATGGTCACTCGAATATGCGGTTTGTGGCGGGTCCGGAAAACTCGATTTCCTCGCGTTTTCGTGAGGCCGGTTGGCGCGATACGCTGGGTCGTGCTCATGTCGATGCCGCTCCGATGCTGCGCGGCGATTGGAGTGCGGACAGTGGGTACGCCATGGGCGAGCGGATTGCGGCCGAGGTGCTTGCCGGCGGGTCGCAGGCGCCGACTGCCGTGCTTGCGGCAAATGACCAGATGGCGCTGGGCGTTATCGCCGCGCTCGAGAACGCGGGCCTGTCCGTGCCCGACGACGTGAGCGTGGTTGGTATCGACGACGCACTCGAGGGACTTGTTCCTCACAATCGGCTGACGACGCTGCGATTTGATTTGCGCGGTGTCGGTAAGCTTGCGTTTGAGGCGGCGATTGGAGAGAGCTCGTCTATCGAGGCGATTCATGTGCCGAGCACGCTGGTCGAACGCTCGACTGTTAGGGACATACGGGGTTAGGTCCTACTCCGTTTGTCTCGATTTGTAACAGGTAGACGGTCAAAAGCGGGCTACGTGTTACAGATTTAGATTCTTCGGAAAGAGCAATCCTGTTCGTCTCAATCTGCAACAGCTAGGACCCAAAAACTCGGCTAGATGTTACAGATTGAGACAAACAGACCCCGAACCGCCCAAAAAGGCCGGGGGCGGCGCGCCGTGTGACGTGCCGCCCCCGGCTGAGAAATGGGGACAGGTTATGTGGGCGGTGCAATTCCGCCAACCGCTTGTCGCAAGCCGCTAGTCCAGACGACGGGTCTGCGCCACGTGCTTATACCAGTATGCGCTTGCCTTGGGCGTGCGCTTCTGGGTTTCAAAGTCAACGTAGAAGAAGCCGTAACGCTTGTTGTAGCCATTGGTCCAGGAGAACTGATCCTGCAGGCTCCACAGGAAGTAGCCGCCCACGTTGACGCCAACCTCCATGGCCTTGAGCAACCAGCGCAGGTGCTGCTCGATGTAGTCGATGCGCGGCTGGTCGTCCACAAAACCGTCCTTGTAGGGGTCCTTGTAGCCCATGCCGTTCTCGGTGATGAAGATCTGCTTGTAGTTGGGGTAGCGCTGCTTAATGTAGACGAGCAGATCGAACAGGCCCTCGGGATAGATGATCCAGTCCCAGTCGGTGGTGGGGACACCAGGCTTGTTCACATGCTCGCCAATACCCTTAACGCGCCAGCGGCCGGTGCCCTTCTCGCCCGTACCGTTGTGGTGCAGGTCGTTCTCGCCATCGTAAGCCTTCAAGAAGCGGCACTGGTAGTTGTTAACGCCCAGGTAGTCGTTGTAGAGCGCGGCCTCGCGCATAATCTCGAGGTCCTCGTCCAGGATCTCGATGGTGCCGCCCGAGACGGCAGCCAGGCGGTTGGCGCACTCGAGGGTGTCGGGGGCATAGTCGCCGCGGAAGGTGGCGTCGAGCAAAAACTGGTTTTGCAGCACGTGCTCGTTGTTGGCGGCTTTGATGTCGGCGGGGTCGTTCTCGTTGAGCGGATACTTAAACTCCAGCGACTGAATGACGCCGATCTTGCCCTTAAAGCCGCCGTTGTGGAAGGCCAGCACGGCCTTGGCGTGGGCGAGCATCATGTTGTGCTCGCACTGGAAGGCCTCGGCCAGATGCGCCTTGACGCCACCGGGGAAGGTGCCCTCGATGTAGGTGTTGGAGGCGTCGGCCCAGATCTCGTTAAAGGTGAACCAGTAGGTCACCTGGTCGGCGTACTCCTTAAAGCAGAAGGTGGCAAAGTCCACAAAGGCGTCGATGGTCTCGCGGTTGAGGAAATCGCCCTTCTCAAAGAGGGGCAGCGGCGTGTCAAAGTGATGCAGCGTGACGAACGGCTCAACGTGGTGCTTATGGCACTCGGCGAAGAGATCGTGATAGAACTGGACACCCTCGGGGTTGATTTCGCCGGTACCGTTGGGAAAGATGCGGCTCCAGGCGATGGAGAGGCGAATGCCGTTGATGCCGAACTCCTCGCACAGCTCCAAATCGACGGGGTACTGGTTGTAGAAGTCGGAAGCGGGATCGGGGGAGAAGCGCCCCTGGGCCTCCAGGAAGTCGTCCCAGGCAACCTTGCCCTTACCGTGGGTACGGGTCTCGCCCTCTACCTGGTAGGCAGCGGTGGCGCCGCCAAAGACAAAGTCCTCGGGAAACTGCGCAGGCGGGTTGGTGACGCTAGCAGGGTTAACGGACATGATGATCCAATCGTCTAAATCGAAGGGCCAGCCGGCTGCTGATGGTCGACTGGCCCTGAGCATTACTTACTTCGACAGCTGCTCGCTCACGAAGGCGAGAGACTTGTCGCCGTTCTGGGAGAGCTCGATGTACTGCTTACCGCGGCAGGCGACGCACTTGTTGCCCACGCGCTCGCAGTCTTTCTGCAGGTCGGCCAGGTAGCTCGCGGCCTGCGGGGCCAGGACGACCAGATCAAAGTCGGGAAGCATGTCAACGTGGTTGCCATAGGCCTCGGCAGCGGTCTCGAGGTTAATGCCGCGCTCCTTGGCGGCCTTGGCCAGCGCGTTGGCGAGCAGGCCCGAGGTACCGCCACCCTGGCAGAGCACGAGCACGCGCTTGCCGTTGAGGTCGCTGGCGGCCGTAGCCTCGGCAGCGGGGGTAGAGGCGGGAGTGGCATCGGTCTTTACGGCCTCGGCAGCAGCGCCGGCGGCAACGCTCTTGGCGTCAGCCTTGCCCTGGAAGGCATCGTTGAGCTTGGCGGCCTTCTCGGCGTTCTTGGCGGCGAGCTCCTCCTGGGAGATCTCGGCCTCCTCGGCGCACTTCTGGGCGTCGTAGGCACGGAAGAACGGATAGTACAGAACAAAGTCGACGACCAGGATAAGGGCGAGCATCACAAAAGCGAGCGGCTGGAAGCCCAGGCCCATGATGGTGCCGATGGGGCCGGGGACGGTCCAAGGCAGGGTGTACATAAAGCCGTTCATGCCCAAGAAGTCGATAAAGATCTTGAGGATCCAGATGTTGGCGATCGGGGCAAAGACAAACGGGACAAAGAAGACGGGGTTGAGCACGATGGGCGCGGCGAACAGCAGCGGCTCGTTGACGGCAAAGCAGACGGGGACGATGGCGGCCTTACCGACGGCGCGCATCTCCTGAGACTTGGCCAGGAAGCAGAACATAAAGACCAGGACGAGCGTGGCGCCGGTGCCGCCCATGCAGACGACGAAGTACTGGGCACCCTGGGTCAGGACAGCGGAAGCGTGCTGGCCGGCCTGGAACGCAGCCAGGTTGTCGGTCATGTTGGCAACGAGGGCGGCGGCGATGGCGGGCTCGACGATCGAGGGGCCGTGGACGCCGACGAACCAGAACAGGCTCATGGCGCCGTAGATCACAGCGAGGCCGATGTAGCCGTCGGCAGCGGTGAACAGGGGCTGGAACACCTGGATGACGCCCTGGGCAAAGCAGAAGCCAAAGGCAGCGCGGAAGACGATGTCAAAGACCCAAAAGACGGTGATGCAGACGGAGAAGGGGATGATGTCCTTAAAGGTCTGCGAGATGTTGGGCGGAACCTGCTCGGGCATCTTGACGGTGATGTTGCGCTTGATAAAGAACTTGTAGATGATGCCGGTCACAAACGCAGCGATGAAGGCAGTCAGCAGGCCCTTGGAACCAAGGTAGGTGGTGTTGAAGCCGCTGGCGGCGTCCGTGGCGATGGTGTCGCTCGAAAGGAGCAAGAAGCCGATGATGGCCGCGCACATGCATGAGATAAAGTTGATCTGGTTGTTCTTGGGCAGGTCGCGGTTCTGAGCGTCGGCGAAGTGCTTGGCGGTGGTGGCGGCACAGGCGATTGCCAGGATGCCCATGGAGTAGTTGTAGCACTTCCACAGGGCGTTGTTGATGTCATCGGGCCAGTAGAAACCCCAGATGTTGGGGACCGAGGCTACGAGGCAGAAGATGGACGAGAAGATGATGATGGGGATGACGGAGATAAAACCGTCGCGGATCGCCTTGAGGTACTTGTTGCGGGCGATCGCGTTGAAAAAGGGCTGGCCCTTTTCGATAGTGGCGATGAGTTGCTCCATGCAAAGCTCCTAAGAGTCGGTGGGTTAGCAACGATGGTAGCTTTTGACGTTCGGTTGCCAAAATGTTGACGTTGCCATTTTGCGACACAAAAAAAGACGCGAACCGGTGGTTCCTGTGCCTGCGAACCGTCGATTCCTTATGCGTAAACGTTTGAGCCGCCCGGTGGCTCTGTGTTTGCACAATGGCAACGTTAACATTTGGGCGACAAAAGCCGTTCGTGGAAGCGGGATTGTCGGTGAACGGTAGGTTTTGGGTGGTGAGCGTATGGTGGGGGAGGCGTTGGATATACTTGAAGGCGTTAAAAATGACTGCGTAGGGTGCCACCAATGGCATCGTCGACATAGAAAGATCGACCTATGGCCGCTGTTAAAAAATCGGTTTCCGTTAAGGATGTGGCGCGTCTCGCGGGCGTCTCGGAGCAGACAGTCTCGCGTACGGTGCACGATTCGCCCAGCGTGCGCCCCGAGACCAAGGAGCGCGTGCGTGCCGCCATGCGCGAGCTGGGGTATCGCCCCAATTTTGCCGGTCGATCGCTGCGCCGCGGTAAGTTTAAGACCGTCGGCGTCGCCATGTTCAACATTACCGGCACCGGCAACCTCGACCGTATGGAGGGCTTTGCCGCCGCGGCCGACAAACACGGCTATGCCATCACCCTCACTAAAGTAGATGGACACCCCTATACCCTCGAGAGCGCATCGTCACGCATGAGCGCACTGCCAGTGGACGGTATGGTTGTGATCATGAATCGCATGCCGGCGGACTTTGGCACCTTCGAGCCGCTACCTGGCATGCAGACGGTGCTCGTTACCATGCTGGAGCACCCGCTCTGTTCAACGGTCGATAACGACCAGTTCGATTGTTCGCGCCAGGTGGTCGAGTATTTGCTGGGGCAGGGACACAAGACTGTGCACTTTATCTCGTGCCCCGAGCGCTCGCTTTCGGGCATGCGGCGCGAGGAAGGCTGGCGTGAGACATTGCGCGCGCATGGCATTGAGCCACCGCGACTCGTTCGTGGCGATTGGACGGCACAGAGCGGGTATGCTGCCGGTCAGGCTCTGGCGGACGATCCGACCTGTACGGCCATTTATGCTTCCAACGACGCCATGGCCTACGGCTGCATTCGCGGACTCGAGTCGCGCGGAAAGCACGTGCCCGAGGACGTGAGCGTGGTGGGTGTTGATGACAGTCTGGGCGACATCGTGCCCGATCGTCGCCTGGCCACCGTGCGCTTTGACAACAAGCGTGTCGGCATGTGGGCAGTCGATAAGATCGCCGGTGCCGAGGGCGTTGAACCCGGTGTGGAGCACATGCTGTTTCCGGGCGTACTCGTCGAGGGCGATACGGTGCGCGATTGGCGCTAGGGCACGGGCCTGTTTGGGTTTCCGCTAATTGTGTTCGATATTGTTCAGATTGGTTTAAAAACCGTTCACGGGCGAAAAGTGACCGTTCATAGCTTGAAATTACGTTTTGCGCTGTTCTTTTTTGTTTGAATGTTAATGTTTCTGCCATACAGAACGCAGCGCGTATGCCCGGACGCGATGCTCTCCATTGGTTCATATGTGAAAGGAACGCAATATGGCAACCAAAGAAGAAATCTCGATGGTTGGATTCGAGATTGTCGCATACGCAGGTGACGCCCAGACCGATCTGCTTGCAGCGCTCGATGCTGCTCGCGAGGGTGACTTTGAGAAGGCCGAGCAGCTGCACAAGGATGCCAGCGATGCACTTATCGGCGCCCACGACACGCAGACCAAGCTGCTTTCGCAGGAGGCCGGTGGTGGCGAGATGGAGATGACCTTCATCATGGCCCACGCTCAGGATACCCTCATGACTACCATGATTCTGGAGAAGCAGACCCGCTTTACCATCGACGCCTACAAGCGCATCGCCGAGCTCGAGGCCAAGCTCGCCTAACGAGCCCTCACAGCCAAGTCCCCTTCCAAAAGCTCTGCCGCTACCCGCGGCAGGGCTTTTTCTGTCCTCCTCCAAGTTGCGGTGAAATGGGGACTGAATAGGGGCCGGCGGGCGCAAAACAATCCCTATTCCACCGCAACTCATCCCGAGACAGTCATTGGGGACGTTCTTAAACGACTAGTCATTGGGGACAGTCTTGGAGCTTCTGCACGCCCTCCCGTTCGGTTTTTCGATGGGTGGGTATACTTCCATCCGCAATACAGACCGGACTGAGGAGGTATCCAAATGCCGGATAACGGGTCAATACAAAAAAGAGACGCGCACGAGATGGCTCATGGACGTCCTGTCCAGATAACCGAGCACACGACGGTAACCGAGCTGCAGCCCAGTCTGTCCGATGTCGTGTGCGCAAACAAAAAACTGCAGATTGGCTTTATCGTTGCGCTCGTGGTACTGGCGCTGCTGTCGGGCTTTGTGGCTCGTCCGCATTTCGCCGATACCAAAACTTGGGACTCCACCATCGAGGTCATCGATCAAAAGAAGGGCAATGTTTTGGCGCTCACGACCTCGTGCGTCGCCCTATCTGCGGGTATCACTGCACTGCCGGGTGATACGGGAACGCCGGTTGCCGAGCAGCTCGCACAGCTTTCGGGTAACTTGGGCATCGTGCTTGCCGTGCTCTACCTCGAGAAATACCTGCTGACCATTTTGTGGTCGGTTGGTCTGGGCATCCTGATTCCGTTTGCGCTGGTGCTCTTTGCAGTGTCGCTTGGCATTCACGGACGCTGGAGTACGAGCACGGTCATTCGCCGCGTGGCAACGCGTGTGCTGGTGGTCGCCATAATTGGCATGGCGTTGGTGCCTGCAAGCGTTTGGGTGTCGCAGAAGGTCGACGAAACGTATCGCGTTAGCATCGAGCAAGCCGAGCAAAAGGCGGCTGACGCTGCGGGTGCGGCAGATAGCGACAGCTCCAAAGCAAGCAAGAAAAAGACCGAGTCCACAGAGTCCAAGAATGTGCTTGAGCAGCTTGCCGACGGCGCCTCGGGTCTCGTCACATCGGTGACCAGCGGTGCCAAGCAGATGACCAATGAAATTGTGCAGCAGGTGACCGACCTTATCGAAGGCGTCATCGTGATGATCGTGACCTCGTGCGTGATTCCATTGCTGGTGCTCGCGGCGTTTTTGTGGCTGGGACACACGCTGTTGGGGATTGATATCTCCGGTCCCGCGAACTATTTGACGGGCCGCTTTCTGAGCGCTCCGTCCAAGCACGCCAAGAAGAGCGTACGGTCTGAGTAACTAAAACAGCTGTATATACCGGGATATACCGCCGAAGGGCGGCCGAGATGCGTTCTCGGCCGCCCTTTTTGTTTGATGAATACGTGGCAGGCTAGGTTTTTCCCGATTCCAAACGGTCAGCAATCATCCGTAAACGGTATTTGTTCAAAAAAGAACAAAGATAAACAAATAATTCTTGCAGTTGATGTTCGAATGTGTTCAAATAAACATGAACAGTGAAGAACCGCACATTCAGATGCCCGGACCTGAATGCGATTCAACACTTCCAAACAGAAACTACGCACCTGCGTATCTCTCAAGGAGGATGTCATGAGGGTTGTAATCGCTTCCGATGCCGACGGTATGTCGATGAAGGAGTCCATCAAGGAGATGCTCATCGCCGACGGTCACGAGGTCGTCGACTATTCCGAGACCCCTGCCGCGGACTTTGTCGATTCCGCGACCGCCGTTGCCAAGGACCTGCTGGAGCACAAGGATTCCCAGGGCTTCGCATTCGATAAGTACGGCGTTGGCTCCTATATGGCCGCCGTCAAGATCAAGGGCATGGTCGTCGCCAACATTTCCGACGAGCGTTCCGCCTACATGACCCGCGAGCACAACGGCTCGCGCATGGTCACCATGGGCCCGGGCGTTGTGGGCACCGAGGTCGCCAAGAAGATCGCCCGCGAGTTCCTGCGCGCCCAGTACGCCGGCGGTCGTCACCAGATCCGTGTCGACATGCTTAACAAGATGGCCTAACGAGAGCCACCGAGAACTCGAACTTCTACCTCAACTTGTGAATTCAGACGAAAGGACGTTCTGATGAAGAAGACCATCGCAATCGGTTGCGACCATATCGTTACGGACGAGAAGATCTATCTGGCCGACCGCCTGGAGCAGGCTGGCTACAAGGTGCTCGACTGCGGCACCTACAGCCACACCCGTACGCACTATCCCATCTACGGTAAGGCCGTGGGCGAGGCTGTTGCCAGCGGCAAGGCCGACTTTGGTGTGGCCCTGTGCGGCACCGGCATCGGCATCACCAACGCCGTCAACAAGGTTCCCGGCGCCCGCTGCGCGCTGGTCCGCGACATGACCTCTGCCCTGTATGCCCGTCGCGAGCTCAACGCCAACATCGTGGGCTTTGGCGGCAAGATCACCGGTGAATTCCTGATGGCCGATATCATGCTTGCCTTCCTGGAAGAGCCCTACGACAAGACTCCCGAGCATGATGCCCTGATTGCCAAGATCGACGCCTGCAACAAGGCCGACGCCGAGGCTCAGGCCGACCCGCACTTCTTTGACGAGTTCCTGGAGAAGTGGGACCGCGGCGAGTACCACGACTAGGGAGGTTACGCGGTTTTACCAAACCGCGTAACGGGTCGACGCTGCGCGACGCTCATGCACCCCATCTCGTCGCTCAAACCGTCGCTCGCGTACATGAAGTACGCGTCGCTCCTCTTTCGCGGCGACCTGGGGCACCTGAGCGCCGCTCGCTCATATGACCCAATCCGCTGTCAAGAGCCACAATGGCCCCGCCGACCGCTT
>UQVT01000018.1 GCA_900544465.1 uncultured Collinsella sp. | reverse complement strand
CCCGGGTGCCGTGGGGCATCCGGGCCTTTGCTAGCAACTTGATGTTGCGGGCAGCTTAGAACTTGTGGCCGCACTTCTTGCAGACGCGCAGCTTGTTCTTGCCGTCCTTCTCGTGACCGACGCGGGTAACCTTACCGCACTCGGGGCAAACGAGATTGACGTTGGAGGCGTCGATGGGAGCCTCCTGCGAAACGATGCCGCCCTGCTGGTTGGCAGCGTTGGGCTTGACGGCCTTCTTGACGACCGAAACGCCCTCGACAACGACCTTGTTCTCGGCGGGGAGAGCACGCAGGACAACGCCCTGCTTGCCGCGATCCTTACCAGAGAGAACCTGGACCTTATCGCCCTTCTTGATATACATATATCTCCCCTAACTACAGGGTCTCGGGAGCGAGCGAGACGATCTTCATGTACTTCTTGTCACGAAGCTCGCGAGCGACAGGCCCGAAGATACGGGTGCCGACGGGCGAACCATCGTTGTTGATGACAACGCAGGCGTTCTCATCAAAGCGAATGTAGGAGCCATCCTTGCGGCGGATCTCCTTAACGGTGCGAACGACGACGCAACGGACAACGTCCTTCTTCTTGACGTTGGCGCCAGGGGTAGCCTCCTGGACAGCACCGATGAACACATCGCCGATGCCTGCATAACGACGCTTGGAACCGCCAAGCACCTTGATGCAGCGAATCTTGCGAGCGCCGGAGTTGTCGGCGACGTTCAGCATGGTTTGCATCTGAATCATGGTAGATGTTCCTCCGAACTAAGAACCGAAGAGAGGTGCGCTGCCTTTATACGGCCTGTGGTATGCAAGCCAGGCATACGCACATCTTCGGAAACGTACAAGTCGTAAGAGCGACTGCTTATTTAGCGCGCTCGACGACCTCGATGAGGCGCCAGCGCTTCATCTTGGACATAGGACGGGTCTCCATAACGCGGACGGTATCGCCCACGCCAGCCGTGCACTCCTCGTCGTGAGCGTGCAGCTTCTTGGAGCTGGTCATCATCTTGCCGTACTTGGGGTGACGCTTGCGCTCGGTGATGGTGACGACGATGGTCTTGGCACCGGAGACGGAGGTAACGACACCCGTACGGACCTTACGCGAGTTACGCGAATCAGTCATGTTCTCTCCTTAGGTCCTACTCGGCGACAGCGGACTTCTCCGCTGCGATCTCGCGGGCGCGCTGCTCCGTGAGGACGCGAGCGATGTCCTTCTTCACGGTGTTGACGCGAGCGGTGTTGTCCAGCTGGCTGGTGGCCATCTGGAAACGAAGGTTAAAGAGCTCGGCGCGCATTTCCTTCAGCTTCTCAACGAGCTGAGCGTCCGAGAGCTCACGAATCTCTGCGGGCTTCATTAGTTCTCCTCCTTGGCGGCGGCGGCGTCCTCAGCAGCCCACTTGGCCTCGAGAGCGGCCTCCTCAGCCATCTCCTTCTCGATGCGCTGCTCAGCGTTCTTAGCAGCAACAATCTTGGTCTTGATGGGAAGCTTGTGCTGCGCAAGACGCAGAGCCTCGCGAGCGACCTCCTCGGGCACGCCCTTGACCTCGAACATGATGCGGCCGGGCTTGACGACGGCCACCCACTCCTCGGGGTTACCCTTACCAGAACCCATGCGAGTCTCGGCAGGCTTCTTGGTGATGGGCTTGTCGGGGAAGATCGTGATGTAGACACGACCGCCACGCTTCATGTAGCGGGTCATGGCAATACGAGCGGCCTCGATCTGACGGTTGGTGATCCAATGGGCCTCGAGAGCCTGGATACCAAACTCGCCGAAATGCAGCTCGGTATTACCCTTGGCCTGGCCCTTCATGGAGCCACGCTGCACCTTGCGGTGAAGAATACGCTTAGGGGCAAGCACTACTGACCCCTCCTCTCGGAGTTACGACGACGAGGACGGGAAGAGCCCTCGAGTGCAGGGTTGGGAACAGGCTGGCCCGGGAGCTTCTCGCCCAGGTAAATCCAGACCTTCACGCCGCAAGCGCCCATGGTGGTGCTGGCGACAGCCGTGCCGTAGTCGATCTTGGCACGGAGGGTGTGCAGAGGCACGCGACCCTCACGGTACCACTCACGACGGCCCATCTCGGCACCGCCGAGACGACCGGAGCACTGGATACGGATGCCCTTAGCGCCGGCCTTGCGGGCGGACTGGACAGCCTTGCGCATAGCGCGACGGAAGGCAACGCGGCCCTCGAGCTGCTCGGCGATAGACTGAGCAACGAGGTTGGCGTCGAGCTCGGGGCGCTTGATCTCGACAACGTCGACGGAGAGCTGGCCCTTGGAGACGCCAGCGACCTTCTCGAGCTCGGTACGGAGGGTATCGATCTCGGCACCCTTCTTACCGATGACAACGCCGGGGCGAGCAGTGAGGATGATGACCTTCACCTTGTCGCCAGCGCGCTCGATCTCGACGCGGGAGACAGCTGCGCGGGAAAGACGCTTCTCGAGGTACTTACGAATCTCGAGATCGTTACCGAGGGTCTTAGCGTAATCCTTCTCTGCGAACCAGCGGGAGCGCCAGTTCTCGGTGATGCCAAGACGGAAGCCGGTGGGGTAGACTTTCTGACCCATACAGCTTTACGCCTCCTTTCGAGGAGCAACGACGACGGTGATGTGGGAAGTACGCTTCAGAATGCGAGAAGCGGAACCCTTGGCGCGGGGACGGATGCGCTTAAGCGTCGGACCCTCGTCAACATAGGCAGCGGCGACAACCAGGTTGTCGGCACGCAGACCGTTGTTGTTCTCGGCGTTCGCAACGGCGGAACGGAGAACCTTCTCGACATCCACGGCGACGGCGCGGTCGCAGAAGTGGAGGATGTCGAAGGCCTGAGCGACAGGCTTGCGGCGGATCAGATCGACCACCAGGCGGGCCTTGCTGGGGGAAACACGCACGTACTTAGCGACGGCGCGAACCTCGGTGGCCTCAGTTTCAATAGACTTAGTTGCCATTTACGGTTAACCCCCTATTTGGCCTTGTGGCCACGGAACGTACGAGTCGGCGCGAACTCGCCGAGCTTGTGACCAACCATGGACTCGGTAACATACACGGGCACATGCTTGCGGCCGTCGTGGACGGCGATGGTGTGACCAACCATCTCGGGGAAGATGGTGGACGCGCGGGACCAGGTCTTCACGACGTCCTTCTTGCCAGCCTCGTTCATCGCGGTGATACGCGAGAGAAGGCGAGTCTCCACGAACGGGCCCTTTTTGAGACTTCTGCTCATAAGTGCTTTCTCCTAAAACTCGGTATCCGAAATTACTTCTTACGGCGACGAATGATGTGCTGGTTCGAGACCTTCTTCTTCTTGCGCGTACGAAGGCCCTTCGTCGGCTTACCCCAGGGGGTAACGGAGGGACGACCAGAGGTGTGGTTCTTGCCCTCGCCACCGCCGTGCGGGTGGTCGACAGGGTTCATGACGGTACCGCGGACGGTCGGGCGCACGTTCATGTGACGCTTACGGCCGGCCTTGCCGATGACGATGTTGGAGTGATCGGCGTTGCCGACCTCACCGACGGTGGCGCGGCAGGTAACGAGGATGCGACGCATCTCGGAGGAAGGCATACGGACGATAGCGTACTTGCCCTCCTTACCCATCAGCTGGCAGGAGTTACCGGCGGAACGGGCGATAGCGGCGCCCTTGCCCGGCTGGAACTCGACGGCGTGGATGAGCGTACCGACGGGAATGTCGGCGAGGGGCAGAGCGTTGCCCGGCTTGATGTCGGCGTCAGAACCGGACATGATGGTCTGACCGACCTCGAGGCCCTTGGGGGCCAGGATGTAGCGCTTCTCACCGTCAGCGTAGTGCAGCAGAGCGATGCGAGCGGAACGGTTCGGATCGTACTCGATCGTGGCAACCTTGGCGGGCACGCCGTCCTTGTTGCGCTTGAAGTCGATCACGCGGTAACGACGCTTCACGCCGCCGCCCTGGTGGCGGGTGGTGATGCGGCCGTTGTTGTTACGACCGGCCTTCTTGGGCAGGGGCTCGAGAAGAGACTTCTCGGGCTTGGTGCAGGTGATCTCGGAGAAATCGGAGATCGTCTGCCAACGCCTACCAGCGGAGGTCGGCTTAAGGTGCTTTACAGCCATTACAATCCCTTTCAATAGGAATCCGTTAGCCATCGCAGACAGGGATTCGAGGTTCTGCCTCGGGTGCGATGACACCGGACGTATACACGGTTCCGGGCGTGTCCATTTTATACGCCCAAAACCTTGAGCTCTCGCCTCCCCTATTTGGGAGGCATGAGCTCACTCAACAGCAGCGAGTCTTAGGCCTGGTTGCCAAAGACCTCGATGGTGTCGCCCTCGGCCAGCGTGACGATGGCCTTCTTCCAAGAACGGGTCTTGCCGGCGACATAGCGCACGCGCTTGGTCTTGGGCTTGACCGTCAGGGTGTTCACGCGAACGACCTTGACGCCGAAGATCTCCTCGACAGCGTCCTTGATCTGATACTTGTTAGCATCCTTGGCGACCTCGAACGTGTACTTGTTCAGCTCCATGCCGGAGAAGGAACGCTCGGACACGATCGGACGGATGATGATCTCGTGGGCGGTCATTTATGCAAGCACCTCCCCGAAGTGAGCGGCGATGTCGGCGGGCATCAGCACAGCGTTGTTGTTGACGAGATCGTAGGTGTTGGCCTCGTCAGCGGTGATGATGAACATCTTGGGAATGTTGCGGAACGACAGGTAGGCGTTGACGTCCTCATCGCGAACGATGATGGTCAGACGCTTGCCCTCAAGACCGAGAGCCTTGAGCATGGCGACGGCAGCCTTGGTGGAAGGCTTCTCGAAGCCGTAGTCGTCGACGAGCACGAGCTCGCCATCGGCCAGCTTGGCGGACAGCGCGGAGCGCATAGCCAGCTTGACCTCCTTGTTGTTCATACGCTTAGCGTAGGAACGGGGCTTGGGGGCGAAGACAACGCCACCGTGACGCCACTGGGCAGCACGGATGGAACCCTGGCGGGCACGGCCGGTGCCCTTCTGACGCCAAGGCTTCTTGCCGCCACCGGAAACCTCAGAGCGACCCTTAGCAGACTGGGTGCCCTGACGCCAAGAGGCCATCTGGCACTTGACGATGTGGTGCATAACGTGGATGTTCGGCTCGATGCCGTACACCTCAGCGGCGAGCTCGGCCTCGGCGACCTTCTTGCCCTCGCTGTTCTTTACTTCAAACTTTGCCATTTAAGTGTTCTCCTTGGTATGACGCTGGGCTAAATGGGCTGGGCCCTTAGGCCATACGGATGGCGACGAGACCATTCTTGGCACCCGGGACAGCGCCCTTGACCAAGATGAGGTTCTGCTCGGCATCGATGCGGACAACGGAAAGGTTCTTGACGGTAACGCGCTCGTTACCCATGTGACCGGCCATCTTGACGCCCTTGAGGACGCGCGCAGGATAGGCGCACTGACCGATAGAACCGGGGTGACGCTGGAAGTGAGAACCATGCGTCATAGGACCGCGGCGCTGACCCCAGCGCTTGATGCGACCCTGGAAGCCCTTACCCTTGGAGGTACCGATGACGTCGACCTTCTCGACATCAGCGAAATCAGCGACGGTGACGACCTCGCCGACCTTGTGCTCCTCGCCGTTCTCGACGCGGACCTCACGAAGGAAACGGACAGGCTCGACGCCAGCCTTAGCGAAGTGACCAGCCATGGGCTTGTTCACGTTCTTGGCCTTGATGTCGCCGAAACCGATCTGGACGGCGTCATAGCCGTCGGTTGCCTGAGTTTTAACCTGCGAGACAGCGCAGGGGCCAGCCTGGATGACCGTGACGGGAACGACGTTGTCGTCCTCGTCCCAAACCTGGGTCATGCCAATCTTGCGGCCGAGAATCATGCTGATCAAGATATGATCCCAACTCTCGCGTGGTCTTGGGACAATGCGTACACCACCGAGCGTACGCCCCTAGAGGACCACTACTTACACGACGTGCTCCCCAGTCTTGTATTGCGCCCAGACTACCTGACAACCCTATTAAGCAGGCATTTTGTCCAGCCAGAATACTCCCCTGGTTTCACACAGCTGTTTAGTATACACGGCTGCGGGCGTATCCATCGAGATTCATATTTCACTCACATTGTTTACGCAGGTAAAGTGCGTGGCACGTTCCCAGTGTGCGGCGGAGGGGGCGGGCCTGAGACATATTAAGGTTGCTGCTCTACAGTCCTGCTCACGACGGAGAGCACATTAAGTGCTCTCCTGTTCGTGCGGAACTCGCGACAACCTTAATATGTCTCAGGCCCGCCCCCTCCGCCGCACACTGGGAACGCCACGTTGACGTCTACTAAACCTTGCTCGCTCAGCTAATTACTTTGTTGGGGATCGATAATTTGCCGCAAGGTGAACTTGGATTGAGACGTGTCGCCCTCTTCTCCCGACTCTTCCTCGTCAAAATCGAAGATCATGATGGCGCAGTTGGGGAGTTTTGTTGGAAGCTCGAAGCCCTCTGGGGCTGCAGCCTTAATGAATTGGCGGCTGGCGCTGCCGTGGCTTACTGCTAGGAGGGCTTCGATGCCCTCGGAGTCCATGAGATTAGTGAGGGTGCCTACCATGCGTTCTTGCAGTGCGCGGCTTCCTTCTCCTCCGAAGGGGACCAGGTCCTCGCCCGGATCCCAGACGTCGGTGGGTAGCGCGTCGTGCGGGCCTTCTTCGAAGGTGCCGTAGCAGCGCTCGATAATGCCTTCGCAGGGCTCGGCTGCTGCGTCCGGGCCGAGGAGCTCGCATGCGACGAGCTGAGCTGTGTCCATGGCTCGGCCTAAGGGCGAAGAGACCACTTTGTCGGGGACGACGCCGTGGGCTTTGAGCCATGCGGCTGCCATCCCGGCTTGCTGACGGCCTAAGTCGGTGAGCGGTGAATCGCAGCGGCCCTGGACCAGCTTTTTGACGTTGAACTCCGTCTGACCGTGACGGAGTAGATACAGCTTCTTCATGCTCTCCCCTTCTGCATAACCTGCTTTGCCGGCACAGCCTTACTCGTGGGTATGCCCTACGTAGTCTTCGTCGATCGTAATCTTGGCAATCGACTTGGGATATTCCGATTCGACCCGTTGTGCCAGCGTGTGCTTTAAGTCTTCGGCACTCATCTGCAGGTCCGAGGGTCGCACGCAGTCAAAGATCACATTGGTGTGCGTGGGGCCCGGCACGCAACGCAAATCGTGAATCGAAAGGCGTCTATCGATCTCCTGGGCCATAGCGTTGATGCACAGGCGCATGCTCGCCACATTTGAATCGTCGGTCACGATGGGATCGTAATGGAGCGTGACGATCATGCCGTCCTCGTCCCTAAACGACTGCTCGATATTATCGAGCGTGTCGTGACTTTCCAGCGGGCTGGCCTCGGCTGCCATCTCGGCGTGAGCGCTTGCGAACTTCCTGCCCGGGCCGTAGTCGTGAACCATCAAATCGTGAACTCCCAAAACGCCGGGATAGCTCATGATCTTGTCTCGAATGTGCTTGACCAGCTTAGGATCGGGCGACTGACCCAAAAGCGGGCTCACCGTATCTTGAATAAGTTCAAAGCCGCTCCAGCCAATATAGGCGCCAACGGCAAGGCCAACCCATGCGTCAAGATTGATGTGCGTCACCTGCGAAACAATTGCACATGCCAGCACGGCGCCTGTGGCAAGAACATCGTTCTTGGAATCCTGGGCAGTCGCATGCAGTGTCTCGGACTCGATACGGTCGCCGAGCTTTTGGTTGAGCGCCGCCATCCACAGCTTAACAACCATCGAAAGCGCCAGGACTGCCACCAGGGCAAGCGAGAACTCGACAGGCTCCGGGTTGACAATACGCTCCACCGAGGACTTCACCAGTTCGATGCCAATAAGCAGCACGAGCGCCGCCACGACCAAACCCGAGAGATACTCGTAGCGACCGTGGCCGTAAGGATGCTCGGGGTCGGCCGGCTTGCTCGCCAGCTTAAAGCCCAGCACGCTCACGATATTCGAGCTGGCATCGGACAGGTTGTTCATGGCATCCGCCACAATCGAAACCGATCCCGACAGCACACCAATTGCACCCTTCGCAGCACAAAGCGCAACATTAGCGAGAATACACACCACGCCCGTCAACGTGCCCACGCGCGCACGGTCGCCCTGCGCACGCTTAACAATCCACTCGACCATCTACATCCGCCCCCACGGTACTACCTATATATCTATTGCTCAAACGGATTGTAGTGTAGCCACTTTGTCCCCCAGATACAAAAAAGGCCGCAACCCACACGGGCCACGGCCTTGGAATATGGCAAAGGAATCGTCCTTGTGTCGCACAGGTTTACGCGCTTACTTCGGCCACGCTCTTCGAGGTTTCGGGTGAATCGGCTCCGTCCCCCGTCGTCTGTCCCTTCGCCGGCACCACGCCAAAGCAGTAGCTCAGCGCCGCAGACACCGCAAATGCCACACCGCCGGCAGCGCAGCACCGCAGCAGGTTCGAGATACCGCCCGTGGCAAAGCCAATGACCATAAGGACATTCGTCATGCCGATGGTATAGGCCGTAACGTGGCCCACGGCCGCAACAAGGCCTCCGACGGCGCCGCCAATGGCCATGCACGTCAGGCACCTGCCATATTTAAAGCCGCAACCGTACAGCGCCGGCTCGCTTACGCCGCCAAGAACACCCGAGATTGAATAGCCCAGCATGAGCGCCTTCTCGTCCTTATCCGCAACGCGAAGCGACGCGCCAAAGGGCATGCCCCAAACGGCGAACGTTGCCATCGTCGCGGCGATCAGGATGCACGAATCCGTTCCCACACTCATAAACTGCGCATAGGCGAGCGATAGGACAACGTTGCTGACGCCGGCGATCTTTAGGAACTCCCAGCCCGCAGCAAGCCCCATGAGCGTGAGCAGCGACACGATGCCACCGGAATTGCCAAGCATAAACATAAGCTGGCCCAACAGCATGCCCAGACAGCTGCCCGCCGGCGCCGTAATACACAGCGAAACCGGAACCATGACAAGCATGGTCGCAAACGGAACGAACGAAAACGCCACGGCCTTAGGGATAACGCGCTTAAAGAAACACTCCACTCGCCATAGCACGGGCACCGAGATGAGAACCGGAATAACAGTCGTCGTGTAATCGTTGACCGGCGCAGGAAGCAGACCATACACGGAAGTCATCGATGCCCCCGTCGTCGATGCGGCATCGACAAGCTTGAGTAAATCGGGTGCAATCAATACGCCGCCCAGCATCATGCCCAGCTGCTCCGAGCAACCGAGCTGGCGGGCGGCCGCCCAACCAAGATAAATGGGCAAAAAGTAGTAGCCGGCGTTATAGAGCCAACTGTAGAACAGGCGATAGATATCGGAATCGGCAGACCACAGGCCCAGCATGCCTTCGCCCATAATGACAGCGACGGTGCGGAACAACGCCGCGCAGACAATAAACGGCAGCGCCGACATCATGCTTTTGGACAGATAGTCCACCACGGCCATGGCGTTTGATGAAACCGACGTTGTAAACGAGGTGTTAGAAACTTGTAGCATGGAATGCCTTTCCCAATATGACATGCGGGCTGTCCCTTTGTCACATCGTGCGGTATCGACCGATTGCGCGGTACTTTTCGTAGCGGAGGTTTGTGAGGGTCGCGTCGTCGAGCTGCCCAAGCGTATCGAAGGCATCAAATGCCGAGGACATGACGGCACCGGCGATCTCCTCATGCGACAGGCCCCTATCGTCAACAATGCCGTCGATGATGCCGAGCGCCAACAGATCGGGGGCCGTGAGCTTAAGCGCCTCGGCGGCCTCATTCGCGCGCTCGGTATCCTTCCACAGGATCGACGCACAGGCCTCGGGGCTCACGACCGAATAGGCCGAGCTCGAGAGCATCAGGATGCGGTCGGCCACGGACAGCGCCAGCGCGCCACCAGAGCCGCCCTCGCCTGTCACCACCGAGACAATCGGCGTCTTGAGGCCGCTCATCTCCATGAGATTCTGGGCAATCGCCTCGCCCTGGCCGCGCTCCTCGGCACCGATGCCGCAAAACGCGCCCGAAGTATCGACCAGACACAGAACCGGTCGACCAAACTTTTCGGCCTGGCGCATAAGGCGACGCGCTTTGCGGTAGCCCTCGGGATGTGCCATACCAAAGTTGCGACGCATGCGCTCTTTGGTCGTGGTACCGCGCTCGACGGCGATAACCGTCACGGGTCGCCCGTCTTTCCAGCCAATGCCAGCCACCACGGCGGCGTCGTCGCCAAAGTAACGGTCGCCATGCAGCTCCACAAATCCATCCAGGCCCAGCGAGATCATCTCGCCCGCCGTGGCGCGATCTGCCGAGCGGGTCTGCTTGACAATCTCGAGCGCGGTTTTTGGTGCGGTCGAGCGCTTGAACAAGTGTCCCAGCTTTTTGCCGCGACGACCCGTATACACGATCTCATGCGGTGCCCCCAGGCCGGGCGCGTGCCCTTCGTGCAGTGCCAGCAGCTCGCCTACCGTGAGCGCAATCTCGCCACGCGGAACAACGGCATCGCAAAAGCCGTGCTCCAGCAAAAACTCGGAGCGCTGGAATCCCTTGGGCAGGCGCTTGTGCATGTTCTGCTCGATCACGCGCGGGCCGGTAAATGCCGTCAGGGCATCGGGCTCGGCCAGGATAATATCGCCCTCCATGGCAAAGCTCGCGGTTACGCCTCCGGTCGTGGGGTCGGTGAGCACCGTGATATACAGGCCGCCCGCCTCGCTGTGGCGCCTAACCGCCGCAGAGATTTTGGCCATCTGCATAAGCGATGTCACGCCCTCTTGCATGCGCGCACCGCCCGAAACGGTAAAGCCGACAACTGGCAATCCAAGCTCGGTCGCATGCTCAAATGTGCGACAGATCTTCTCGCCCACCACGGAGCCCATCGAGCCCATCATAAAGTTGGCATCCATAAAGAAGAGTGCGGTATCGCAACCGCAGATTTTGCCCCTGCCGCACACAACGGCATCGCGCTCGCCCGAACGCTCGCTCACGCTCTTGAGTTTGTCGGCATAACCGGGAAACGAGAGGAAGTCCTCCGACGCCAGACTGGCATCCCATTCCTCAAACGTGCCCTCGTCAATCGTCATGCGCATGCGGTCGCGCCCGCTCACGCGAAAGTGTTTGCCGCAACGAGGGCAGACCTCGAGGTTGTCGTGCAGGCGCGCCTCATCGATCACGCGGCGGCACTCCGGGCACTTGATAAACACGTGGCGCGCGGGAAACTCGGCGCACGACTCGGTCATCGGTCCCTCGAGGACGTTGACCGTCTTCGCTTTTCTATTCATCAGCATAGAGATGCCCCATCAGATCGGTGTGATACATGCCCGACAAGAACTCGTCGTTTGCCAGCACGTCGAGCTGAAGCTCGCTGTTTTCGCTCACGCCCTCAATCACGAGCTCGCCCAGGGCCGAGCGCATCTTGCGAATGGCGCCGTCACGCGTGGGCGCACACACGATGAGCTTGCCAAGCATGGAGTCGTAGTACGGCGGAACTTTAGCACCGGTAAACATGGCGGAATCCCAGCGCACGCGCGGACCACCCGGCACACGCAACGCGGTGACCGTTCCGCATGACGGCAGAAAATCCGGCGTTTCGGCATTGATGCGGCACTCCATGGCGTGGTTGCGGACCGGCATGTCCTCCTGCTCAAAGGGCAGAGGCTGGCCGGCTGCCACGCGCAGCTGCCACTTGACCAAGTCGGTATCGGTCACAAACTCCGTAACCGGATGCTCCACCTGCAAGCGCGTGTTCATTTCCATAAAGTAGAAATTGCCGTCGTCCGAATACAGGAACTCGATGGTACCGGCTCCTTCGTAGCCGACGGCACGAGCCAGGTCACGCGCTGCCTTGTGCATGCGAGCACGAATGTCGTCGTGTCCGTCGAGGCACGGCGCGGGGCTCTCCTCGATTAGCTTTTGGTTGCGCCGCTGCACCGAGCACTCGCGCTCGCCGAGCGAAAACACATGGCCCTGCTTATCGGCCATAATCTGTACCTCAACGTGATGCGCCGGCGCGACGAACTTCTCCATGTAGCACTCGCCGTCGCCAAAAACGGCCTCGCCCTCGGCGCGTGCTTCAATAAAGGCCTTTGCCGCATCTTCCACGCGCTCGACCTTACGAATACCGCGACCGCCGCCGCCCGCACGCGCCTTAATAAGCACGGGGCAGCCAATGCGCTCAGCCTCGGCCGTTGCCTCCTCGGGACTTTTGAGCAAATCGCAGCCCGGCACGATGGGCACGCCCGCCGCGGCAGCCGTTCGACGTGCGGCGTCCTTGTCGCCCATGCTGTCGATCACCTTGGCCGAAGGACCAACAAACGCCAGGCCATACTTGTCGCAGTCGCGCACGAAGCTCGCCTTCTCGGAGAAAAAGCCATAGCCGGGATGAATTGCCTTAGCTCCCGACTTTACGGCACAGGTGAGCACAGCATCGTCGTTGAGGTAGCTCTCGGCAAGACGCGGACCGCCGATGCAATACGCCTCGTCGGCAAGCTGCACGTGCAGCGCGTCCGCATCGGCCGTGGAATAAACGGCGACGGTCTTGATGCCCATATCGCGGCACGCGCGGATAACACGGACCGCGACTTCGCCGCGGTTGGCGATGAGCACTTTGTCGAACATGAAGCCTTCCTTAACTTTCGTGCATGAGTGCAAAAGACATATCGGCGCGGCAGCAAACCTCACCGTTGACGCTCGCAGTACCCGTCGCAAAGCGGAACGGCCCGCGCGCACGCGTGATGGTGCACACCAGATCAACCGTGTCGCCCGGGCGCACCGGACGCTTAAAGCGCACCTTGTCCAGACTCGTGTAGAACGGCGTCGCGCCGCGCGCTTCCTCATCGCCCATCAGCAGCACGCAACAGTTTTGGGCGAGCATCTCGCACTGAATCACGCCGGGGACCACCGGGTTTCCCGGAAAATGCCCCTGCAAAAAGTACTCGTCGCCCGTAATCGTGATCTTGCCGTGGGCCTCGTCGCCCACCAGCTCGGCCTCGTCGAGCAAAAGCATCGGTTCGCGATGCGGCAACAGTTCCTTAAGCTCTTCTTTGTTCATGGATATCACCTATCCGATCCTCATGAGGCAGCTGCCAAACTCCACGAGGTCGCCGTCGGCCACGCAGATCTCGAGCACCTCGCCGTCTGCCTCTGCCGTTACCTCGTTGAGAACCTTCATGGCCTCGATGATGCAGAGCGTCTCGCCGGCCTTGACCTTAGAGCCCACGTGCACAAACGGCTCGTCGCCCGGCGCCGGGGCAGCATAGAAAACGCCGACCATGGGAGCGGTCACCTCGGTGCCCTTGGGCTCCGGTGCGGCGGCAGGTGTCTGCGCGGCGGGCTCCGGTGCGGCAGGCGCGACTGTGGGAGCTGCAACTGGAGCGGCCATAGCGCTCGGCATGGGCATGGGCACGGCAACCGGCTGTGCGGCGCTCGCGCGCTCGAGTTCGACCGCGGTGCCATCGGGCTCCTCAACGCGTACGCGCGTGAGGCCGCGGTCCTCCATAACATCGGCTATCTCGGCAAGTCTTTTGGAATCCATGCTCTAGCTCCTCGTATATCTACGCAGCGCGATGGCGGCGTTGTGTCCGCCAAAGCCCAGGTTGGTCGAAAGCGCCCAGGTAAGGTCAGCGCGAACCGCGCGATTGGGCGTGTAGTCAAGATCGCAGGCGGGATCGGGCGTGTGGTAGTTAATGGTCGGCGGCACCACGCCCTGCTCGAGCGCCATGGCGCAGGCCATGACCTCGATGGCGCCCGTGGCACCGATCATGTGGCCGGTCATCGACTTAGTCGACGAGACGTGCGCGGCGCGCGCCGCGTCCTCGCCGAGCGCACGCTTAATGCCCGTCGTCTCGGACGAATCGTTGAGCTTGGTCGATGTGCCGTGGGCATTGATGTAGAGACCCTCGGAAGGCTTGACGTCGCCCTCGGTCACCGCCAGCGATATCGCGCGGGCAATGCCGGCAGCCTCGGGATCAGGACTCGTGATGTGATAGGCATCATCGGTGTTGCCGTAGCCCACGACCTCGGCATAAATGTGCGCACCGCGCGCCTGCGCATGTTCCATGCTCTCGAGTACCAGCACGCAGGCGCCCTCGCCCATCACAAAGCCGTCGCGGTCTGCATCGAACGGACGGCAGGCCGTCGCGGGATCGGGGTTGGTGGTCAATGCGCGGCAGGACGTAAAGCCCGCAACGGCATCGGGGATAATTGCAGCCTCGGCGCCGCCCGCGAGGATCGCGTCGGCATAGCCGTGCTTGATGGCGCGGAACGCCTCGCCCACCGCATGGGCCGAGGTTGCGCACGCGGTCACCACGGGCAGGGTCGGGCCCTTTGCCTTGTGGCGGATTGCGATATTGCCCGATGCCATGTTGGGGATCATCATCGCGATCATATAGGGCGATGCGCGGCGGGGCCCACGTTCGGCAATCGTATGAACGTTGTCGACGAGCGTCGTCATGCCGCCCACGCCCGAGCCCACGTAGACGCCCAGGCGCTCGCGATCGATGGCGCCTTCGACATCAAAGCCCGCATCGTGCATGGCTTCGTCCGAAGCCGCCATCGCAAACTGAACGCAGGGGTCGAGATGCTTGGCGTCACGCTTGCCAAAGTACTCGTTGCTGTCAAAGCCCTTGACCTCGGCTGCCACCTTGACGGCAAACGCATCGGTATCGAAGTGCGTGATCGGGCCGATGCCGCACGTGCCAGCACACATTGCCGCCCAGGTGGCAAGCGCGGTGTTGCCGAGCGGCGACACGGCACCGATACCGGTGATTGCAACTCTCTGTTCCATCATGGTCTCCTCATCCAAGCCGTTCTTCGGCCCTGGTTTCTACATCGCCATTCCGCCGTCGACGCGCACGACCTCACCCGTAATGTAGGCAGCCGCATCGCTCGCCAAAAAGCGCACCACGCCGGCCACCTCCTCGGGGCGCGCCATACGCTTAAGGGGAATCTGCTCCTCGGTTACCGTACGCACCTTCTCCGAGAGCTTTGCCGTCATATCCGTCTCGACAAACCCGGGGGCAACCGCGTTCACTCGTACGCCGCGGGGCGCAAGCTCGCGCGCCACCGCCTTGGTCAGGCCGATCACGCCCGCCTTGGAGGCAGCGTAGTTGGCTTGCCCAGCATTGCCCATCAGGCCCACGACCGAGCTCATGTTGACGACGCAGCCGCCGCGCTGGCGCATAAAGGTCTTGGTGAGCGCGCGCGTCGTGTTAAACGTTCCTTTAAGATTGACATCGAGCACGCGATCGAAGGCGTCATCGCCCATGCGCATGAGCAGGCCATCGCGGGTGATGCCAGCGTTGTTGACGAGCGCCCAAATGGAGCCAAAGTCGTTGAGGACCGCTTCCACGCACGCGTTGACGGCAGCGGGGTCGGCCACGTCGCATTGATATGAGCGCGCCGTGGCGCCAGCCGCCTCGCAGGCGTCGCACGTCTCGCGCGCCGCATCGACGCTGCCGGCATAGACGACGGCGATATCGTAGCCATCCTCCGCCAGACCGATAGCGCAGGCGCGGCCGATACCCCGCGAGCCGCCCGTGACCAGTGCCACGCGACGTGAGTCGTTGCGCTCGAGCGCGCCATTGTTCAAGTTGCCCATGTCATTCCTTTCGGGTTACAGCCCTGTGGACTATGCGAGCTCGTCGGCAATAGCTGCGACCTGCTCGGCCGTCTCGCACGAATACACACGAACGTCGCTCAGCGTACGCTTGACCAGGCCGGACAGCGTTTTGCCGGGGCCGACCTCAATAAATGTGTCGATGCCTTGATCCTGCAGGGCATGCAGCGTGTCGACCCAGCGCACGGCATGACTCACCTGGTTGGCCAGCACCTCCGATGCCGCCTGCGGGTCGGCCGGATAGGGCGCTGCCGTCATATTTGCCAAAACAGGAATGAGCAACGGGGACGGCGCGTGACCGGCCTCAATATATGCGGCAAGGCCACAGGTCGCCTCGGCCATATAGGGGCTATGAAATGCACCCGACACCGCGACCTTCATGGCGCGGCCGCCAGCCTCTTTTACTAGGACGTCGAGCTCCTGCAGCGCCTCGGGCGCTCCGGCCACAACCGTCTGCTGGGGGCTGTTGTAGTTGACTGGCCAGCAGTCCTCGCCGGCCTGTTTTGCCAGGCCCTCGACTTGCGCCGCATCGAGCTTGATGACGGCGCGCATGCCGCCCGGATGGCGCTCGGCAGCCGCGGCCATCAGCGCCGCGCGCTCGCACACGAGCTCAAAGCCCGCTCGCGTATCGAACGCCCCCGCAAAGGTGAGCGCGGCGACCTCGCCCAGCGAGAATCCCGCACAGGCGGCAGGTACCACGCCGCGCTCACGCAGGGCGGCAGCCGCTGCTAGGTCGTGAACGAACACGCACGGCTGCGTGTTCTCGGTCTGCGAGAGCTCCTCCTTGGAGGCACTCCGGCATTGCTCGCTGGTCCCCGGGCGCACCTCGTCGGCAATGGCGAACACCTCGGCGGCCGCCGGCGATGTCTCGATCAAGTCGACGCCCATCGCGGGGTGCTGGGCACCCTGGCCGGCAAACAAAAACGCTACGCCACCCATGCGCACGCACCCTTCAGGACGTGCTCGGCGCCATCGACCAGGTCGTCAACGATTTCGCGTGCGCTCTGGCGCTCGTTGACCATGCCGGCAATCTGTCCACACAAAAACGAACCCTCTTCGTAGTTGCCGTCCTTGGCGGCCTTACGCAGCGCACCGGTTCCCATAGCACCGAGCTCCTCGGCACTCGCGCCGGAACCCTCGCTCTTGGCATAGGCGTTGGTGAAGGGGCTCTTGAGGGCGCGCACTGGATGTCCCGTCGAGCGACCGGTCGCACGCGTTGAAGTGTCGTTGGCCTTCAGGACCATCTCTTTGTACTGCTCCGAGACGGTGCACTCGTCTGCGACCAGAAAGCGCGTACCCACTTGCACGCCTTCGGCGCCCAGCATAAAGGCGGCCGCCACGCCGCGGCCGTCGGCAATACCGCCGGCGGCCACGACGGGAATGTCAACCGCATCGACGACCTGCGGCACCAGTGCCATCGTCGAGGTCTCGCCAATATGGCCGCCCGATTCGGTACCCTCGGCAACAACCGCCGTGGCTCCACGACGTGCCACGAGGCGCGCCAGCGCCACCGAGGCAACGACCGGGATGACCTTGATGCCCGCCTCGTTCCACGCCTTCATGTACTTGGCGGGATTGCCGGCACCCGTCACGACGACCGGCACTCGCTCGTCAATCACGACCTGTGCAACCTCGTCGGCAAACGGGCTCATGAGCATGACGTTCACGCCAAAGGGCTTATCCGTCTTGGCGCGCAGCTCATGAATCTGGTCGCGAAGCCAGTTGGCGTCGGCGTTCATGGCCGCGATGATGCCTAAGCCACCCGCCTCGGACACTGCGGACGCCAGCGAAGCATCGGCAATCCAGGCCATACCGCCCTGGAACACGGGCTTTTCGATGCCGAGCAGATCGCAGAGAGGAGTCTTGAGCATCTCTACTTCTCCAATGCCGCCTCGACCGTATCGGCGAACTCGCCGACCGTCTTGGGGTTCTCCTCGGTATCGAGCTGAATGCCAAACTCGTCCTCGACGGCGACGAGGATCTCGACGGTACCCAGACTGTCGAGACCAATCTCCTCGAGCGTGGAGTCGGGCTTCATCTCGACATCGTCAAGACCGGCGGTCTCGCGGATAACGTCGCAAACGCGCTCGAAGGTCTTCTGATCTGCCATGGTAGTTCTCCTTTGGTTGTGCCCTAGGGCGTTTTTATTTCCTATGTGCGACTACTTCCAACGAAGCAGATAGCCACCTATATCCAGACCGGCGCCAAATCCAACCAAGGCGATGGTGTCGCCCGTGTGAAGTGCACCGGCGTTTGCCAGCCGGTCGAGGGCAAGCGGAATGCATGCGCTCGAAATGTTGCCGGTCTCGCGCAACGTGCAAACCACGCGCTCGTCCGGCACGCCCAGGCGCTTGACCGCCTGGCTCAGGATTCGTTCGTTAGCCTGATGGAATACAAAATGATCGATGTCTTCGACCAAAATGCCCGCATCGATCGCAAGCTTATGGACCGTGTCGCAGATGGCGTTGACGCCGAACTTGAACACGCGGCGGCCATTCATGGACAGCACACTCACGCTATCTGCGGAAGCCTTAAACGGCGAGGTACCGACCAGACCGGGAACGCGCAACGTCTCGACGTCGGGCGCCGTCGAAAGCTCAACGGCAAGGGGGCTGTCTCCCCCAGCTTCAATCACTGCGGCGCCTGCCCCATCGCCAAAAAGCACGCAGGTGGCACGGTCGGTCCAGTCGAGCGCGCGCGTCATCTGCTCGGCAGCAACAACAAGCACGCGCTCGGCACGGCTGCGGGCGATATAGCCCTCGGCGACATCGAGCGCAAATACGAAGCCGGCACAAGCCGCCGAGACATCGAAGGCAGGGCACGTCGCGCCTAGTCGCTCAGCAACGGCACACGCCTCAGCGGGAACAAGGTGGTCACCCGTCGTCGTCGAGCAGACGATCAGATCCAGCTGGCTCGCGTCGATTCCGGACACCTGGAGTGCCCGCTCGCTCGCCGCTACGGCAAGGTCGTCAAGTGACTCGGTGGTGCAGACGTGGCGGCTCTTGATACCGGTGCGAGTAAAAATCCACTCATCCGAGGTATCGAGGAACTCAGACAGCTCGTCATTGGAAACACTGCGCTCAGGAAGTGCCGAACCTGTTCCAAGAATCGTGAAACCCATCACTAACCTCCTTTGAGTTGTTGACGTATTTACATCGACCAAGAGAGGATAACGCATTTCAGTCTTTGTTGACGTGTTAACATTAAATTGTCCAAATGCGACAAAGGCTTCACATTGTGTCTATCTCTCGACACCATT
>UQVT01000017.1 GCA_900544465.1 uncultured Collinsella sp. | reverse complement strand
CCACCCGAAAGCGTGTCAGTATCGCGGTGAAGCCAATCTTCCAGCCCAAAGAAATAGCTGGTCTCAGCTACGCGACGGCGCATCTCGTCGCGCGACACACCCAGATTCTCTAGGCCAAACGCCATCTCGTGCCACACGGTTTCGCACACGATCTGGTTCTCGGGATCCTGGAACACATAACCCACGCGCTCCGCCGATGCCCGCACGTCCATGTCGGCGACGGGCTCGCCCAGCACGCGCAGTTCGCCAGCGCGCTCGCCCGTCGGCGCGATCTCGGGTTTGAGCAGCGAGAGTAGCGTCGACTTGCCCGAACCGGTACCGCCAACAAGCAGCGCAAACGCACCTTGGGAAACACGCCAATCAAGCCCCTCGAGCACCGGTGCCTCGGCCCCGGGATAGGCAAAACTAAGGCCCCGCACCTCAATCGCAGGCACATCGGAGCCGCACGCCCCGCCCGTTACCGAGCAGCTATCCAACCGAGCCATCAGCCAAACCTCTTCTCATCAATCGCGTGCAACGCGCAAGGCAGCACCATCCAGGCAGCGTACACGACATAGCCCGGCCACGGCGCCGGCACCGAGAGCTGCGGATAAAACGAATACTGTGTCGTCGCGGTCCATGCCACCGCCACGGCAGCCGCGCCAAACAGCGCAAGCCCCACCAGCGCGGCAACGTCGCCGCGCCCCAGTCGATACCGCGCATACGTCGTACGACGCGTCGCGGCACCCCACCCGCGCGAGCGCATCGTGTCCGCGCGCTCCAGCGAATCTTCCATGCCCCAGCCCATCAACACGCTCGATGCCCGTAGGCGCGAACGCACGGGATCGGCCGGCGCGCGACCCGGCACATCAATCGCATCCTGCACCGCCAGTACCGTACGACCGCGGCGCAAAAACTGTGGGATAAGCCGCATGCACATCGAAATCATGAGCGCGATCACCGGTGCGGCGTTACCCAGAAGCGCAAGCACCTTGTCGCAGCCAAGCATCGACGCCGCAGCCTCAAACCACAGTACGCTCGCCACAAACAACCCGCCCATGCACAGGCCGTATACCATACTCTCCAGATACACCGCACGCATGCCAATACGGAACAGCTCCGTCGAGCCCGAGGCGCTAAACAGCGGATTGAGCACCGCGATAATCAAAATCACCGGCAGCTGCCAGCGAAGCGCCCCCAACGTGCGCGCAGCACCGCGCGTCGCAAGCCCGTACGCCAGCCCGCCCGCAAGCGACAGCGCGATCAGCACCGGTTGCATCGAGAACATGGTGAGCCCCAGCGTCAGTACCATGTAGAGGGCCGGCACCGCCGGATGCGACATCGAGAATGCCGCGACGGGCTCGCCGCCAAACTCTTCTCGTATGTTGTCCACGGGCACCCCCGTCCCCTAGCTCAAACGACGGCTCCGTAGCACCGCCAACGCCGCACGCAAGCAGTGCAAACGCCACACCAGCGACGCAAGCCTCAACCGCCGCAAACCAATCGTTACGCGCTCATCATATGCCTGCGGTATCATATTGCGCCGTGTATCGTTTCCAAACACACGTCTCTATAACGCAACAGGAGATCACATGGACGCAACCGCAATTATCCTCGCTGCCGGCGAGGGCACCCGCATGAAGTCGAACCACTGCAAGGTTTCGCACAAGATCCTGGGTAAGCCCATGGTCCAGTGGATCGTCGACGCTACCATCAAGGCCGGCTGCAGCCGCGTCGTGGTCGTCATCGGCAGCCACGCCGACGAGATGCGCGCCCTGATCGACGGCGCCTACGCCAACAGCGCCACCAAGGTCGAGTGCGTCGAGCAGACCGAGCGCCTGGGCACCGGCCACGCCGTGAAGGTCGCACTCGAGGCCTGCGGCATCACGCAAGGCCCGGTCGTCGTGCTCAACGGCGACTTACCGCTCATCACCGCCGACACCGTCGCCAAGTTCGCGCAGACCGTCGCCACCGGCGAGCTCGCCTGCACCGTCATGACCATGACCCCGCCCGACCCCTTCGGCTACGGCCGCATCAAGCTGGGTGCCGACGGCCAGATCGAACGCATCATCGAGCAGAAGGACTGCACACCCGAGCAGGCCGCCACGCTGCTCGAGTGCAACGCCGGCTGCTACGCCTTCGACGGCGCGCAGCTCGCCGCGCACATTGACGAGATCGGCAACGACAACGCGCAGTCCGAGTACTATCTGCCCGACATGCTCGAGATCCTCAAGGGCCACGGCCAGGCAGTCTCCATCTTCCACTGCGATGACTACCGCGACGGCCTGGGCGTCAACAGCCGCATCCAGCTCGCGCAGCTCACCGCCATCGCGCGCGACCGCATCAACGAGCACTGGATGGCCGAGGGCGTTACCTTCATCGACCCCACGCAGGCCTGGATCGGCCCCGACGCCACCATCGGCCGCGGCACCGTCGTGTGGCCGCAGACGCACCTGATCGGCCACGTCACCGTGGGCGAGGAGTGCCAGCTCGGCCCCAACAGCCGTCTCACCGACACCACCGTCGGCAGCGGCTGCATCATCGATGAGACCATCGCCATCGAGGCCGTCATCGAGAACGGCGTCGACTGCGGCCCGCGCGCCTACCTGCGCCCGGGTACCCACATGCTCGACGGCTCCAAGGCCGGCACGCACGTGGAGATCAAGAAGTCCACGATCGGCGAGGGCTCCAAGGTGCCGCACCTGTCCTACATCGGCGATACCACCATGGGCTCCGGCGTCAACGTGGGCGCAGGCTCCATCACCTGCAACTACGACGGCGTGCACAAGCACAAGACCGTCATCGGCAACGATGCCTTCATCGGCTCCGACACCATGATGGTCGCGCCCGCCCAGATTGGCGACGGCGCGCTCGTGGCCGCCGGCTCCGTCATCACTGAGCCGGTCCCGGCAGACGCACTCGGTCTGGGCCGCGCCCGTCAGGTAAATATTGAGGGCTGGGCCGCCGATTATCGCCGCCGCCTGCACGAGGACGACGAGGTATAACGTTTTACCAAGCATCTAAGGAGCCGCTTCCGTGGGGACGGCTCCTTTTTCTATGCTGACCTGCGCGGCCGGATGAGTGGTCGGTTCGTGTCCGTTGACGGTAAAGACGTTATCAAGACTCGATAAACCCCGCCGCGCGGTTACAATGCAACAAGGCATCTATATGGCATTCGATATAAAGGAGAAGGGTAATGCCGATTAATGATCCCGAGAAGTCGGAGAATATGCGCAAGTCCATCCGCGTGTATTCCGGTTCCTCCAACCGTCCCCTCGCTCAGAAGATCGCTGAGTTCCTTGGGGTCGAGCTTTCGGGCCTTACGCTAAAGCAGTTCGCCAACGGTGAGATTTACGCCCGCTACGACGAGACCGTCCGCGGCGCCGACGTCTTCCTGATTCAGTCCGTGGCCGGCGGCAACGTCAACGACATGCTCATGGAGCTGCTCATCGCCACCGACGCTGCCAAGCGCGCATCCGCCCGCTCCATCACCGCCGTTATCACCCACTACGGCTATGCCCGTCAGGACCGCAAGGCCGGCCCGCGTGAGCCCATCACCGCCCGCCTCGTCGCCAACCTGCTCGAGCGCGCCGGCGTCAACCGCATCATCACCCTCGACCTGCACCAGGGCCAGATTCAGGGCTTCTTCGATATCCCGGTTAACCACCTGTCCGCGCTGCCGCTGTTTGGCCAGTACTACAACGACATGCACTTCGACACCGACAACCTGGTTGTCGTCTCCCCCGATGTGGGCCGCGCCAAGGCCGCCAAGAAGCTGTCCGACATGCTCGGCTGCGACCTGGCCATCGCCCACAAGGGCCGTCCGCGCCACAACGCCGCCGAGGTCATGGGCATCATCGGTGACATCAAGGGCAAGACCTGCATCATCAACGACGACATGATCGACACCGCTGGCACCCTGTGCGCCAACGTCAAGGAGCTCAAGGCTATGGGCGCTGGCGACATCTACGTCTGCGCCACCCACGGCATCTTCTCCGGTCCGGCCATCGAGCGTCTGAACGACGCCCCGATCGTCGAGTGCCTCGTCACCGACGCCATTCCCGTCGAGGTCGGCGGCAAAATCAAGACCATCTCGGTCGCCGAGGAGTTCGCTCAGGCCATCTCCGCCGTTTACCACGAGGAGCCCGTCTCCACGCTCGTCGGCGGCGACTTCGCGCTGTAATCCAGCGTGCATCTCATCATCTTTGGTGTTTTTAAAGGGTCGGAAGCTCGCTTCCGACCCTTTTTCTACCCCTCGACAACCTTCCCTGGACAATTAGTTCAGATACGTATTTTTTTAAAGCTCCAAAGGCCGTTCTGAGCCTTCTGAGCTCCCCGGCGAACGCCATACTGCCCAAAGCTCATCGCTTTCGAGTACGACCGCCGCATATTTACCCTCAAATCGCCCTCGAAAGCCCTTAGAAACGCCTCGAACGCCCGCCGTCTTATACGTATCTGAACTAACTGTCCAGTAGCTATCGTCAACCTTCGCGGCAGAGCTCAATTTCCTGCAATCCCCTCAACCGATTCCACCGATTTCATAACACCCAGCCGTTCATGGCGCGCAGCGCCCCGCTGAGCGAAAAGAACGGTATGGCGGTCGCATTCTGCCGCCAACTTAGTACGTTATAGCTATGACGACCGTGATTTCACATCTCTCCGCCCTCCGCGCAATTCGTCGCGCACGACGGGCGTACTCTGCCCTACCCTGGGACTCCGTTGATAGCGAACAGCAAGCACAGGCCTTGGCTGGCTGCATTCCCAACAATGACGCGATAGACTTTGGCGCACTTTCGATACTCGACGCCTGGAATGAAGATGATTCCGAACTGCTCGATCTTCTCGTTTCAAACGAAGACAACAGGCGCCCCGACAAGCGACTTCTTCAGCATATTCTCTCCACTCCTCTTCCTGAAGGTGCAATTATGCACGTCGAGGCCGACATCTACGCAACGTCTCCTGCCATGACAGCCATGCTTTGTTCCAAAAATGAATCAGTCGCCAAAACCTTGATGCTCCTTATGGAGCTGCTCGGAACCTACTCCCTTCCTCCCGGGGCAACATACCCCATTGCCTATGACGACATCTGGCCCAAGGGCGATGACTACGAAGCGATGGACGACCTCGATTGCCGGGGCGACCAGTCGGCGACCGAACAGCAGAACGAAACCCGCTACGAACAGGCACACTACAAATGCGAGCCCGCCACGACCATCGAAGATCTCGAGACTGTTGCACAGCTTGCCAAAAGCAGCTCATACACCTCGTTTCGCACGGCAGTCAAGCTCGCCCGACCCGGATCTGCATCCCCAGCCGAATCCCTAATGTTTGCCGTTCTCGGAGCGCCCATGCGCTTTGGCGGATTCGGATGTTGCAGTCTGCCCATGGGAGGCCTGCTACTCAACTATCGAATCGACTTCGACACTCTTGCGGTCAACATGTCCTCCGGCATCCCTTACGCCATCTGCGACCTATATTGCCCGGCCGCCGGAGTCGACAACGAATACAACGGAATTGGGCATGAGCTTCAAAACGCTCGCATCCACGATGGCAATCGAAATAATGGCCTCAAGGCAATGGGCATCCACGTCCTGGTTATCAATCGCGACCAAATGAAAGACCTTGTTGCACTCGAAGCCTTCGCCCAAACGATGCATCGACTCGCGGGAGTCCGATTCCGATACCGTATCAAGGGCTATCGCAAGCGTCAGGCCGCTTGGCTCAACGCCCTGCGGGCCGGAATCGGCCTTGCGCCGGTCTAAACGGCGAATCACCCGTGCACCGTCGAGCAGGGCTGGACAGTTAGTTCAAATACGTATAAATGGACACATTGAATTAGGCTGTTTTGCAGTTATCTCTATACCATTCGCCCGATTTGAAGGCAGGGTAGACTTCAAAACAGCGTCATATGGACTAACTAAAGCTCCAAAACAACGTATCGGCATTGAATTGAGCACTTCGAGTCCTCAGAACTTATACGTATCTGAACTAACTGTCCACCTCGATTTCGACGGCCGTCCAAACGCCCTCAAATAACCTCAATTGCCCTCCATTTGACAGCGGCAACAGGGTCGCTCACCATAGCAGGCGACAAATCAACGAAAGGATGAACATGGCAGCTGCACAGCCGCTTAAGATTCGCATGGTTGCAGGGCTTGGCAACCCTGGCGAGGAATATGCCGAGACCCGCCACAACGCCGGCTTTAAGGCAATCGACGAGCTGGCCCGTCAGGCCGGCGTCACGTACTGGAAAAACCAAGCAGGTGCCGAGGTCGCGCTCATCAATATCAACGATGCTGAGGAAGAGGGTGGCAAGCGCCAGATTGTGCTGGTCAAGCCGCAGTCGTACATGAATACCTCGGGCGGCCCCATCTCCAAGCTCTGTCGCGAGTACAAGATCAAGGCCGAGGAGCTGCTCGTAATCCACGACGAGCTCGATATTCCCGCCGGCGACGTGCGTGTTAAGGTGGGCGGCGGCCATGCCGGTCACAACGGCCTGCGTTCCATCATCGACAAGATGGGCAGCCGCAACTTCAGCCGCATCCGCACCGGCATCGGCAACCCTCCCGGCAAGATGGCCGTCGCCGACTACGTTCTTAAGCAGCTGCGCGCCCGCGAGGCCGAGGATTTCCAGGACACCTGCGCCCGCGCGGCCGACGCCGCCGGCCTGGCGATCGTGCACGGCGTGGTTTATGCCCGCGACCATGTCAACGGCGCCGCCTCCGCCAACGGCAAGCACTAAAACCTATCATTTAGGGACAGGTTTATTTTGGCAGGTTTTATCTGCGGAAACGCCGCAGTCGATACATCGCAATAAACATGCTGCCACCATACATGCATAACGCCCCAAAGGGGGCCGGCCTCAACGAAGCGCGAGGCCGGCCCCCTTTGCCGTTTTGCCTGATAAAACCGACCAAAATAAACCTGTCCCTTTTTGGCAGGTCACTTTTCCCGCCTGCCAAAGATACACGTAAGCGACATTGCCATGAGGGTATAATTTGCACCGTATGTCTGCACAACGCCTGTGCACGTACGGTTTTATTCGGGCTACCGTCCATTTCCGTGGAGGCACGGTTCGGCGGCCCTAACAAGAGAGGGGTTCTATGTATAAGATCCTGGAGAAGACGCAGTTCTCGGAGAAGGTGTTCAAGTTCCGCATCGAGGCGCCCGCAATCGCCAAGCATGCGCACGCTGGACAGTTCCTCATGGTCCGCGCCAACGAGACGGGCGAGCGCGTCCCGTTTACCCTGGCCGGCTGGAACGGTGACGAGGGCTGGGTCGAGTTCATCTTCATGGTGATCGGCAAGACCACCGAGATGCTTTCCACCTACGAGGCCGGCGAGTCGCTGCGCGACGTCGTGGGCCCGCTGGGCGTTCCCACCGAGATGGCCGAGGGCCCCTGCGCCGTCATTGGCGGCGGCGTCGGCCTGGCAATTGCCTTCCCGGTCGCCAAGCACCTGGTCGAGACCGGTCACGAAGTTCACGCCATCATGGGCGCCCGCACCAAGGACCTCCTGCTCATGGAGGACCAGTTCCGCGAGCTCCTCGACGAGGACCACATCCACATCACCACTGACGACGGCTCCTACGGCGAGCAGGGCGTTGTCACCGCTCCGTTGGAGCGCCTGCTGCAGGACAAGGCCGTGAGCCAGGTCTTCTGCGTCGGCCCCGTTCCGATGATGAAGTTCTCGACCCTCACCGCCCAGAAATACGACACCCCCATCACCGCGTCCCTCAACCCCATCATGGTTGACGGCACCGGTATGTGCGGCTGCTGCCGCGTCGAGGTGGGCGGCGTGACCAAGTTCGCTTGCGTCGACGGCCCCGACTTCGATGCCACCCTGGTCGACTGGGATGACCTTCGTGCCCGCCAGGCCGCTTACCGTTCCGAAGAGGGCGAGTCCCTCAAGGCCTATGAGGAAAAGAGCTGCGCATGCCACTAGTTAACGGTCGTTTCGTTGCCGATATGAAGTCGCCCCGCACCCCCGATAACGAGGAGCCGGCTGCCGAGCGCGCCTGCGACTTCCGCCCCGTCGACAAGGGCTTCACCGAGGAGATGGCGCTGGCCGAGGCCGAGCGCTGCCTCAACTGCAAGAAGCCGTTCTGTGTTGAGGGCTGCCCCGTCAACATCAACATCCCCCGCTTTATCGAGCAGATCCGCGCGAAGGACTTCGGCGGCGCTCTCGATACCATCCGCGAGGACTCCATGCTTCCCGCCATCTGCGGCCGTGTCTGCCCGCAGGAGAACCAGTGCGAGGGCAAGTGCATCCGTGGTAAAAAGTCCGAGCCCGTGGCCATCGGCCAGCTCGAGCGCTTCCTGGGTGATCGCCCCGAGCTCGCCTCCACGCCCAAGATGGCCCCCAAGAACGGCAAGAAGGTCGCCGTCGTCGGCTCCGGCCCGTCCGGCATCACCTGCGCCGGCGAGCTCGCCCGTAACGGCTTTGACGTTACCGTCTTCGAGGCCTTCTTCACCGGCGGCGGCGTGCTGGTCTACGGCATCCCCGAGTTCCGTCTGCCCAAGGCGGTCGTCAAGCGCGAGATTGACGGCCTGGAGGACATGGGCGTCAAGTTTGAGTACAACTCCGTCGTGGGCAACATGGCCACGGCCGAGGAGCTGTTCGAGCAGGGCTTCGACGCCATCTACGTGGCGACCGGCGCTGGCCTGCCCAAGTTCCTCAACGTCCCCGGCGAGAACCTGCCCAACGTCTTCTTCGCGAACGAGTACCTCACCCGCGTGAACCTGATGAAGGCCAACAAGTTCCCCGAGTACGACACCCCCACCAAGCACGGCAAGAACGTCGTTGTCTTTGGTGGCGGCAACGTGGCTATGGACGCCGTCCGTACCGCCAAGCGCCTGGGCGCCGAGCACGCCATCATCGCCTACCGTCGTACCGAGGATGAGATGCCTTGCCGTCGTGCCGAGCTGCACCACGCCAAGGCCGAGGGCGTCGAGGTTCTGCCGCTCGTCTCCCCGCTCGAGTTTGTCGCTGGCGAGGACGGCTCCGTGTGCGCCGTCAAGGTCCAGAAGATGGAGCTCGGCGAGCCTGACGAGTCCGGCCGTCGTCGCCCGGTGCCCATCGAGGGCGCCATCGAGGAGATCCCCTGCGACGTCGCAATCTCGGCTATCGGCACCAACGCCAACCCCTTCGCAAAGAAGATCGGCGGCAAGATGGAGCTCAACAAGTGGGGCTACATCGTCGCCGACGAGGAGACCGGCCAGACCACCGATCCCCGCATCTGGGCTGGCGGCGACATCGTCACCGGTGCCGCTACGGTCATTCTGGCGATGGGCGCCGGCAAGAAGGCCGCCGCTTCCATCACCAAGAGCCTGCTGGGCGAGTAGTCACCCTCAGCGTTAGCCATCAAACGGCAAAGTCCCCGTCGAGCACACGCCCGGCGGGGACTTTTTCTATGCCGGCCGACTACCACAAAGGGGACAGGCACCTTTGTGGTGGTTGGGGACTGGTCGGCAAACCAATTCCGGCGTTTGTCTCAATCTGTAACAGTTAGACCCTGTTGAGCCTTGTAGTTGTTACAGATCAAGATATTGTGCGAACATCCACCTGTTCATCTCAATCTGTAACAGTTAGAGGTCAAATTCCCCGCCTGGTGTTACAGATCGAGACATTAGATTGGCGGCCATTCGGTTCATCTCAATCTGTAACATCTAGAGCCGTTTTGGGCAGTTTGGTGTTACAGATCGAGATTTTACTGAGGCCGAGAACGAGAGCCGTCACCCAGCTCTAATGCTTGCGGCGCTTGGTCGCGGCGATGCCGGCTGCGGCAACGGTTGCGCCGGCGATGCTCAGAGCAGCGACCGTCATCGCGGCGGAGTCACCCGTGCTGGCGAGCTCCATGCCACCGGACTTCTTGCCGTTCTTGCCCTTACCCTTGGACTTGTTCGTCGTCACCGTGGTCGTCGTCGAAGTCGAACCGCCCGCAGGGACCCCGGCGCCACCAGAGCCATCCGTACCGCCACCCTGCTCGCCGCCGTCAGGCGTCGGCTCGGGCTCTGGCTTCAGACTGGGATCGGGCGTCGGCTCAGGCACCGCCTCATCGGTCACCGTAATCGTAATGTTCAGACGCTCGGAATACTCGCTGTATGACATGCCAGGGCGCTGTGCCGCAATGCGCACATACATGTTGCTATCGAGCGCAATAGGCTCGGTGTACTTTACGCGGCCTTCGTCACGGCAGGGGCAGGTGTCGTTGGTGGTGTACCAAATCGTCGTGCCATCCTCGGCCGAAAGCTCCAGCTTCGTGCCCTTGGGCACCGTAATGTAGTTCTCCTTGGGCGACCATGCACCAAACGTCGTCGCACCAATCGTCGCCACCGGTCGCGCCGGTCGCACTGCCTCGGCAGACACGCGAACGTCGACCTGCTTGGACAGCGCCGTGTCATCCACCGTCGCCGTCAACGTCGTCAAACCGGGCAGAGCACCATGCAGCACAAACGTCGCCGCACCGTCCTCGCCCGTCACGGCCTGGGTGGCATCGACAGAGCAGATAGCCGAGGACTCCAGCCCAACACTAACCTTGGCGCCCGCAAACGGCTTGCCCGCCTTATCGGTCACGTGCGCCACCAGCTCAAAGTCACCGCCATCAAGCATGGTCACGGCCTGCTCCACGTTGAGTTTGAGCTTGTCGGCACGAACGCCCACGACAAGCTCGCCACTTGCCCAGCGCGCCATGGCCGTGCCGGCGTAGTTGCGAGCACCGTCGAGCTCAAACGCCACCGTCGAGCCCGCCTCACGCGCATCGGCATAGCGAATACGCAGCACGCGCGACAGCGGCTTGCCATTGGGATCGTCCTGTTTGTCGAGCCACGTATACGTCACGTCGCCCAAGCCCTGCGCGCACAATGCGACCAGGGCATCGTCGCTCGCATCCATATACTGCGCAAACTCAACCTCGATGCAATCGGTATAGGCATGGGCCGAGGCCACCTCGGGCGCCGCCGTCGACACCAAGCCAATGTTCACCTCAGTCTGAATCGGCGGCACGCGCAGCCAAGCCGAACGCGCCTCCTCATACCCGTCCTTGGTCACGCGCACCTGATACCAGCCGGTCGGCGTATTCCAGTTGTACGCACCGTCCGCACCCGTTGCAAGCGGATTGTCCTGCTCATACTCCTCGGCATCCCAACGCACTGCATTGGTACCGGCCGCATCGTCGGCGCTCCACAGCTCAACCGTCGCGCCTTCAACCGTATTGGACAGCAGGCCCTCGTACACCACGCCCGCAGGGTCGGGTGCAGCCTTGGCAGCCACATTGCGATAACGCGCCTCGAAGATCGACTGCATCTTCTCGTCCGAGATCAAGCCGTCCTTGTTGGCCTTGTAGACCTCGGTATCAGTCAGCTCGCCCCAGTTGACCGTAATACGATTCTGGCACGCGCGCTCCACCTGCTCGCAGGCAACATCGTAGGCGCATTCGGCATTGGTCAGCTTAATCGCGCGCTCCGAACCTACGCTGGTCGAAGCCGCGTCATAGGCAGCGCCCACCACGGTACCCGCCGAACCGGCCGTCAGCACGCCGGCGATTGTCATAATGGAGCCCACCGCCACATCGGTGCTGTCGTGGCAGAGCTGGCGATGCAGCAGATCCTCAAACGCACGCGCCTTCTCCATGGCGTCGCGCAGCGCGTAAATGCACTTCCAGTCGTCCTCGGTCTTCTCGGGCTTGGCAAGCAGGCGCGTATGCTGAAGCTCATAGCCCTCGCGCTCGCCCTTCACCTTCTGCATACGGACGTTCACGTTCTCCCAGTTCTTGCTGGCATCGTTCACGCCGTAAATGCCGGTAAAGATGCCGATGCCCTGGGTCGCCGCGGGAAACGCCTGGCCGGCCGCCTTCCACGCATCGGTCTTAAAGACCTGTCCGAACATCTCGCACTCGATCTTATAGCTCTTGAGCGAACGAATCGTGCGGATGAGCTTCATATGGGCGCTCACGTCGCCGTTACGCTTCCAAGCCATAAGCCAGCCGCGAATCGTAGAGTTATTGAGGCTATGGACCACATTCCAGTTATCGTACAGATTGTCCAGAATGTCACACTGCATGGCGATCGAGTTAAACAGAAGCGCCTGGTTCTTGTTGTTATTGGAGTTCTCGATAAATTCCGACTCGATATAGGCCGTCTGCTCGCCATCGGGCGCGGCGACCTTAAAGCCCTTGACGGTATCGTCGTCAGCCGCCTTGTAGCTCAGCGAGCTGCCGAGCGCCTGGCCCAAATCGTTAAACCCGCTCGTCGACTGGCCGTTGTACTCGCTGGCCTTAATGCCCGCACACTTGTTGAGCGCCGCAGCGGTTGCGTCATTCCAGCTTCCGTATTGGTTGAGCTGGCCGATACCCATCGACTGGCCCACCAGATCCTCGGCCTGCTGGGCAATAAACTCCGCTCGCGATGCATGGTCGACGAGCTCCTTGATGGCGGCCGCATCCGCAGCGTTCGCGCCCTGGGCCGCCGCGAGTTCCTGATACCAATCCTCGCTGGTGCCGTAAGCATCCTCAAAGATCATCTTGTCCACATTGACGCCATAGCTGTCGCCCTGCTGGGTCAGCAGCGCCGCCGACCCGCCGACCGCAGCCTTGAGCTCAGCCGCAAACTGCGCGGCCTCGTCGTTGCCAGCACCATCACCCTCGCCGTCGCTGGCGGCAGGGGCGCGACGAGCCTTACGGGCAGCTCCACCTTGGGCTTCGTCCTCTTTACCGTTCTCGTCCTCCTCGGCAAACGCATCAGCGACCATCTGGTCAATCGCGTCGTTAAAGGCCTCGTCGACATCATTAAACGAGTTATCCATCATATACTCGTGCCACTGCTGCACGGCATTCGAGAACTCCTGCTGGCGCTCCTCGGCCGCGGCGGAATGCTTTTTGGCCGAAGCGTTGGCGTCAAAACTCAGCATGGTCATAAGCTGAGCATTGGAGATGCGGTAGGTCTGCGGCATAAAGATCTGCTCAAAGTTGCCGCAGTTCACATAGGTCGAGTCATTCGCCTTGTTAAACTCGTCGAGCAGCTTAAGGTAACCCTCGTCCACATACTCCGCCACATAGCGCACATGGGTGCCCTCGCGCGACTTTTGAGTCAGAGGAATCGTCACCGTCTTGCCATCCACGCAGTCCACGTACAGGTCGAGCGTGTCGGCGGCCTCTTCGTTTCCCACCTCGAGCGTGATATCGAACGTCCAGTAGGCGTTCTTCTTTTGCGGCAGATGGTGGAAGGTCCACAGACTCTTGCCGGTGTCCTTGCCGTCCTTGACCAGGCTTTGCGTACCGCCACGATACGTCACATCAAAGTTCCAGACCGAAGCGCCCGGAACATAGCGCACATAATTGCGAGCCGTTACCTCGGCAGCAGCGGCGGCAGCAGCGGTCGAGCCCACGCGCGCTTCGAGCGTCACACGCTCGGCGGCAAGCGTATCCTGCGGCAGGTCGTATTCAATCTTGGCACGGCCGAGTTTATTGGTCTTGCCGGTGTACTTTGCGGCCGAGGCGCCCACGCCCACGGTAAGCTGCACGCTTTTTCCGGGCGCTGCGTATACGTAGGCCACATTGCCCAGTAGGCTGTGAACGTCGGTGCTGTCGACCTCGATGCGCGATCCGCTAACCTCGAGTGTGGTGCTTCCCAGCGGCAACGTCACCTCGCCCAGCGTAATAAGCGGCGAGATGGCATAGATGCCCGCGGCCTTAGGCTTAAAGCGCACAAACACATCGGCGCCCATGCCCTTATTCATATTGAGAACGAGGTTGTCGCCCTCCCAAGTTGTGTCAGCCCACATGGCCTCGGAGCTGGCGCCGGCTTCGCGAGAGCCTGCGGACACATCCCCGACGGCATCCTTGGCCAGCGGAATCTCAATCTTGGCAGCCTGGCTGTCCTTGAGCTCGTAATGAATGCGCAGCTCGGTCTCCACGCCAACGACCGCGGACGAATCAGCGATAACCGAGCCCGCCGTCAGCCCGCGCTCGGCACGATACGTCTCCACGTCAAACGTGGGGACGTCGAGCGTCACGTCGAGCTGTTTGCTGTCCTCAATCTTCACCTGCTTTTGCGCGATATGCTTACCCACGGTCAGCCCTAGGCGGCTAAACGTGGAATAGCTCGTCGCTTGGATGTCGTAGCTCGTCTTGTTAAAGGCGACGATGGTGTACGAACCGGCCTTAAGGCGCGGCGTCTCGGCCTTCATGATAGGCGTGGTGTCATCGTCTTCGTAACCCATCAAATAGGTAACGCCGTCGGCGACCAGTTTGCCGTCGGACGTACGGAACACCAGCACGCGGTTGGCTCCCTGGTAGTCGCCCTTGGTCGTGACCGTCGCCGTGCCCCAAGGCTTCAAGTCGATATCGACCTTGCCGGCCGAAGGCTTCACCGTCGCCGTCGCCCCACCCAGCTTGAGGCTGTCTTTGGGCACGAGCGTTATCTCCAGATCCTGGTCCGCGTCGGCAATGGCCTGCGACACCACGAGCGCTGTACCCTGGATACGATAGTCGTTTTCCTTGTCGCCCTTGGCAGGTTTGAGCGTCTTGCCGCCGTTCTTCACCGTCAGATCGATGTTAACGAGACTATCGAGCTCAATGCGTTCGGTCTTACCCTGGCCTGCGACCGGTTCGAGATAGGCCACATTGAGTTCAATCGCGCGCGAAGTCGGAATCTTGGTAAAGTCCTCCGCCTTAATCTCTCCGATATTCCATGTGCCCGTCATCTGGTCGCCCGGGCGCGCCAGCACCATGTCATAGTAACCGCTGAGCGAAATGCGCAGGGTGGCTGCTGTCTTGGAGAGAGCGTCCGCTGTAAAGCTGCCGTCATCGCCAACCGGCAACGGCGTGGACTGCCCCGCCTGCACGAGCACGGCCGCCGCGCCCTGGGGAAGTTTGCCCGTGATCTGGGCGGCCTCGCCCATCCACTCAAACGTGTAGGCAGGCTTCGAGGAATCGACGGAGTCCTTGCGATCGGCCACGGCATCGGCAAGCTTTTTGACCATCGAGGGGTTGCCAGCCGAATCGGTCGCATAGGCATAGATGGTCTGGCCTTCACTAAAGGGAATCGCATACGTTACGCCATCGATTGTCACGCGCTCATTATAGTCGCCCGGATAGCCCGCCTCACCAAACTGAAGATCGGGGTTCATCACGCGCAGGGCAACGGCATTATGGTTCGTCTCGTTTCCGTATCTCGTGTTCTCAAAAGCTCCCCACTCTATCATTTCCACGCTTTTGGGTAGCACAATCTCTTTGCCGGCAATCGCAGGATCAAGAGAGGCGAACGCGTGCGCTCCGATATATTTAACGCCGTCGCCGATCGTCACCGACGACACATGCGAGCACCCGTCAAAGGCATTGCGCTCAATCCGCTCCACCGTGCCCGGCACATTGATCTGCGTAAAGGTGAGCACTGTTGTGTCCGAGACATAGAACTGTGGCACGCCGCAATAGGCGAATGCAAGATAGTCGATAGTTTTGACCGAAGGCGGCAGCGTTGCCACCACCTTGTCGTCAAGTTGTTCACATTCCTTAAAGGCCTGCTCGGGAATCGTGGTAAAGGCCGCGTTGTTGGGCCAGGTTACCGTTTGGAGCGTCTTGCTTTTGTAGAATGCATAGCTCTTGAGCTCCTCGACCGAATCGGGCAGTGCGATCTCTTTGATGCTGCTGCCGCCCAAGCCTCCAACCGAGCGGACATGCGAATTAGGGGCGAAGGTGATCGATGTGAGCGCAGCGCTTCCCATACCCGTAAGGCTTACGACATTTTTGTCGTCGATGGTCGAGGGCACCTCCAACGTGGTAATGCCCGCGTCGCCATACTCGATAGAAATTTCGTTGGTGAGGCTATCAATCGAGAAGTAGTACTGCGCGGGGGTCTGCTCGCCGGCCACGTAGCCATCGTCGTATTCGTCCTTTACGCCCGTGGCGCCCTTCGAGGTCATCCAGAGCCCAAGATCCTCATTCCAGGTTGCTTCGGCTTCGGCGGTCTCCTCCTGCTTCTGCTGTTCGGCGAGCTCCTTGCCCTCGACAAGATCGGTGGCAAGCGTACCCGCAGGTGTGCTCTCGGTCTGCCCGGCGCCCGTCAGGCCCGCCGCCGATGCAATCTCGGAGGCCGGGGGCGTAGGGGTGTCACCGGTATCGAGCACCGTGGGGTCGGCAGCGCCGGCATCGGGCGCGGGGTCGGCGGAAGCAGAGTCTGACGTTTGGGCGTCAGCCGAATCGGCGGGAGCGGCGTCGGCTGCTTGGCCGTTATCCGTCTGCACAAAAGTGCCGTCGGTGGTGAGGGTCTCGGCAAACGCGCCCGCGGGCAACGAGCCCGTCACCATGGTGAGGGTCACCGCGGCAACGGTCAGGCGGCGGCAAAGCGCTCGAACAGTAGTCCACCTCATGGTCGTTCCTTTCCTGAAACCAAAAGTCATCCAGCGTAATCGTCGTCCAAAAACAAAGCGAACGGTAGGTTCATATATACGAACCTACCGTTCTACCTGCGCAAACCGCCACAAAGGGGACAGGCACCTTTGTGGCGGTTTGGGGTCTGGTCGGCGAACCGATTCCGATGTTTGTCTCGATCTGTAACAGTTAGGCCCTGTTGAGCCTTGTAGTTGTTACAGATCGAGATATTGCTCCAGCCGCCCCCGCTTTGTCTCAATCTGTAACAGTTAGAGACCAAATTCCCCGCTACGTGTTACAGATCGAGACGTTAGGTTGGCGGCCATTCGGTTCATCTCAATCTGTAACATCTAGAGCCGTTTTGACTGGCTTGGTGTTACAGATTGAGATTTTGCTAAAGCCGAGGATGGGCGCCGCCGCCAAAACCTAACGCTTGCGGCGCTTGGTTGCGGCGATGCCGGCAGCGGCAACGGTTGCGCCAGCGATACCTAGGGCGGTGACCGTCATTACGGTGGTATCTCCCGTGGTAGCCAGGACAGCATCGCCCTTCTTGGTCGGCGCGGCTTTCTCAACCGTCTTGGTCGTGGCGGTTGTCGTGGCCGGCTTAGCCGCGGGTTTGGTCTCGGGTTTCGTCTCAGGCTTGGTTTCGGGCTTGACCTCGGGCTGCGGCGTCGGATTGGGATCCGGCGTAGGCTGCGGATCGGGAGTCGGCGTGGCTTCAGGCGTAAAGGTCAAATCGGTGTTGAGCCACAGAGTGAAGATACAGCCGCTCTCGGGATCAACTACACTCGCTTCGCCCATCTGGTAGCCGCACTCCTGGCCGTTGATCACCAGCTTGGTGTTGGGCGTAAAGTAGAATCCGCGCGCGGGCTTGAGGTAGATACCGTAGCGATAGGTCACGCCAGGCTTAAAGGCGTCGATGTGGTTCGTGATGTTCTGATCCCAGAACTCCTGAGAGTTCACTTCGCTGCCGTCGCTACCCGTCCAGTACTCACACTGAGGAAGGAAGTTGGAGCCCGTCGGAACATTCGCCGTAAAGACCGGCTTATCGCCTGCCTTGAAGGTGGTCGTGGCGCCGTTGATCTCGATAACGTCGATGGCCCGCCATTCGTCGATCGGCTGCTCGCACAGCATATTGTCAGCGTTTGGCGCGAAGACGCCGTTGACGGTCTTGATGTGGTGCGTCCAATGGCCGTTGACGTACATCATGCAGTCATTGCCCACGGTATTGTCGCCCTTGAGCCTCAGCTCGACGGAATACATGTAGAACTTGCCCTCTTCGAAGTGTTCGATCCTCCTCGCGCCCGTCGGATACTTGGCGGGGTCGGAATACCAGAAGGCAACGGGCGTGAGCTCCGCGGGGTCGCTGCCATCCATCTCCTCCCAGCACTCGTAGGCGATCTCGTACTTGTCGGCGTCAGCAGCGGGAATCGTCGCGGTCGCGCGGGGCGCCTCGCCGGGCGCGTAGTTGGTCTTCACGTCGTTGACGTTCAGGTTACGGAGGGCTTCGTTTTCTGACGCAACGAGCGTAATTTCGCTATTGATGGCGTAGCGGAGGTAATAATCGTACCTGGTTTCGTTGAGGATAGTCGAGCTGCCTTCATAGTCAGTTCCGGTATACTCCAGTGCCGAGCCAATATAGAGAGCCTCATTGCGCGTGAGTCGATACGAGCCGCCTGCCGCGCCACCCGTAAAGGTCAGCGTCAGCCTCATGTGATTGCCAACGGGTTCGAAGCGAGCCGTCACGTCGGACATGGACGCATCCTGAACTTCGACCAGAGTGCCCGAAGCGGCATCGGCCCTGTAGTACTTAACCTCGACAACTTCGCTCGCAAGCGCTTCTGGAATGCCACCCTCAACATCGGGAAAATCATGGGTATACGACTGGCCCTTTTCGAGCGTGATGTTGTCCGAAAGCTCGCAGTTCGTATAATGATCGACCACGGTCGTATTGACCCTAACGCCGCCCCCGCCTGTCACATCGGTCACGCCACAGGGCATGATGGCGTTGCTCGCCGGCATGGCGGCGTTGTCGTCGCCAGAAGCGTTTTGCCCAGCGAGCGCAGCACCGCTAGGCTCATTGGCGGCATCGGCTGGGATTGTCTGCTGAGGCTCAACGGTGGCTTGCGCCGCCGGAGCAGCATCGGTTGCAGGCGCGGTCGAAGCAGCTGGCGCGGTCGTTGCAGCCGTATCCTCCGCAACCGTCGGCGTCACCGGAGCCGCGGCAACCTCATCCGTCCCAGCGGCGGGATCGGCGCATTCCGTCGCCAGCGCCACGCTCGGCAGCAGCAACTGACCGACCATAAGCGCACACGCGCCGGCGCAAGCTATTTTGGCACCCACACAACGCCAGGTACCGTGAACCAGCGAGCAGGTGGACTCACGTTGAGCTTGCTTGTCAAAGTGGCTTACGTTCATAACGGCCTCCTTGGTCGTAGGGACATACCACCACAAAGGTGCCTGTCCCCTTTGTGGTGGTCCTGTACCACCAAGATGTGCCAAATGACTCCATATGCCTAGGTTCGTAGATG
>UQVT01000016.1 GCA_900544465.1 uncultured Collinsella sp. | reverse complement strand
GACGTGATCTTACTTTCTCCTGCCTGCTCTTCGTTCGATGAGTTCTCGGGCTATGAGGAGCGCGGCCGCGTGTTTAAGGACTATGTGGCCCAGCTTGCCGCTGCGGCGAAATCGCAAATGGAATAGGGGTTGCCGGTGAGAGAGGAGAGCCCCCGACAAGGTATGAGGAGGCCCGACTCGGACCGTGCTTCCTCGCGGCGCAGCACACCGCGTTCCGGTCGCGGCAGGCAGACGTTTAGCGAACGCTATATTGCCGGCGTTCCCGCCCGTATCATGCGCCCCCGTTTGATATTCATGGCCTGCCTGTTTACCTTGGTGTGCTTTGGCCTGCTGATGGTGTACTCGGCGTCTTCGGTCGAGGCGCTGCACGAGAATGGCTCGGCGACGTTTTTTCTGTTTCGACAAGCCGCGTTTGCCGGAGTTGGCGTGCTGGCTATGGTTGCCATCGTGCGCGTTTTGCCGGACAGCTGGTTTGGGGAGGATGTGCTCAGGATCTTCCTCATAGGCATGATAGGGCTACTGTTTCTGGTGTTCTTGGTGGGCAGCGGCAGCCGTGGCGCCACGCGCTGGCTCAACATCGCCGGCATTCAGTTCCAGCCTTCCGAGTTTTTAAAGCCATTTGCCATTGCGTATTCGGCCATCATGCTCGATCGCTTCTTTTCGCCCGGTGGCAACATCAACGAATTCCTTCGCAAGATGGGCATCTACCTGGGCATTTCGCTCTTTCTGATCTTTATCCAGCCCGATTTCGGTACTGTCCTGATCATCCTGTTGACCCTCATGTGCATGGCGTTGTTTGCGGGTCTCGACCCCAGATATATCATCGGCGTGCTAATCTTCGGCATTCTCGTGATCGTGATTGCGCTTGTCGCAGAGCCGTACCGTATGGTGCGTATTCAGGTTGCCTTGAACCCTTGGGCCGACGAGTATGGTGACGGCTATCAGGCCACGCTTGCCATCATGGCCTTTGCCTCGGGCGGTCTGTTCGGCCGTGGCATCGGCAACTCAACCATGAAGTACTCGTATCTGCCCGAGGCGCACAATGACTACATCCTGGCTATCATTGGCGAGGAAGTCGGCTTTGTCGGAACCGTGCTGTTCTTCTTGGTGTTTGCGATGCTGATCTACTCGGCGTTTCGCATTGCCGAGCAGGCGACCGATCGTCGGGGCGCGCTCATGGCGTCTGGCTCCGCGGTCATTCTCGCAGTGCAGTTTTTGATTAACGCGCTGGGCATCCTCAACGTGTTTCCCATGACGGGCAAACCGTTGCCGTTTATTAGCTACGGCGGTTCGTCGATTATTGTGTCGCTTATGCTTGCCGGGTTGATCCTGCGCGTTTCGTACGAGAGCGCCCGCCGCGATGAGTATGACCGCCGCCGTGAGAGCTTTGCCGTTATGGACGAGAGCACCGCCGGCGTAGCCCATGTGCGCGGTGAACGACCTTCGCGTAGCGGCTTTACCGTTCTGGATGGTTCTGCATCCGAGCCGGCAGCTCGTCCACGCCCGCGAATGGCTCCGCAAGGTCGTCCGCAGCGCCCCAGCCCTCGCAACGCGGGCGGCGGATATAATCGAATCGATTTGAACTCGGACTCGTCGGCGCGTCTGCGTACCGACGACCAGGGACCGCGTGTACGAAGGGACTACCATGACCGATAAAATGACCGTTGCTATTGCAGCCGGCGGCACGGCAGGACACATCAACCCCGCGCTCGCCTTGGCCGAAGAGCTGCGTGACCGTGGCCACCACGTTGTGTTCGTGGGCCAGTCGCGCAAGCTCGAGGGTCGTCTGGTCCCCGAGGCTGGGTTTGATTTTGTGCCCATTACGGTCACGGGCTTCGACCGCTCCCGTCCTTGGACGGCGCTGACCTCGCTGTGGCGCGTCAACAAAGCCAAGCGTGCGCTCGCCAGTCATTTCTCAAAGGTCGGCAAGCCCGATGCCGCCATTGGTTTTGGTGCCTATGTCGAGGTTCCGCTGCTGGGGTGGTGCAAGGGCGCGGGCGTTCCGTATCTGCTGCATGAGCAGAACTCTGTTCCGGGCCTGGCCAACAAGATGATGAACTCCCACGCCGCCCGCGTGTGCATCTCGGTGCCGGCAGCGCGTTCGGTCTTTGAGCGCGAAGGTGACCCTGACCACGTGCTCATGACCGGCAACCCCGTACGTCGCTCGGTGATCGAGGGCGATCGCGCTCGCGGCCGCAAGGCACTTGGCGTTCCCGAGGACGCTACGCTGCTGCTCGTCTTTGGCGGTTCACTTGGCGCCCAGCACCTCAACGAGCGTGTGGCTTCGCTCAAAAACGAGCTGCTTTCGCGCAAGAACCTCTATGTGTTGCATTCGACGGGTGCCGACGGCTTTGAGGAGACCGAGCGCGCTTTGGCGCTGACGCCCGAGGAGGCGAAGCATTACCGCGTCCAGCCTTACATCGACAACATGGGCGATATGCTGGCTGCTGCCGATTTGGTGCTCTCGCGTTCGGGCGCATCGAGCGTGGCCGAGATCGCTGCACTCGCCGTGCCTTCGGTGCTCGTGCCGTACCCGCATGCGACGGCCGACCACCAAACCACCAATGCCCGGTATCTGGTCGACGCCGGGGCCGGCGTGCTCTGCGCCGATGCCGATATCGACGGTTCTGCCTTTGCCGATGAACTGCTGCACCTGGTCGATGACGCGGCGGCGCGCGACGCCATGCGTCAGGCGGCGCGTGGTCTGGCTCAGGATAGGGCCGCCGCTCTTCTGGCGGATGCGGTAGAGGGTTTGCGTTAGTTAGACGGGATATCGTCGGTCGCCCTCGCGCTGATGCGGTAGGTGCGGTACAGTTAACGGGTTACAGGCAGTGTTTACGCAAGGAGTACACGAGCACATGGCTGATTCCCAGACTGCAACCTCCGCGCCCGAGTTTAAGAGCGCCCACTTTATCGGTATCGGCGGCGCCGGCATGAGCGGCATCGCCCTCGTTCTGCACGAGCGCGGTTATGCCGTTACCGGCTCCGACCTTAAGACGTCACGTTATATCCGCCAGCTTACCCGCGCTGGCGTGAAGGTGCATGTGGGCCATGAGGCCGCCACGATCGACGAGGTCAAGCCCGACGTGGTTGTTGTCTCCACCGCTATTCCGGAGTCCAACCCCGAACTCGTGCGCGCTCGCGAGCTTGGTATTCCCGTGTGGCCCCGTGCCAAGATGCTCTCTGCTTTGGGCCACGGCTACATCACCGTCGCTGTTGCCGGCACGCATGGCAAGACCACCACGTCTTCGATGTGCGCCACCATGCTCGACCGCATGGGTCTGGATCCGAGCTTCTTGATCGGCGGCATCGTCGAGGGCTATGACACGAACGGCAAGAACGGCTCGGGCGACTACTTTGTCGCCGAGGCCGACGAGTCCGACAGCTCCTTCCTGTTCCTGAACCCCAACGTAGTCATTGTGACCAACGTCGAGGCCGATCACCTCGATCACTACTCGGGTATCGAGGAGATCGAAGCGACTTTCGCCAAATTCATGAGCCTGGTGGGCGAGGACGGCACCGTCATCGTCTGCGGTGAGGACCCGCATCTGGTCGAGCTCGCCAAGTCGACGGGCCGTCACGTGCTTTCCTACGGCTTTGCCGAGAGCAACGACATCGTCTGCATGCACCCGGATGTCAAGGGTATCCAGAGTGACTTTATCGTTCGCTTTGAGGATGGCACTGAACATGCCGTGGAGATCAAGAGCAATCCCGGTCGCCACAACATGCTCAACGCCACGGCGGTGCTCACCGTCGCCCATGTCCTGGGCCTTGACATCGACGCCGCCGCCAAGGCGCTCTCGAGCTTTGAGGGCGTTCGCCGCCGCTTTACCCACGTGGGCGATATCGATGGCATCACCGTGGTCGATGATTACGGCCATCACCCCACCGAGATCAAGGCGACGCTTGCTGCCGCTTCGTCGCTGGGCTACAAGCACGTCGACGTCGTGTTCCAGCCGCACCGCTATTCGCGCCTGCAGGCCCTGTGCGACGACTTTGCCGATGCATTTGCCAATGCCGATAAACTGCTGCTGATTGATGTGTTCTCGGCTGGCGAGATGCCCATCCCGGGTGTCACCTCTAAGATGCTCGCCGATACCGTGCGCGCCAAGCATCCTGGCAAGGAGGTCGTGTACTGCTCCAGCCGTCTTGAGCTCAATCAGGAGCTCGAGCAGATGGTGGGCGAGGGCGACCTGCTGCTCACTATGGGTGCCGGTGACGTTACGACCGTCGGTCCCGAGTTTATCGAGTATCTGACTGCCAAGAAAGACGCTTAAGTCTAATGGGTCTGTTTAACGCCGTCATGGCGCTCTCGGGCATGATCGACACGGATGTGATCGAGGACGAGCGCCTTGCGCGTCATACGAGCTATCGTATCGGCGGCAAGGCCGACCTCTTTGTGACGTGCCATAGCTATCATGCCCTCCGCCGCGCCGTGGCGGTGCTCGATCGCGAGCAGGTGCCGTGGGTCATCATCGGCAAGGGCTCCAATCTGCTGGTTGCCGATGGCGGTTATCGCGGCGCCGTCATTTCGCTCGGACGTGAGTTTCAGCGCACGGTTGTTGCCGATGACGGTTGTACGCTGACGGTCGGTGCGGGCGTGATGTTTGCGCGCCTGGTCAACGATGCCCTGTCGCGTAGCCTCTCGGGCCTTGAGTTTGCCGTTGGCATCCCTGGTTCGGTCGGCGGTGCGATATCTATGAATGCCGGCACACGGACCGAGTGGATTGGCTCGCTGGTTGAGGATGTCGTAACGTTTGACCCGGCATCCGGTATCAAGCATTATGCGGGGTCCGAGATCACTTGGGGCTACCGCGAATGTAGCCTTCCCCGCAATGAGATCATCCTCGAGTGCGTGCTCAAGCTTAAACCGGCGCCCAAGGCCGACATCCGCGACCGCATGGAACGGTACCTGACGAGGCGCAAGCGTACGCAGCCCATGGGTCGCGCATCCTGCGGGTCGGTCTTTCGCAACCCGCCCGATGCGAGTGTGGGCAAGCTTATCGAGGATTGTGGATTAAAGGGTTTTTCGATTGGCGGCGCGGAAGTTTCGCCCGTTCACGCTAATTTTATCGTTAATAACGGAACTGCCTCGGCCGATGACGTTGCCGCGGTTATCAGACATGTGCACGGAAAGGTGAGGGAGGCGTATGGCATCGAGCTCAGACCGGAAGTTAAATTCCTCGGCTTCTAGAGCATCGAAACCCACCTTCCGCCGCGCCGGAGGGCGTTCCGGCGCGCCTGCCAAACCTCAACGCAATACCGTCGCGCATTCTAAGTCTGTCGGGCATGCTCGACAGACCAGTCGTCCGGTCGTTGGCTCGCAGCTCGGTAATCGTCCGGCCGCAAAAAAGTCCTCGCGTCCCTCGGTGACGTCAAAGCCTGTTATGGGCGCCAAACCTGCCCGTCCCATGGCAACTCCTAAGCCCTCGACGGGAACTAAAGCGCCGCGTCCAGGTCGCACGCTGGGCGCATCGAAACCGCGCTCGCTGACATCGGTGCCGGCTACCGCCAAGAAGCCTTCGGGTAAAAAAAGCGTCAACCCGTTGTCTTCACTTGGGGCGATGGTAAATAAAACATCAGACGCCGCTTCTGTCGTTACAGGCAAAGGCAAAATCGTTGGCGGCGTTCTGGCCGTCTTGGCCGTGCTCGTCGTCGTTGCCATCGTGGTGATTAACTCTGGATTGTTTACCGCCACTGATATTCAGATTCAAGGCAGCGAGCATGTGACGAAGCACGATGCTATCCAGCTGATCGATTTGCCCGAGGGAACGTCGCTTTTTAACGTCGATCCCGACCAGATTACCGAGGACCTCAAGCAGAACCCGTGGGTCTCGGGCGTAGATGTCCAGCGTCAGTTCCCGCATACGCTCATCATTACGCCGATGGAGCGCAAGGTCATCGCAATTGCCTATATCAGCTCCGATGACCTTGCCTGGGCCATCGGGGATGATGACACCTGGATCGCCCCGCTGTCGACGTCGGTCGAAGTGGATGACCAGGGCAACGTCATCACGACGGGGCAGGGCTCAAATACCCTGACCGGCATTGATGCCGCGCTGGCGCTCGCTAAGCACTATGGCGCGGTGTTGTTGACTGATGTCTCGGCGGATGTCGCTCCGGTTTCCGGCCAGGCGGTGAGCTCCAAGGCCGTTAAGGCTGGCTTGGATTATGTGCGTGGTTTTTCGAGCGAGTTCTTGGGACAAGTCAAGGATATTTCCACGCCTTCGGTCGAAGCCATCTCGGCAAACCTCAATAACGGCATTGAGGTGTCGCTGGGCGATTCGGACGATATCGTCAAGAAGGAACGCGTAGTTACCAAGTTGCTTTCGCAGGTAGAGGGCGTAACGTATATCAATGTGCGCTCTCCGGGTAACTATACATTTAGGAACGCTCCGACCTCGTAGCGCTGGTTGATGCTTTGTTGAGGGGCCATACCACGCCGTTTATCTGGTTTGTTTGGTTTTCACGGTCAATTATTTGACTGATACGTTCATAATGTGCAAACATAATACGGTTTACCTTTGCATTTACTTTCAACCTGAAGGTTAATGTGCGCAGGGATCGACCCATGCTATGGCTATAACCTTTGTTCGGAGGACCGACATGCACGAGACAGAGATCAACAACTACCTTGCCGTCATTAAGGTGGTCGGCGTCGGCGGCGGCGGTACCAACGCGGTCAATCGAATGATCGAAGAGGGCATCCGCGGCGTCGAGTTTGTTGCCATCAACACCGATGCTCAGGCACTCGCGATCTCTGATGCCGATATCAAGGTGCACATCGGCACCGACCTTACCCGCGGCCTGGGCGCCGGCGCCAACCCCGAGGTTGGCCGCAAGGCTGCCGATGAGTCCCGCGACGACATTGCCGAGGCGCTCGCTGGCGCCGACATGGTGTTCATCACCTGCGGCGAGGGCGGTGGCACCGGTACCGGCGCTGCTCCCATCGTTGCCGATATCGCGATGAACGAGGTCGGTGCGCTGACCGTCGCCGTCGTGACCAAGCCCTTCACCTTCGAGGGCCGCAAGCGCAAGAAGAGCGCCGAGGAGGGCATTAAGACCCTCTCCGATTGCGTCGACACCATGATCGTCATCCCTAACGATAAGCTGCTCGACATCGCCGAGAAGAAGACCACCATGCTCGAGGCCTTCGCGATTGCCGATGGCGTCCTTTCCCAGGGCACCCAGGGCATCACCGACCTCATCACCGTCCCCGGTATCATCAACCTGGACTTCGCCGATGTTAAGACCATCATGAAGCAGGCCGGTACCGCCATGATGGGTATCGGTACCTCTTCTGGGGACACCCGTGCCGTCGACGCTGCCCAGCAGGCCATCTCCAGCCCGCTGCTCGAGAGCTCCATCGATGGCGCCACGCGCGTGCTGCTCTCCATCGCCGGTTCCAAGGACCTGGGCATCCAGGAGATCAGCGACGCCGCCGACGTTGTCGCCAACGCCGTCGACCCCGAGGCCAACATCATCTTCGGTACCGTTGTCGACGAGTCCCTGGGCGATCAGGTGCGTATCACCGTCATCGCTACGGGCTTCTCCGACTCCAACGTCAACCGTCAGGACGAGCTCTTTGCTGCTCAGCAGTCTCAGAGCAAGGCCGCTGCCTCCGCTGAGCCGCAGCGCACCGCTCCGGCCACCAGCCCGGCTCAGGCCGCTCCGACCCGCAACGTCGGTGGCACCGAGCTTCCTAACTTCGGCAACGATCAGTTCGAGCTTCCCGACTTCCTGAAGCGCGGTAGCTTCTAAGTCGTTCTTTGCATTGTTGCTCACGGGGGCGTGTCCGTATGGACGCGCCCTTTTTATTTCGACTTTGTAAACTAGAACCTCCAATCTCTTTACGTTCCCTTTACGATTGCCTCCAGCGCAGCAGGTATCCTTTTAGAGAAGTATGACAGCCGTATAAACGCGGGCTGTAGCGGCGATGCCGCGGTACTTGTGTTATTAGGAGGCTTTAGTATGGCAGCACGTGCGGACAAAGTTTCGCGTGTCGACCATGATGGAGTTACGTTGGTGGAGGGCGCGACATCCGATGTTCGCTTTGCCTTCACCGAGCGCGCCGGTGGCGTTTCCGAAGATGCGTACTCCTCACTCAACTTGGGCTCGCATGTTGGCGATGACCCCTTTGCTGTTCAAGAAAATCGTCGTCGTGCGCTCGAGGCTATGGGTGCCGCCGAGTGCGAGCACAACCTGCTCGTTCCCAATCAGGTCCATGGTGATCATATCGTTGCGGTGACCTCGAACGGCGCCGATGACCTTGAGGACGTCCGCGAGCAGATTGCCGCGGGCTGCGATGCCATCGTCTGTACGGCGCATAACGTGCCCGTGCTGCTCTGCTTTGCCGACTGCGTTCCCGTGGTGCTGGTGGCCCCTGGCGGATTTGCCGTGGTGCACTCCGGTTGGAAGGGCACGATTGCACGTATTTCTGCCAAGGCGTGCCAGGCGCTTTGCGATGCTGCCGGCTGCGATGCGGGTGACGTTTCCGCCTATATCGGCCCCCATATCTTGGGTGACGAATATGAGGTATCCCAGGAACTCATGGATCGCTTTGCCGCCGAGTTCTCTTGCATCGATGCGAGTACCTCTCGCATGCTCGATCTTTCCGCTGCCATTCGCGAGGCGCTGGTAGATGTCGGTGTCGACGCGGATGATATCGTGGATACCCAGCTTTCGACCGTGCGTCAGAACGACCGCTTTTATTCCTACCGTAACGAGGACGGCACCTGTGGGCGCCATGCTGCAATCGGCGTGATGCTATGAGAAAGATCGTATCGGTCCTGAGCGCCGCTGTGCTTACGCTTACGCTGTGCGCCTGTTCTTCGGGATCTTCTACCTCTTCCATTACCGTGGCCGGCTCCACGACCTGCCTTCCTATCGCCGAGATTGCGGCCGAGGGCTTTAAGGAGGAGACCGGCATCGACGTGCTCGTTTCCGGTTTGGGTTCTTCCGCTGGGATCGAGGCCGTCAGCGCCGGCACGGCCGATATCGCCAGCTCCTCCCGTGGACTCAATGCCGACGAACAGGATTTGGGCCTGACTCCCATCGTCATTGCCCACGACGGTATCGCGGTCATCGTGAACGACGATAACCCGGTCGATAACCTCTCGACCGAGCAGCTCCGCGATATTTACGCCGGCAAGATCACCAACTGGAAAGAAGTCGGTGGCGAGGACCTGAGGATTCAGGTCATCAACCGAGACGAGGCGTCCGGTACGCGCGAGGCCTTCCGTACCATCGTGATGGATGGCACGCCGTTCGATCGCCGCTCGGCCGTTCTTTCGGGTACGGGCCAGGTGCGCGACGTGGTATCTCGTTCGCGTGGGGCCATCGGCTACATTTCGCTGGGCTTCGTCGATAGCCTCAACGCCAAGACCTCGGTCAAGGCCGTCTCGGTCAATCATGTTGAGGCGTCCGAGAAGACGGTCGCGAGTGGCGGCTATCCCATCTCGCGCGACCTTTACTTCTTTGTGAAGGGTGTGCCTTCGCAGCAGGCGCAGGATTACATCGACTATGTGACGTCCGAAAAGATGGACAAGCAGATTCGCGAGGCGGGCTTTATTCCCGTCACCAACGACGAGAAGGGGAGTGAGTAGCATGGAAGCACAGGAAAACTCCCAGACTGAGCAGAATGTTCAGACGCCCAAGAAGCGCGAGCTGGCGCTCGTATCGCGCAGTACCTATATCAAGGAGAAGGCGCTGCAGTGGATCTTCTTTGCCTGCGCGTTCTTGGCGGTCGTTACCGTCATCCTGATTTTTGTCTTTACCACGTACTCGGCGCTGCCCGTCTTTACTGACATCGGTCTGGCTGACTTCTTTAGCTTTACGTGGGCGCCTTCCGAGGGCCACTACGGCATCTTGTCGCTGCTTGCTGGCTCGGGTCTGGTGACCGTCGGTGCGCTCGCCATGGGCGTGCCGCTGGGCGTGGGTACGGCCGTTTACCTGGTCGAGATTGCCAGCAAGCGCGTGCGCAAGCTCATCAGCCCCGCCGTTGACCTGCTGGCGGGCATACCCTCCATCATCTACGGCTTCTTTGGCATGATCATCATCCGCCCGTTTATCGCACAACTGACCGGCGGCCTTGGTTTTGGTGCGCTGACGGCGTGGTTTGTGCTCGCCATCATGATCGTCCCTACCATCACCACGCTTACCATCGATGCTCTCAATTCCATTCCCATGGGCATTCGCGAGGCATCGTATGCCATGGGCGCCACAAAGTGGCAGACCATCTATAAGGTCGTGCTACCTGCCGCGAAGCTGGGTATCGTTGATGCCATCGTGCTGGGTATGGGCCGTGCCATCGGCGAGACCATGGCCGTGCTCATGGTCGTAGGTAACGCCCCGGTTATTCCCGACAGCATTGCGAGCCCCATCTCGACGCTCACGAGCCAGATTGCGCTCGACATGAGCTATTCCTCGGGTCTGCACCGCTCGGCGCTGTTCGGCATGGGTGTGGTCCTGTTTATCATCTCCGCCACGCTGGTGGGTATCGTTCGTCTGATTTCCAAGAAGAAGAGGGGGTAGGCTATGTTCGATTCCGTTGACACGACGGTCGATACGACCTCGTCGCGCGAGCGCATCAAGCGTGCCCTTTCCCACGGCAAGAAGGGCCGCATCAACAAGGACCTGTCCAACAAGATCATGCTTGGCGTGTTTCGTGCCGCTGCCTACATCACCACGCTGGTGCTGGTCGCTATCATCGCCTACGTGGTCATCAACGGCCTGCCACACATCTCGCTCGACTTTATCTTCGGTTGGCCCCAGGGCGTCAACGCCGAGGGCGGAATTTGGCCCACGATCGTCTCGACCGTCTACGTGACGGCGCTCGCCATGCTTATCTGCACGCCGATCGCTGTGCTGGCAGCCGTCTATCTGGCCGAGTACGCCAAGCAGGGCAAGGTCGTCGAGCTCATTCGCTACGCTGCTGACGCTTTGGCCTCGGTGCCCTCCATCGTTATGGGCCTGTTTGGCTACGCCTTGTTTGTCGAGGCTATGGGCCTGGGCCTTTCGATGGTCTCGGCCGCTCTGGCGCTCGCGCTCTTGATGCTTCCCATCGTCATGCGCACCACCGAAGAAGCCATTCGCGCCGTTCCGCGCTATATCCGTTGGGGCGCGTACGGCCTGGGCGCTACCAAGTGGCAGGTCGTCTCCAAGATCGTGCTTCCTTCGGCCTTTGGCCGCATTGCCACGGGCATCGTCCTTGCCATCGGCCGTGCCATCGGCGAGACCGCCGTGGTGCTCTACACCATGGGCCAGGCCATCAATCTACCTATTTCGCCGCTCGATTCCGGTCGTCCCATGACCGTTCACCTGTACCTGCTTGCCAACGACGGCATCAACATGAACGCAGCCTACGGCACCGCGCTCTTGCTGATGGTGATCATTTTGGCCTTCAACCTGTTTGCGCGCTTCCTGTCGCGCAAGCGTCGCTAGTTAAGGAGTCCCATGTCCGTTTATCAGTCCGCTCCCGCGTTGGAGCAAGCGGCCATTACGGCCAAGGATTTCAACTTTTGGTACGGTGACTTTCATGCGCTGACGGGGCTTGACCTCAACATCGCCAAAAACGCCATCACCTCCTTCATTGGCCCTTCGGGCTGCGGCAAGTCGACGTTTTTGCGCTGCATCAACCGCATGAATGACCTGATTGAGGGCACGCGCGTCGAGGGCACCATGACGCTCGACGGCAACGATATCTATGCCGAGGGTGTCGATCCGGTCGATCTCCGTCGTCGCGTGGGCATGATCTTTCAGCAGCCCAACCCGTTTCCCAAATCCATCTACGAGAATGTCGCCTTTGGCCCTCGTCTGCAGGGCGTGACTAGCAAAAGCGACCTCGATGACATCGTGGAAGAATCGCTCAAGCGCGCCAACCTCTGGAAAGAGGTATCCAATCAGCTCAACAAGGATGGTTTGGCGCTCTCGGGCGGTCAGCAGCAGCGTCTGTGCATCGCGCGCGTGCTTGCGGTGCAACCCGATGTCCTCCTGATGGACGAGCCCTGCTCCGCCATCGACCCCACTTCCGTCTCTAAGGTCGAGGATCTGATGGCCGAGCTGGCGCCCGAGATGACGATCATCATCGTCACGCATTCAATGCAGCAGGCAGCTCGTATCAGTGACTACACCGCGTTCTTCTTGCAGGAAGTTGCCGGCGAGCCCGCTACGCTCATCGAGTATGGTCAAACCGACGCGATCTTCACCAGCCCGGTGGACTCGCGGACGGAAGACTATATCACCGGCCGCTTTGGCTGATCGGTGCGACTAGTCCCAAGCCGATCGGATCTGGTCCGGTGCGTATTCACTGTGCGGGCGGCATGACCGCACCCAACTGATTGGAGTGAACCATGCGCAAACTGTTTTCCCGTCAGCTCATCGAGGCCCGTCACGAGATGCTGAGCATCTACGAGGCCGTCGATCTGGCCCTCCACGATGCCGTGAAGGCCTATGTGACCGACGACCGCAAGCTCGCCACCAAGACCAAGAAGCGTACGCTTTCGATTGACGCACGCTGCGCCAACCTGGAGGCCGTCTGCTACAACCTGATTGCCACGCAGTCACCGGTCGCCTCCGACTTCCGCTTGCTGCAGACGATCATCTACGTCGACTTTAACCTGCAGCGCATGACCGATAAGGTTCGCCAGATTTGCCGCGCCACGCGTCATATGATCAAGGCCGACATCTCGCTGCCCAAGGAGCTTGTCGGCACGGTCGAGGCCGAGGCTGAGGCCGTCTACCAGGTGCTGGGCTCTTCGCTTTCTGCGCTCGTCACCAACGACATGTCCATCATCTGCAACTTGGCCGTCGAGGACGAGCCAGTGCACGCCGCCTACGAGAAGTTCTTCCGCACCTTTAACCGCATGGACACGGGCGATTTTATGGACGACGACAGCAACTATGACGACCTGCGCCGCGCCATCATGGTATCGCGCTATCTCGATCGCATCGCCTCGATTTCCATCGATGCCGCCTGCCGTCTGACCTTCCTGTTGACCGGACAGCGTATGACTGCCAGTGATATCGCCTGCACTGATGAGGATGAGCTCGAGAGCATGCGCGTGCCTTCGGGCGAGGGTGTTATCATGAGGCCCGCCGTCGATGCACGCTACGTTGCCAAGGTGCCCGTTAACGAGGTCAGCGAGGGTCTTCGCTACCTGCTCGATCATCTTGAGGATGAGGACGATGGCGAGGACGACGAGGAGTAAGTAACCCCGTTCGTCGAAAGATTGTAAATACCTAAGTGAGCGCGGCCTTGCACATGCGGGGCCGCGCTCTTGCGTTAGCATGGGACTACTTGTTTGGCTGTCAGCGGAGGCGATTGGCAATGGATAACTATTTGGACTTGATGCGCGCTCGCCGCGAGCAGATTCTGGAACGTTTTTATGCGGCGCTCGATCGCGCGGGCCGTCCCCACGACGCCGCGCGCCTCATTGCCGTGTCCAAGACCGTTGGTGTCGATGAGACCGTTGCCGCCATCCAGGCGGGGTATCGCCATTTTGCCGAGAATCGCCCGCAGGAGCTGGTTCGCAAGCTCACAGGTTTGGCGGAGCATCCGGAGCTGCCCGAGGTGCGCTTCGATATGATCGGCAACCTGCAGACCAATAAGATCAATGCGGTGCTGGGCTCAGCCGAGCTGATTCACTCGGTGGGTTCGCTGCATCTGGCGCAGGCGATCTCGAGCCGTGCTGCCCGCAAGATTGAGGCAGGCGAGCTCGCCGGCCCCCAGCGTGTGCTCATTGAGGTCAATGTGAGTGGTGAGGAGTCGAAGGGAGGCTTTTCGCCCGATGAGATTCGCGCCGCCGCGGGTGAGCTTGCGGAACTTGAGGGAATTTGCGTACAGGGGCTTATGACTATGGCGCCCCGGGGGAATAAGGATGTGGCACGCCGCACCTTTGCGGGGCTTCGTGAGCTGAGGGATGAGCTGGAGGCGGCGCATCCCGATTTGAACCTGCCTGAGCTTTCCTGCGGCATGAGCGAGGACTTTGAGCCTGCCCTTGAGGAGGGCTCTACGCTCGTTCGCCTGGGCAGGGTAGTATTTAGCCCGGAGTTTGCAGTAAAATAAGGCTCTGAAGTGCGCACTGATTATCGGGGCGCCTGCACTAAACCGCGAGAGGACACAACCATGGGCTTCCTTGACGAGATTAAAAATAAGATGCACCTGGGCGGCCAGCAGGGTTACGACCAGGGTTATGGCCAGGACGACGACTACGGCTACGATGATGGCTATGACGATGGCTATCAGGGCAACGGCTACAGCGGTGCTTCGGGCGAGGGCTTCTACACCCAAGACGAGCCGAGCAACGGCCTGCTTGGTCAGACGCGCCGTGGTGAAGCTGAGTCGGTTGCCGTGTATACACGCTCCGGGCAGCTGGTCGGCGATGACTCCCGCCATGCCACGACGTATAACCCGCCTTCGCGCTCGCAGGACAGTGTTGCGAGCGGTTATCGTCCTGGTGCCTATGACACGCCGTCGAGCTACGCCGAGAACACCCGCGCCCGTGCCGCCGCTGCGCCTGCGCCTGCACCGAGCGATGCCTCGGCCTATGCGAGCAATATCATCAACGCCACACCGCAGCTGCCGGCCTATGTCCTGCGCCCCGAGAGCTATGACGACGTGGAGACCGTGGTGCGCCGCGTTCGCACCAAGCAGCCTGTCGCACTGATTTTTGTGGGCGTACGCACCGAAGTTGCCAAGCGCGTCTTGGACTTCTCTTACGGCTTTGCCTGCGGTCTGGGTGCCACGGTCAAGGAGGTGGGCGACCGCGTGTTCATGGTGCTGCCCGCCGGTTGCGAGGTCAAAGATTCCGATCTCAAGAAGCTTCGTGCCGACGGCTACCTTAAGTAAAGACAAGACGAGGAGATTCCCATCAACATCTACACTATCGTCCAGCTGGTCAATACGCTGTTCAACTTCTATTCCACGCTCATTGTCGTCTACTGCTTTATGACGTGGATTCCCATGAAGCAGGGTGGTTTGCTTCAGGATATTGCCGCGGTGCTTGATAGCGTGTGCGGTCCGTGGCTCAACCTGTTCCGTCGTTTCATCCCGCCGATGGGCGGTATCGATTTTTCGCCGGTCGTTGCGATTATTGCGTTGCAGTTGGTGCAGAGGCTGGTTCTGCAGCTTCTTATAGGTATACTCGTGTAGAACTGTCTTAGTAACTTACGTCGGGCGTGTAGCGCCGAGGCGATGAAAAAGGAGACTTGTTATGGCTATTACCCCTGCAGACATTCAGGCTCAGACTTTCTCTGAGGCCAAGCGTGGCTACGATCCTGCTGAGGTCGACGTCTTCTTGGAGACGCTGTCCTCTGAGGTTGACGCTATGCTCGCTAAGATCGTCGACCTTAAGGGTCGTCTGACTGCTACCGAGCAGCAGCTTGCCGATGCGCAGGCTCAGCTTGCCCAGGCTCAGGATGCCCCCGCCCAGGCCGTTCCTGCCGCCCCCGTGGCTGCTCCCGCCCCTGACTTCTCCGCTCAGGAGCGCCAGATTTCCGCTGCCCTGATCGCTGCCCAGCAGACCGCTGAGACCATCGTCAACGATGCCAATGAGAACGCTGAGCGTATTCGCAACGAGGCTGACGCCAAGGCCCGCGAGGTTATCCGCCAGGCTCTGACCGAAAAGCAGGCTGAGCTCGAGGAGATCGATCGTCTCAAGGCTTCTCGTGAGGAGTTCAAGGCCGAGTATCTCAAGCTCATCCAGCACTTCATGGACGATGCCCAGAACTCCTTCCCGGCCGACCTCATGGCCTCCACGCCGGTCGGTTCTGCCGCTTCTCCTGCGGTGACTGTTCCCGCCGAGCCGCTGCCCGTCGCTGACCCGGTTGTCCCCGTGGCCGATCCCTTCGCCCCGATCGACAACTTCGCTGCCGACGACCTGGACTAACATTCGGCCTACAATTTAGTGCCTAGAAAGGACCCGCAGCTTGCGGGTCCTTTTTTATGACTGTACCGGGGCGCGCAACATAAAAAACCGAGCCCTGCACATGGTGGCGCAGAACTCGGCGAACCGGTGAGCGGTCAAGGATAGGTTTTAGGGCATGTCCCAAAATCTACTTGAGGAGGAAGTCGGAGAGGGGAATGGTACGGGCCTCGCGATGCTCGGGATCGGCGATGTGGTCGGCAGGATATCCACAGACGAGCATGTGATAGGGATAGACGCCCTTGGGCAGATTGAACTGCTCCTGTGCCACCCCAGGCTTAAAATGGCATACCCAGCACGTTCCCAGGCCCTGCTCGGTGGCCTCCATCATCATCTGATCGCAGACGATCGAAGTATCGATGGCACTCGAGTTCATCTGATCATACGGGCGCACCCAGGCATCATCGGTAACGCTGCAAATAAGGAAGATAAGCGGAGCGCCAAAGATAGACCCATCACGAGCAAACCGAGGCTGACAAGCAGCAGCCTTCTCCAGAAGCTCAGGCGTATCCAACACCATCACACGGGTTGGATGGTTATTACAAGCAGAAGGAGCAATACGCCCAGCCTCAACAATGGCATCCACAACAGCTTGCTCAACAGAACGATCCTGAAATTCACGACAAGAATACCGACCCCGAGCCAGATCCAAATAAGACATACAAGCCCTCCAACAATTAAAAATCAAACAAACCCAAAGTAACCCAAACAGTACCCAAAGCAGCAATCAGCCAAACGCTCATCGAGGGCCAAAGTGTCCGAACGGATACCAAAGGTCCCTTCAGCCAAACCCCCATTGCGCTATAACTATCAGCCAAAGTTCCCAATGGTGGTACGTAAGGGAGCGGGCCCGGCCACTAATAACCTTTTGAACGACTCTGCTTGCAGCCGGAGTGAAAAAGGTTATTAGTGGCCGGGCCCGCGACCGCCGGGACACGTACCCCCAATTAACTGTTCTTCATGACAATCGAATCCACAACATCGGCCACATTCTCGCAGCAGTCGGCGCAGTACTCCAGGAAGGCGTAGACGTCACGCCAAGCGATGACCTCGAGCGGATCCTTGCCGTTAACGTGCAGGTTGCGCATGGCGTTGATGTAGAGCTCGTCGGCCTCGGACTCGATGGTGTTGATCTGGATGACCAGCTCGCGCAGCGTTTTGGACTTGCGGTAGTTGGGAAGCTCGACCATCAGGTCTTTCATGGCGCGGCAGGCGTCAGTCACCTTGTGGGCGATGACGATGGCGTCGGGATGGATGCTCTGGATGTTGGTGAAGTAGACGCGCTGCACGACGCCTTCGATGCGGTCGAGCACGGTGTCGAGCGAGCAGCTCATCAGGTCTAGATCCTCGCGCTCGAGCGGGGTGATAAAGGCGGTAAGCAGGGCGTCTTCGAGCTCGTGGTGCTTCTTGTCTGCCGCATGCTCAATCGCATGCATCTTATCGAGCATGTCGTGGATCTGCGCGGGGTCAAAGTTCTCAAAAATCTTGGTGAGCAGCTCTGCGGCCTGGACGGCGAGGTCGGCGCAGGCGACGTAGTTGTCAAAGTAGAACGAATCGGGTTTCTTTGCCATGGGTGGGTCCTTTCGAGGCGAAGACGGGTGGGCGAAGTGTTGCGGTCCGGATGGACGTTCGGTTTGACTAGAGGAACATCATGAACAGCTTGGCCATGACAAAGCTGATGAGTCCACAGGCGGGGAAGGTGAAGAACCAGGTGAACATCATGTCCTTGACTACGCCGAAGTTGATGGCCGAAAGGCGCTTGACGGCGCCGACGCCCATGATGGCGCAGGTCTTGATGTGAGTGGAGGACACGGGGATGCCGGTGAGCGTGGCAAGCAGCAGGTTTGCGGCGCCCGCCAGGTCGGCGGAGAAGCCCTGGTACTTCTCGAGCTTGACCATGCTCTGGCCAACGGACTTGATGATGCGCTCGCCGCCCACGCTGGTGCCGATGCCCATGGTGGCCGAGCACAGCAGCATAATCCAGATGGGGATGCCGGCATCGCCGACGCTCGTCTGGCCGCTGGCAAAGGCCACGCCTAAAAAGAGCACGCCGATGAACTTCTGTCCATCCTGCGCGCCGTGCATAAAGCTCATGGCCGCAGCGCTCGCGATCTGAGCGTATTTAAAGAAGACATTGGCACGTCGCCTGTTGGCGGCGGCGAAAAGAATCGAGACGAGCTTGCACAGGACCCAGCCCATGACAAAGCCCAGGCCGATGGAGAGCGCCAGGCCGTAGATGACCTTCATCCACTCGTGGACGTTGACGCTGCTCGCACCGCCGAGGGCGATGGCGGCACCGGTCAGGCCGGCGATAAGGCTGTGGCTTTGCGAAGTGGGGATGCCAAAACGCGACGCTGTGGCGCCGTAGACGACGATGGAGAACAGCGCCGCGCATAGGCAGGCGAGCGCCATGGTGCTGTTTCCGCCAAAGTCGACGATATGTGAGATGGTGTTGGCGACGCTCGCGTTAAAGTGCGTCATGATGAGCACGCCGAGGAAGTTGAATGCGGCGCTCATGAGAATGGCGGCGCGGGCGGGCATGCAACGCGTAGTGACGCAGGTCGCGATGGCGTTGGGCGCGTCGGTCCATCCATTGACGAAGATGGCGCCCAACGCGAGGATCACGGTGACGGCAAGGACTGGGTTCGACACAATTTGGCCGAGGAAGGTTGAGAACGTTACGTCCATATATGGGCTTTCTCGAAGTGTGCAGACACGTTACAAAAACATGATAAATCGTATCACCTCCTGCGGGTCTCTTTACCGAGTTCTGATGGGAGAAGTGAACTTTTTGGCACTAAAATTGAATATTAGCCCTGTTGACCGCGGGTGTTCTTTTTGCTAACACGCCATGCGGACACGTGCGATTACTACGACACTCCAAAACCACAGTCTGTTCGCTTTACAACATGCAAACATGCGTTCGATAATAGGAGGCATGGAATATCGACAGACAGACGGCAAAACTCGGCGCGTACACAAGCAGTATGTGGACGTCGTGGCTCGCATCCTCGCGGGCGGACAAGTCGTGCCGGTCACCGTCTGCTGGGTCGACGGACGTAGTTTTACAATCGATGAAATTATCTCGACCACCGGGTTTGGCCTGACGGTCCACGGCATCCGTACGGCGACCTATAAGGTGCGTTTTGGCGGGCACGCGACCGAGTTGTATCTGGAGGACCAGACGCGCGA
>UQVT01000015.1 GCA_900544465.1 uncultured Collinsella sp. | reverse complement strand
AAGCTCACCATTGCCAAATATGCTCAGGACCACGACATTCGTTTGGTTAGCTCCATGGGCGGGGCCAACAAGCTCCATCCCGAGTGCCTCCGCTTTGCCGACATCTTCGATACGGTACGTGACCCCATGAGCCGCATCATGCGTAAAGAATGTAAGAAACGCGGAATCAAGAGCCTACATGTACTGTTTAGCTGCGAGGAATCGGTTAAGACCCAGCCCCGAGACCCTTCCAACATCCACGAGCGTACCGAGTTGGGAACTGCCAGCTTTATGCCGCCCATCATGGGTCAGATGATTGCCGGCGAGGTTATCCGCCAGATCAGCGGCCGCGGCACTGAGCGCGTACGCTCCGATGGTCAACGTCTGGACTAGCAGGATGCCCTGTAATGGAACCGCGATTCTTTGACACGCATTGTCACCTTGATTTGATGCTCAGTCCCGATACTGCAGCCAGTGAGTCGGCGGCATCGGGGCTGGGTCTATTTGACTGCGGCGTCAATCCGCGCGACTTTTCGGCCGCAAACGAGCGCGCCCGTCGCCAACCAGGCATCATCGCCGGCGTTGGGCTTCACCCCTGGTGGCTCGCCGACGGCCGCTGCGGTCCCGCCGAAGTCAACCTGCTTTGCGAGCTTGCTGCCCAAGAGCGCTATATCGGCGAGGTGGGACTCGACTTTTCCGCGCGCTTTGCCGGAAGCGAACCGCTACAAATACAGGCACTTAACCGGCTCTGCGATGCGCTCGTGCAGCATCCTCTTGCCGGGCGCGTGATATCAATTCACGCCGTTCGTTCGGCAGGAGCCGTACTGGACGTCCTCGAATCGCATGGACTACTCATCCCAAACCCCGACTCCCCCGCTATCATCTTCCACTGGTTTAGCGGCACTTCGGACGAACTCGCCCGCGCGCGAAACGCAGGCTGCTATTTTTCCGTCAACGAACGCATGCTCACGTCTAAACGAGGACGCGAATACGCACGGCAGATCTCACTCGACCGTCTACTGCTCGAGACCGATGCGCCGGCCGAGCCAAACACAGAAACAAGCGCGCAGTCGCTCATCAGATCGCTCGCAAGGACCTCGATGCGCATTGCCTCACTCAAAAACTGTGACGCAAAGCGCATCGAGTCGGCAGTTTTAGCAAATGCGCACTCTGTTTTTGACCTTCGCTAACCCCTGTGGGCAAAAATGCAAAGGGACATGCGAATCGCACAACGCAGTCCCTATTGGTAGGCAGTACAATTCGGCAGCATTACACCAATTCGTGTATGAGATCACGGTTGCGTGCGTACAATTCGTCAAAGATATGACGGCGCGACGCATATAACTCGTGGGCAGCCATATCGGGCACGATTGTTTGCGCAACGCCAAGGACTTGGGCGAGCTCATCCCATGATGCATAGGCGCCGCCTGCGAGAGCTGCCATGATGGCATCGCCGAAGCATGCGCCCACCGTAACCTTGGCAACCGAGACCTCGCGCCCACATACGTCGGCGACAGCCTGCATCCAAACTGGATTCTTGGTTCCACCTCCGACAAGCATAATGCGCCCAATTGGCAGTCCATGCTCTCGCTCGATAATGTCGACATGGGATGCAACGGTATACGCGACGCCTTCCAAGGCGGCGCGAACCATATGGGCTCGCGTATGCCTTCCGGTCAGGCCAAAGAAGACGCCACGCGCCTCGGGATCGTTGAGCGGAGTACGCTCCCCTGCAAAGTACGGCAGGCACAGGAGCCCATCGGCACCCGGCGCCACATCGGCGGCATCATGCGCCATAGCCGAATAAGCATCGGGGCCACCGTGGCCCTCGGCCTCTACGGCGTCGCGATACAGCTCTTGGCGCAGCCACGATGTGAGCGCACCCGCCGTATTGGTCCCCGCGCAGATCCCGTAAGTTCCGGGAATGATAAACGTCCCTGGCCACAGGCGGGCATCATCGATCATATGATCAGCTAGGTAGATGAAATACGCCGTGCTCCCCAACTGAACCATCATATCGCCGGGACGGAATACACCCGTCGAAATGGCCTCGGCACCAGAGTCGCCCGTTCCCACTAAGACAGGTGTCCCCGCCGCGAGCCCCGTCGCCTCAGCCGCACGCTGCGTAATCACCCCGGCAATATCGGTAGCCGACATTACCTCCGCCATCTGGTCAGGCCGGCAGAAACGAGCACATTCCCGAGCATCAACCTTCCAAGTGTAGCGGTCATATAGGGGAAGAAAATCCTCCGCCAAATAACGGTCCACCGTAAAACGCCCCGTCAACTTTGCGCACAGAAACGATGACGCCGTCAGGAACTTCGCGGCACGTTCGTGCACCTCGGGCATATTCTCCTTAAACCACAAGATCTTGGGAGCAATATCTGACGAACAGGGATCGTGCCCGAAAAGCTCGCGTGCGCGATCTGACCCATATTCGGAAAGAAGCTCGTCAATCTGCGGTTTCGAACGTGCATCGACTCCATACAAAATCGCGGGCGCCAGCGCGTTGCACTCGGTATCGACCGGCACACAGTCGCAGCCCAATGCGGAAAGGCCCACGCATCCGATCTGTGCCGCGTTAACCCCCGATCGCGCCACCAGCTCGCGCGACAAGCGGCAAAAATCGCCCCACCAAACGGCCTCGGCATCATGCTGGTACCATCCGTCACACGGGTTGTCCGTCTCATGTCCACAAGAGGCTTGGCAAACGATGTTGCATCGATCATCGATTAAAACGCCTTTAGAGGCGCTTGTCCCAATATCAATACCCAGATAGAGCGCCATAGGTGCCTACTCCCCTCGCGCCGTACGGGCGGCAGCCATAAAACGAGCTACCCGCTCAACATCAACCGGGGCATCTAGCTTTCCGTCGCGCTTTAAGCAGGTGCCGACAAACGCGCCATCGTAGTGAGCAAATACGTCAGCCACGGTATTTTCGCGACAACCGGTGCCACATACCACGGGCACTTCGCCAACACGCTCACGGACCTCATCGGCAAGCTCGCCCGAAGCGCCACGACCGGCAGCCGAACCGCCGACGACCATCGCATCCGGTAGGCAATTAAGGAGAAGTGAATCGGCAACGTCCACAGTCGAGCGGTCGTTGAGATAACCCCCCGCTCGTGATGAAGTGAAAAAGCTTAAGGTCGTCCAAGCGCAGCGCCGCCTTGCGACGCATGTTGTTAGCATAATCTCGGTTAATCAGCCCGAGATCACCGGCCCAGGCACCGCAAAAAATGCAGCGCGTGAACTGCGCTTGGCGGCCTCCACGACCCGCGATACGATTCCACCCGGATAATACAACGGATCACCTGACAGAGGACGCAGACTAAACTGAAGGGACTGACCCCGGAGGAGTTCCGGAGCCAGTCCCTTGCGGCGTAGTTCTTATTTAAGCCGTCCAAGTTTTGGGGTGCAGCTCATTATTGCAGGAACGTTATTCCCCCAGCACCTCGACGTACACTTTTCGCTTCTGCGGACCATCAAACTCCGCAAGATAGATATTCTGAGCACCTCCGCACACGATGTGGCCATCTTGGACGGGAAAGAAGCAACTGTTTCCACAAATCATGCTCTTGATATGCCCACAGGAGTTGTTGCCGGTGGCTCCATAGCTCGGCAGGAAGTGTGCATGCGCATAGGGAGCGTCGAGTGGGGCGATGCGATCAAGCGTCTCCATAAGATCCGTCTCCACGCAGGGCAGCCCCTCGTTTACCACGATTCCACAGGTCGTATGCGACAAAATAATCGCTGCCAAGCCATTGGTCACCGAGCTGCGTTCGATGGCAGCGTGCACGTCTTCGGTAATATCGATGAACTGGTCCGGAGCAGTCGATAGATAGCTCAATGTCTCGAGCGTCACCATGTTTACTCATCCCCTTCAAGAAAACGCAGGGCATTACCCCAGTAGAGCCTTTCTCGCGCATCGTCGCGCATGGGCACGGTATCGAGCGCCCGCTTGAGTTTGAATGCACGGAAGCGCGGCGTATTGCTGGCGAACATCACTTGATGCGATAGCGCGCGCTCATACCACAGCGGCCCCATATCGACCGTGAAAAGACGCTGCATCATCTCCTCGGGCGAATCGATGTAAGTGATAGAGGTGTCCGTGTAGCAGTTGGGATACTTGAGCAGCATCGCCACGGTCTCGCGCACCCAGGGCCAGCCAAAGTGAGTCAAACTAAAGCGCACATTTGGATGCGTTGCGATTGTGTGCTCAAATGCAAGCGGGTTACTGCGCGAGAGCTCTGCGCCAGGCTCCCAAGACATACCGGCATGGAAAACCACCGGCTTGTTATAGCGCTCGCACAGCTCGTAAAGCGGCTCGGCCACAGCATCATCGGGGGCAAAACCCTGCTTTGCCGGATGCAGACAAAGCCCCTTTGCCCCCAACTCGGTAAAGGCGCGCTCCAATTCGCCTGCGGCACCGCTCACCTGCGGATCTACGCTCGCAAATCCCCACAGACGATCGGGGTGCGCGGCAACCAGCATGGCAATCTGGTCATTGGTGCCAAAATGCCCTCCGCATGCCGTGGTTACATCGAGCGGCATGAGCACGCTCTTCTGCACATCGCAGACGTCCATCTCGACTTGAAGCTCATCCCAATCCATGGGGCCCATATGCCCCATACCAAATTCTCGTGACCAAAAACCGAATCCATCAGGCTCATCACCCGGCGTACAGATCTCGCCGTAGAGCATAGGATGGACCAACATGTCGATAACCATTTCGTACTCCTTTCCAGGCATTTGACCCTAGTACGGCTCAAACGAACCAATCACTCGGGACGACAGCTCAGCACCCGCCTTCATACACGCCGGAATATCAAGGCCATCGATCACGCCCTTGGTAAACCCGGCAATATACGAGTCGCCGGCGCCCACGGTGTTAACGACCTTCTCCGCCGGTACGATCCCGCACTCATAGAAGCGCTCACCGTCATAGGCAATGCTTCCCTTCTCGCCAAGCGTGGCAACCGCAACGCGCGGTCCCAATTCCTGCACGTGGCGTACCCAGTCCCGCAGCTCCGGAGTGTCCTCTTCAAACGACATAAATGCGTAGTCAACGTAGGGAAAATGATTCTCGCAGGCATATTCGGGATCCTGGCTGAACACCGAGAAGTCCATAACCACCGTCTTGCCCGCATCATGCCATTCGGGCAGGAGGTCCAAACAATTGCCAAACAGGTCGGTATGAATGATGTCGTGCTCTAGGATAAACGCCCGGTCGTCTTCATCCGGACGATATGTCTCCATTACGCCATCGATTGCCTCGAGATGCACGCGATCGACGCCGTCTTTCAATGCCATGAGCATTACCGAGGTGTCGCCATCCTCCACCCGCAGATGAGAGATATCGAACCCCTCAGCGGCCAGCGCCTCCCTCATCTTGTCTCCGTACTCGTCCTTGCCGACAACCGACACGGCGGATACCGAAACGCCCATTCGTGCAAGATGGATACCCCAGTCAATGCCATTACCGGTCGGATAGAACACGCCGATGTTTTGATAGACGTCCGCACAGCAAAAACCAGCCGCGCACGCTTTAATACCCATGGTCTTCTCCAATGTACAAAAGGGGACCCACCACATGGCGAGCCCCCTTTTCGCGTTTCGCTTATTGTTTTGCATCGGCCGTCCAGAGTCTCATAGCCAGACCGCCGCACGCTTTCTTAAGCTATTCGACGATTGGTGCTCCGTGGCCCCAAGAACCTTCCATGCCGCACACGGTCGAGGCAAACCCGGCAGCAAAGTCGAGCGCGCGCTCGATGGCCTCGGCGCCGTCCTCGCCACGCTTGGCGGAATCGAGATAGCACATCAAAAACGAGGTAAGGAACGAGTCGCCCGCCCCCATGGTGTCCTTCATGTCCGTTACCGGTTTAGCCAGCTGGCGGTAATAACGCTCGCCGTCGTAAGCAATGCAGCCCTCGGCGCCCGCCGTAGCTGACACAAAACGCGGACCCAGGCCCTTCACCCATGCCAGACGCTCGCGAATCTCGTCCTCACTCGCGGCATCCGCCGCACTAAAGAAAGCGAAATCGACGTAGGGCGCAATCTGCTCGTAGTACTCGTCGGTGGAGTCGTCCGAAAAGTCAAAAGAGACTGTGACGCCCGCAGCCTTCAGCTTGGGTAGCTCGCGCTCGGTAAAGCAATAGTTGCCCGAATGAACCACATCGAACTGTTTCATGTACGAAAGGTCAAAGCGATCGAGGACATAGCGCGCATCGCCACGGATACCGCCCTCGTTGGAGCCGAGGAAGACACGGTCACCGTCAACGACGGTCACGCGAGCCGCTCCGTTCTCGCCAATCATCTGCTCGCACTTGTCAAGCTCGATACCCTCATCCTCGAGGCTTGCAATGACATGCTCGGCAGCGGCGTCATTGCCAAAAATGCCCATGTATGCAGAGCGTGCGGCACCGCATTTCTTGGCATAAACGGCGAAGTTCACCGCGTTGCCGCCAGGATACATGGTGTGGATATGCTCATAGCGATCGACGACGTTGTCGCCAAATCCGAGCGCGTTAACGTTAAATGCCATGGTATTTACCCTTCTAGTACTCGACAACGCCCATGTAGCGACGGAAATCGGGATCGTGATCAAACACCTTGCCGCGTGCGGCACGCAGCTCGCAGTTCATGGCGTAGAACAGCACCGGGTCCAGATAAGCACGGACGCTCGCCGGCACGGCCTCCATACCGTACTCCTTAGCATCGAGCACCATCAGCGTATCGGTATGCGTCTTAAGGAACGCCAGGGCGCGCTCGTCCATAGCACGGCACTCGCTGGAGCCCATCTGCAGGAAGTAAAAAACGCCATCCTGAGTAGCCTCGAAGGGGCCATGGAAGTACTCGGCAGAGTGGATGTAGCTGCAGTGCTGCCACTGCATCTCCATAAGAGAGCAGATAGCGAAACCGTAGGTCTGGCTAAAGTTGGGACCGCTGCCCAGAATATAGAAGAACTCGTGCTCCTGGCAAAGCTTGGCAAAGCGATCGCCCAGCTCGGCATTTACCTTCTCGCGTGCCGGGGGAAGAATCTTATCCATCTCGGCAATACCGGCATACATATCAGCGAGATCGGCGTAGCCCTCCTGCTGATCGAGCAGCTCTGCCGCAAGCGACAGCGAAATGCCAGCGGGGACCTCGGCCTGCGGCACACCCTCGCCCCACGGGTAGACCCACGTGGTCCACTTGCCGGAGTCGATCTTGGATCCAGCGTTGTCGGTCTGGGCGATCACCGTAGCGCCGGCGGCAAGGGCAATCTCGCAGCCCTCGACGACCTCCGGGGTGTTGCCACTGTGGCTACAAGCGATGACCAGAGACTTCTCGCCCAGACGACGCGGACGCATAATGTCAAATTCACGCGCGGTATAGATATACGAAGTGAAGGTGGTTGCCTCGCGCTGCAGAAGCTCATGAGCCGGGATCAAATCGATCATGGAGCCACCGCAAGCAATCCAGTAGACGCTGTCGAACTTGCCCTTCTCGGCAATTGCCTCTTTGATCAAATCGTGTGCGTTCATATCCAGTTCCTTTCTTGTTTGGCCGCAATCAATGACGTTGGTTGCGTGGCCGATAGTTGTTTTAGTCAATCAGATATTTCTCGAATGCGGCCATGTTCTTGGCATCTGCCGCCGCCGGGTCATCGTAGTAACGACCGTCCGTGATTTCCTGGCCCAGCATGCCGTCGAAACCATGGGCGTTGAGTGTAGCGACGAAGGCGTCCATATCGTGCTTGCCATCGCCCCACACCAGATGGCCATACGGGTCACCGTCGATAAAGTGCATCTCGTGAATTGCCCCATCGCCAAAGGTGGCAAACCAGTCCTCGAGCGTCTCGCCAGCAACGCCCATCGCGGTTGTATCAACCATGGGCTGTAAGTACGGGCTCGCGACCTCGTCAATCATGCGCTTCGCATCGGAAACCGTCGTCACAAGGTTGCTCTCCTCGGGACGCAGGCTTTCCATCGTAAGCACCAGACCGTGCTCGCCGGCATACTCCGCCAGAATGGACAAGTGCTCGCGGCTGCGCTTCCAGGCTTCCTCGCGGTCCTCGTCCCAGTCGCCCCAGCCCGAGTTGACGGACATACGGTCGCACCCAAGTACCTCGGCAAGCTCAATGCCGTGCTTAAAGTACGCCAGGCTGCGCTGTTCATGCAGCGGTTTGCGTGCGCAGTACTGCCAAGGATAGACAACGTTCTCGGGGCACAGAGTACGATACCTAAGCCCACGGTCTGCAGCCTTTTTCGCCAGGACCTCAGCCTCAAAGTAGCCCGTGTGGTCGAGCGTCACATGCGGCTCTGCGCACCACAGCTCAATGGACTCAAAGCCCAAACGCTGCTGCACATCAAGGAAGTAATCGAGCGACCACATGATGTAGTGGATATTCATGCCCGCAATCTGCTCGCGGCGCAGCGTCGGTTTGGATTCAGACATCTTATGCCTCCTTATTTCGATCGAACACGATTTGTCCGTCCGACATCGTCATATCAACCGCAAGATCGCGTGCGTCGCGATAATCGAGGTCGAACACATCCCGATCGAGCACGCAGATATCGGCAAGCTTGCCGACCTCGAGCGTACCCAGCTCGTCTTCGCGCATCAGATCGTACGCGCCCCCGGCAGTCCAAGCGCGCAAGAGCTCGACAAGCGTCAGCGTGTTGACCTCATTCACAGGCAGTCCGTCGGCGAAGAATCCGCCGCACGCGCTGTAGATTGACTCGCCCAGGCTCGGAATCAGCAGCGGCAAATCCGTTCCACAGCACACTGTGCATCCGGAATCTTCCATGCCGCGGCGATTCCAGCTGTGCAAAAGTCGCGTCTCGCCAATTTGTCGACGCATCATCGATAGGCAATCCTCGCGCCGGTCCAGCGTCAGAATCTGCGGATAGACCTCGCAAATTCCACCTAACTTGCCAAACTCGACAAGATCGGTCGGGTCAGAGTTCTCGAGATCGGTAATCGCATGGCGGCGAAGCATCCGTCCATGCTCGTCTCGAGGCAGCGAGGCATAGAGCGCCACGGTGCGACGAACGGCGCCATCGCCCTGGCAATGCAAGGAATATCGGAAGCCGTCAGCATCAATTGCACGCAGCTCGCTCTCAATCAGATCCCACTCTGGCTCCTCGACGACCGTCTTGCCGGCAGCGCCCGCATCGGCCGTGTCCTCATAGGGGTCAATCATCTCGGCAAGCCCCGCCCATACGCCGCGATCGGTCATACGGTTGAAGCCAGAAAAACGAACGAACGGTCCCCGGAAGCGCTCTCGTGCCTCGCGGGCATATGCCAGATTTGCACCGGCACCCACCGGCTGCGACATCATAGAGACGCGAACCGTCAGCTCACCAGATTCCTCACGGCGAGCCATTTCGTCGGCAAAGCCGTAGTAGTCATCAAACGACATCTCCTTGATGGCGGTAACGCCGCGTTCGTTAAGCATGCTCATGTAGTCCGAATACCCGGCACGCACCTCGGGCAGCGCGAGGAAATCGCTCATCATGCGCCAGATCTTCTCGGCATAGCACGCCTGGGGTGTGAAGCCGTATCGCGCACTGGCGGCAGCATTGAGAACACAGGTATCCGCGCCCGGTGTAAAGCAGACGACGGGGATATCGCCAAAACACTCGTCAAACACAGCTGCTGTATTTGCGTTCTCGGCATCCGATGCCAACGTTTCGAGTAGGTTGTGGCCAAAAGCCGCCGCGCAATCCGGATGATCTTCTTTCCATGCACGCAAGAGCGACACGGCCTCTTTGGCATCAGCGATGCCGGACAGATCAGGCCCCAACGTCCGCAGCGCCCAACCCGTATAGAAGGTATGCACATCGATCAGGCCAGGCATGACGGTGCGGTCGCCCAGGTCAACCACCTCGTCCGCCTGGGTCAAATACGAAGCTAGCTCACACTTGGTGCCAACAGCCTCAATTCGATTGCCACGGACCGCTACGAAACCTTCAAACGGCAGGTCCCCCGTACCGGTAAAGACGCTCTTAGACGTCAGGACCGTCAAACGATCAGACATCACAACCACCTACGCCGGAAGCATGCCGGAAATGGCAGTAATGACCAAGCCAAACACGACCATGAAGATGAAGAACTTCCAAATGGTCTTCCACCATTGGCCAAACGAAATCTTAGCCACGGCAAGGCCGGCGACCGTCATACCCGCCACGGGGCTGATGGTGTTGATGGTCTGGTTGGCAAACTGGAGCGCGGTGACGGCTGCCTCGGGATTGAGGCCCATGAGCTCGGTCAGGGGGCCCATAACGGGCATGGTGAGCGCCGCCAGGCCAGAACTCGAGGGAACCAGCAAAGAGAGCAGACCAAGGACGACATACATAAACGTGGTGTAGACGGCGGCGGGTGCACCGGCGAGCGCGGTAGCGAGCGCCTGGAGGATGGTGTCGATGATCATGCCGCCCTCGGCGATGACCAGAATACCGCGAGCGATACCGATAACGACGGCAGCGTACGCAAAGTCGGCGAGACCCTTAACGAACTCCTCTGCGATCGTCTGCTGGTCAAGGCCGCCCAGGATACCGGCAAGCAAGCCCATGCCAAGGAACACGGCGGAAATCTGATTCATGTACCAGCCCTGGGTAACAAGACCCCAGACGATAATGCCCATACCGCAAGCAAAATCGATAAGCACGAGCTTCTGACGGATAGTGAACTCTTCCTCGATGGAGGCATCGGTCACGGAAAATTCAATACGCTTGAGCTTATCGTCCTCGTACACAATGGACGACTCGGGGTTTTTCTTGACGCGCATGGCGTAGCGCATGGCCCATGCGATACCGACGGCAGTGAAGATGACCCAAGAAACGGCACGCAGCCACAGTTGCGGATTACCCTCGATGCCAATGATGCCTTGGGCGATCAAAACATTAAACGGGTCGATGGTCGAAGCACAATATCCCAGGTTAGGACCAAGGAAGCAGATGATGAATGCCGTCATCGAGTCATAACCGATACCCATCATGATGGGAATGAAGATGGCATAGAACGGCAGGGCTTCCTCAGACATACCAAACGTAGTGCCACAAATGGACAGCAACGTCATCGTGATGGGAATGATGAGGATGTCCTTGTTCTTGAGCTTTTTAATCACACGGCTCATGCCGGCATTCAAAGCGTTGGTCTTGGTGATGATCGCGAACGATCCGCCAATCAATAAGACGAACGCAACGACGTCGGCAGCCTCTTGGATACCCTTAGTGGGCGCTTGCAGAACCGCGAAGATATCCTGACCCAGATTGATGGTCTCGCCGGTCTCGGAATCGGTGTAGTTCTTATCGACCTGTTCATAGGTTCCAGCAACGGCGACTTCACGCTCGCCCGCCGCTGTCGAAATCGTCTTGCGCTGATACTGACCAGAGGGAACGATCCAAGTCAGGACCGCAAAGACAACGATCAGCAAGAACATGATCGTATAGACATGCGGTAATTTGAACTTAAAACGTCTGTTTGTCTTCTTCGCCTTCGTATCTGACATAGATACCTCCAAAGAACTCGAGACTGCATCGCATCTCGCTTCAACGTTTGCACAATGCAAACGTTCTATGACGTCCCATAGATTACCAGCAGCTTTTTCCTTCATCAAGATAATTTCAAACTGATTGCCGCAACGCGGTTGAACGGTTGCGTTTGCGCCGTGAACGGTATGGAAACGCCCGGTGAGATGATCCACCGGGCGCTTCCATTCGCAATGTCCTAGATGTCAAAAACGTAGCGAGACCCAACGATCCGCTGACGACCGATGATAAACGGCCGCCGCTGCTCATCGAAAAAGAAGGCTTCCATATAAAACAAGGGTTCGCCAACGGGAACTGCCAACAGTCGAGCGACCTCGGGCGACGCGCACGCGATCTCGAGCGTGCACGGGTCGGTAAACGAGGGCGTGCGGCCCGTCCGGTTGCGCACGAACTCAAAAATGGATTGGTTAGATAGAGGTGCCGTTGATAGATAGGCGTTGTCCTCGTAAACATATATGTTGTTCTCGAGCATGACAGGGACGCCATCGGCAGTGCGCACGCGCTCAACGCAAATCAAGTCAGTTCCAACGGGAACACCAAAGAACTGCGCTTCGGTGGAATCCGCCGGCAGTATCTTTCTCGAAATGACACACGCCCCCGGTTCCATTCCGTTAACGCGGCATGCGTCCGAAAAACTCTGAACGTCATCCTTCTGGCGAATCTTGCGCTTGAGCTTGGGGGCATTGACAAACGTGCCTTTCCCCTGTCGCTTCGTTAGATAGCCCTGCTGGACGAGCTCCTCAATAGCGCGTCGCACGGTAACGCGGCCAACTTTATAGCTCTCAGCCAATTCGAATTCGTTGGGTATCCGCGCACCTGCCTTGTAGGCGCCGGAGTTGATTTCGTTTTTAATGATATCAATGACCTGTTGGTACAGCGGTATCGCTGCTTTACCGTCAGTTGGCCCTTCAGTCGGTGGCATATACCCTCTCCCAGCACAATTAATTCTAAAACGGGCTTAAGGGCATTCAACAAGCCCTTAAGCCCGCATTAGCTTAAAGTATGCTAGGTGTCGCACCAAAATGTTGGCTATTTACTCATCAGACCCGAAAAACGCGCAACTACCGCGCTCCTAAGAAAGCGTGAGCAGCTCCGGCAGCTGGTCGATAATCTTGTCCGCGGCATCCTGGCTAAAGCCAAAGCGCTCCTCGCGCTTGGCAATGACTGTCAGGCCGGCTCGCTTGCCGGCAGTGATGCCAGGCACCGAATCCTCAACGCAGCAGCAGCGATTCGCGGGCAGCCCCAGCAGGTCCAGCGCATGCAGGTAGATGTCGGGCTCGGGCTTGCTCTCCTTAAACTGCTCGCCACTCACCACATACTCAAAGGCATCCGACAGCCCGCATGCGTTGAGCACTTCCTCGATGCTATCCATGGGAGACGAGCTGGCAAGCGCCACGCGAACGCCGCGGCGCGGCAGCTCTCGAATCGTATCCACGGCGCCTGGGTTAATCAAAGCCTGATAGTCGCGCGGACGCTTATGCGCCCACTCGTCCCAACGGGCCAACGCCTCCTCGCCAGTAAAATGCCCCCTACCGGCGCGCTCAAACCAATCGACCAGCATATGCAGGAAGAACTGATGCGAGGTACCGACCTGCCCATTCAACTCCTCTTGAGTCAGATTAAGCCCAAGCTCCTTGGCAAACGCGGCAGTCTCGCCCAGGTAGTAATACTCGGTATCGACAATGACACCGTCCATGTCAAAGATAACGGCGTCGAACGGAAATGCGGACACGGCACCCTCCCTAACAAAAGGGCGCCCGCAAGCGGACGCCCGAACCATGCATTATCGGCGATTCTAACCCAGCAGCTTATCCAGCGCCACCGCAATACCGTCTTCGTTGTTATTGGCGGTCACCATCTGGGCTGCAGCCTTAACCTCATCGATGGCGTTGCCCATGGCAACACCGGTGCCGGCCCACTCAATCATGGACTTGTCGTTCTGGCCGTCGCCAAACGAGACGACCTCGCTGGCATCGATGCCGAGCTTGGGCAGAGCACCCTCAAGCGCACGGGCCTTGTCGATACCGGGCGCCGTGTACTCAAAGTACCAGTCGGCCGTAAACATGCCCGAAAGCGTCTGGGTAAAGGGCGCATACATCTCCTCGTAATGCGCCTGCAGGTATGCCGGGTCGCCTGCCGTCAGCAGCTTGTCCACGGGATAAGCATCAGCGACCTCATGCAGGCTCTCCACCTCGCGAATCTTAAGATCGCACGCGTCGCGCTCATACTTGACGATATTCTTCTGCGAGCCGTCAGGCAGCGTGATCATGCAATGGTACGAGTCCTCGACGTGCAGATCGCGACCGAGCGAAATCATAGGGATCACGTCAAAATTACGCAGATGATCAATCAGACGGTGCAGCTCGTCAGCCGGCATAGCCTGATCGAACAGCACCTCGTCGGTCTGGGCATCGACGACGTGAGCGCCATTAAAGGCGACTAGCAGACCGTCATGGTTTTGAAGGTCGAGCTCCTGCGCCAAGGCGTGCAGCCCCCATGCGGGACGGCCCGAAGCCAAGATGAGCTTAATGCCCGATTCCTGCGCCGCGAGCAGCTTCTCACGCGTGCGCGGGCTAATCACTTTCTGATCGTTGGTGAGCGTACCGTCGATATCCATCGCGATGGCTTTGATTGCCATATATGCCTCCCTGTCATTGAACAACCTTGTCTGAGCCATCATACAGAACACCCATCGCGACTCCGTTTACAACGGGCAAAAAGTCATATTGTCTCGAACATGAACAGCGTGTAGCCGTGGGGCGCAATCGCTCCGTCCCATACGCCGAGCCACTACATACAAAGCCGACGACGCTAAACGCGGTCGCCCCACCGACCTCATTTCATCCCTTAGAAAAAAATTTCAAAATTAGTTCTTGTCAAATCAGCAAAACGAAAGTACTTTAAAGATGACCGCTCCGGTGGTCATCGTTTGATCGAGCATATGAAGTTTCAGTTTTTAGCGTGTAAGAGAAAGAAGATCGGCAAAGTACAACCCCAAACGCAATGACAACTTAATGAGGTAACTGCCACATGTGAGGCACCCAGGGCATTGCTGTCTCGATTTTGAGCACGATGCCTTCCGCCTTGCATGGGCCGTTCCATCCCGCCCCTGCAGCAACTGTCTCACGGGCTCATTGAAAACCGCATAGCACCCCAACGTCAGCACATCACCCACGGCAAGCACATCACTCACGACAACCAACACATCAACAAACAGCACGAACATCAACCGATTGGAGAAGCTATGACAAACCACCGCGCTGAAGACGGCGATAAGAAAAGCATTCTGGATGCCCGCATTGAGCGAGCATATGCAAACGAATATGACGCCGCCTTTGCCGCCGCGACCATCAAGAACTACGCGTCGCTACCGCTCGCGACGATCTTGGCCGACCACCCTCAACTGCTGAAGCGCTGCACAAAGATCATGGGCGACCCCGACATTCGCAAGCTGACAGACCCCTATGCCCCAAAACGCGACAACGATTCGTACGTTCTTACCGTAGGCTGCCTAGCCCATATGCTTACGGCGCTCGACACGAAACTCAAGCTCGAATGGGAACCCGACGAGCGTCATGAACTCGAAAGCAAGCGGAACACCCTGCGCACCGCACTGTTCCTTCCGTTGGACGGCCTCAAGCGCTGCAACGTCGAGCTCAATACACAGGCGCGGCAAAAGCCCGGGACCACGGGGCAGAAAACTCCAAGACCCCATGCGGCCATCGTCGACCGCAACCGATATAACCGCATGACCGCGCACTTTTCCGCCGAGGGAGCAGCCATAAGGACGCTGATCGACCTACTGTGCCTCCTGAGCATCAACGAGCTATTTGAGGGCTATCTCGCCCTTGTTCCCGCGACGGCACCCAAGTCGGTAGCAAAGATCATCGAGACCTGCAGACGCCAGTTTGAGCGCCATCGCAATGGCAGTGAGATGAGCGCCAGCATCGCGCAGTACTACGCGGCTCATTACAAAAATGACGGATGTGCCCCTGTCGAGCATCAGCTGCGGCTCGCCTACACCACGCCCGTCGCAACGCTCCATCGCTTTGGAGCCCTTGGCGCTTGCGAGCCGCACGAACAGGCAGCCTGCCCCACAACCGAGCTCGATCTCAGGCTCGGACGAACCCTGTAGCCCGCCAGCCCCTCCGCGGGCAACAATCCTATTCCACAACACAACCAACAGAAAGGAGTCCTCATGGACACCAATCACTCCCCCATCATCAGCCCCCTCACCATGCGTGAATCCGCCCGAGGTATCACGCTCACCAGCATTTACGATGAGATGCTCGCCCGTCGCGAGCTCTCCGTCATGGGAAACATCGAAACCCCGATGGCCCACGACCTATGCCAGCAGATCCGCCTGCTCGATGCCACCGACCCCAGCCGCCCCATCACCATATTTGTCGCCAGCGCCGGCGGAAGCGTGCGATCGGGTCTCGCGATCTATGACGCCATGCGCCTCGCATCGTGCCCCATCCGCACCGTCTGCCTGGAATTCGCCGCGTCCATGGGCGCCGTGATCTTTATGGGCGGCGACGATCGCCGTATGGCGCCCCATGCAGAGCTCATGATTCACGACCCGCTGATCCCCCAGGGGGCAGGCGGCTCGGCACTTGCGCTGCAGGAAACCAGCCGGCGTCTCATGCAGACCCGCAAGACCCTCACGCAAATCCTCTCGGACCGCAGCGGCCTCACGCCCAAGCGCATCCAGTCCCTCACTGCAAAAGACACCTACCTTTCGGCCAAGCGCGCCGTCGAGCTCGGCTTTGCCCACGAAATCCTCTCGACCACCAAGGAGGTCGCCCATGTCTAACCTCGCCAGCCGCCTCGCCGCATCTGAGTCCGCATCGTCCACCATCCTCGCCAAGGATCGAACGCTTTCCTGCGACACCCGCCAAACGGGACTCAACAACAACGCACTTGTAATCGGCCCCTCGGGAGCCGGCAAGACCCGAAACGTCCTCAAGCCCAACCTGCTGCAAATGAACGCAAGCTACATCGTGCTCGACACCAAAGGCACGCTCTGTCGCGAAGTGGGACCCGTGCTGGCAGCCCACGGTTACCGCGTGCAATGCCTCAACTTCGCCGACCTCAACACCGTCCCGGCCCTTGCGCCCGGCATCGAGCGCTGCGGCTACAACCCCCTGAGGCACATTCGCCGCAAGGCGGACGGCAGGCCCAACCAGCAGGACATCCTCTCGGTGGCAAAGGCCATCTGCCCCATCGAGGACAACAACCAGCCTTTTTGGGATCATGCGGCGGCAAACCTGCTGTCGTGTCTTATCGCCTACGTCACCGAACAGCTACCCGCCGACGAGCAGACGATCAGCTCGGTCATCAAGCTGATCGAGCACCTGCAGGACGGTGCCACGGCCCGATTGTTTGACGACCTGATCACGACCGACCCCCAAAGCTATGCCCTCTCGCTATGGCGGCGCTACGCCATTACGCAAAATGCCGAGCGCATGCACGCGAGCATCGTCGGCATCCTTGCCGAAAAGGTCATGTGTCTGGGATTCGACGGTGCGGCACAGCTCTATCGTGAGTGCCATCAGGTGGACTTCGCTTCCATGGGACACACCCCCTGCGCCCTGTTTGTAACCGTAAGCGATATTGACCGCAATCTCGATCCGCTGACCGGCCTCTTTATTACGCAGGCGTTTATGGGCCTCATTCGCGAAGCCGATAGGCAGCCCGACGGCAGCCTGCCCGTGCCCGTGCGCTTTATGCTCGATGACTTCGCAAATCTGCAGATCCCCCAGATCGACAACGTGCTCTCGATTATCCGAAGCCGCAACATCTGGGCAACGCTGCTATTGCAGTCGACCAACCAGCTCGATGCGCTCTACGGCGGGGCGCGAGCTCGCTCCATCATGGGCAACTGCGACACGCATCTGGTGCTGGCGTTCCAGGATCCCGAGAGCGCCCGGGTGTTTTCCGACCGCGCCGACGCACTGCCCAGCACGCTCATGGCGACGCCGATCGATCGCTCGTGGCTCTTTGTACGCGGTCGCACTCCCGAACAGGTCGAGCGCTTTAGGCTCGAAGACCATCCGCTCTACGGGGAGCTGCCCGAGGCGCAGCGAGGCCATGCGGAGGCCGAGATCTAGGCGCAGGGTTCTCGCAGCGCGCGGCGCCCCGGCGATGTTCCACAAAGGCCGTGCGCCCCGGGACCGCGGCAAAGCAAAGGGGCCCGCATCCGATAGGATACGGGCCCCTGACTATAAGGCGCGATGCGTTAACAGCAGCGACTACTTGCGATGCGCGCGATAGAACTCGATGAGCGCCTGGGTCGAAGCGTCCTGCTCGGCCTTGGCGGCATCGTCGTGGAAGGCAGGGGTGATCTGCTTGGCAAGCTGCTTGCCCAACTCGACGCCCCACTGGTCGTAGGAATCGATGCCCCAGACCGTACCCTCGACAAACGTGATGTGCTCGTACAGGGCGATGAGCTCGCCGAGCGCGAACGGGGTCAGCGTGTCGCCGAAGATCGAGGTCGTCGGACGGTTACCCTCAAAGCAGCGGGCGGGGACAATCTGCTCGGGCGTGCCCTCGGCGCGGACCTCGTCGGCCGTCTTACCAAAGGCGAGCGCCTTGGTCTGGGCCAGGAAGTTGCCCAGGAACAGCTCATGCACGTCCTGGCCGCTATCGGTCGCAGGGTTGGCGGTATTGGCGAAGGCGATGAAATCGGCCGGAACCACCACGGTGCCCTGGTGCAGCAGCTGGTAGAAGGCATGCTGGCCGTTGGTGCCGGGCTCGCCCCAGAAGATCTCACCGGTGTCGGAGGTCACGGCGCTGCCGTCCCAACGGACATGCTTGCCGTTGGACTCCATGGTGAGCTGCTGCAGGTAGGCCGGGAAGCGGTGCAGGTACTGGCAGTACGGCAGCACGGCGTGGCTCTTGGAACCGAAGAAGTTGACGTACCAGACGTTGAGCAGGCCCATCAGCGCGACGGCATTGTTCTCGAGCGGGGTGTTGCAGAAGTACTCGTCGATGGCGTGGAAGCCCTCGAGGAACTGCTGGAAGCGCTCGGGGCCGAGCACGACGATCAGCGACAGGCCCACGGCGGAGTCAACGGAATAGCGGCCGCCAACCCAGTTCCAGAAACCGAAGGCGTTGGCGGGGTCGATACCGAAGGCTTCGACCTTCTCGAGTGCGGTGGAAACGGCGACGAAGTGCTTTGCCACGGCCTCGGCGTTCTGCTCATCGGAGCCGTCGATGGCGCCCTGAGCCTTGAGCTGCTCGAGCATCCAGGTCTTGACCTCGCGGGCGTTGGTGAGGGTCTCGAGCGTGGTGAAGGTCTTGGAGACGATGATCACGAGCGTGGTCTCGGGATCCAAGCCCTTGAGCTTCTCGGCCTGGTCGTTGGGGTCGATGTTGGAGATGTAGCGGCAGTCGATACCGGCGTCGGCATAGGGACGCAGAGCCTCGTAAGCCATGACCGGGCCCAAATCGGAGCCGCCGATGCCGATGGACACCAGGTGCTCGATCTTTTTGCCGGTAACACCCTTCCACTCACCGGAGCGCACGCGCTCGGCGAAGGCATACATGCGGTCCAGGACCTCGTGCACGTCGGCGACGACGTCCTGGCCGTCGACGATGAGCTGGCCCTTCTCGCTTGCCGGGCGGCGCAGCGCGGTGTGCAGGACGGCGCGGTCCTCGGTGGTGTTGATGTGCTCGCCGGAGAACATGGCGTCGCGGCGCTCCTCGAGCTTCACCTCGCGGGCAAGATCGCACAGCAGCTTGACGGTCTCATCGGTCACCAGGTTCTTCGAAAGATCGAAGTGCAGGTCACCGGCGTCAAAGCTCAGCTTGTTCACGCGGTCGGCGTCAGCAGCGAACCAGGCCTTGAGGTCGATACCATCGGCCTCAAGCTTCTCCTGATGAGCCTCGAGTGCCTTCCAAGCGGCAGTCGACGTAGCATCGATAGGTGCGGCAACAGTTGCCATAGAGTCCTCCTCAGCATACGGGCGCACGCCTCCATGCGCCCGGACATTCAGATGCCACTATTCTAGCGCAGGTCAAGACTACAATCAGCGAGCGTTGCCAATCGGCCCCCAAACGGCAACCGATTAAAAAGGGACAGGCTTATTTTGGCAGGTCAAACGCTTTACCAACCAAAAATAACCCGTCCTTTTATGGCAAATATTAGGCCGCGGCGCAGATGCTACCGAGCAACTCACGCAGAGGAGACCCGATGCCCTCCAGCAGTTCGGGCGCGATAATGGCAAAAACGGGAACCTCACCGGTGCCCACGACAGCAGGCGCCTTGCCCTCCGAGAGAATGCATCCATAAGGGACAAAACCGTCTTCGCCGGCATCGAGCGCCGCCATGCGACGCGCGAGCTCGCGCGCAAAGCCAGCAGTATCGGCATCGCCAATCGCCAGGACAAAGTCCAGGCCCTCATCGGTTGCCAGGGCTACGGCCTCATCGACCAAATCGTCTCCCCCGTCGCCCCCGGCCGAACCGCAACGAAAGAGTACGCGTTCGAGCAGGGCACGATCGAGCGAGCCCAGCGCCGCCGAAACGAGCTCATCGCGCGTGTGCTTGTCGCCTCCCAGCACGACCAGTGCCTTGGTGCCGCCATAGTGGGCAACCAATCGCCCGCACCAGCGAGCCACATCCCCATCCGCAACCAAGCGCGTCGGCATACCAAACCCATAGTTGACCATTATCCCCACAACCCTTCCGTGCTTTATGGTGGTATCGATCGTTAGGCTCATGCTACGAAGCGAGCTTTTCCGAGCTGTTTCGCGCTCTTTAG
>UQVT01000014.1 GCA_900544465.1 uncultured Collinsella sp. | reverse complement strand
AAGAAAGGCTTCCATTGCTGGGAGCCTATCAAATCAGTGGTGGGCGATGAGGGATTCGAACCCCCAGCCTTGTGCGTGTAAAGCACCTGCGCTAACCGTTGCGCCAATCGCCCGTGCGGAGAGAGTATAGCAAAACAATCGCCTCATTCATCTCATATCCATTAAAGGTAACTGGCGCGTGCCGGCGCGTGCCGGCGCGGAGCTGATTCAGTTGAGATTGCCTGAACATTCCGCCCCTCTTTACGCCCTCGGGTATACTCAAAAGCTACTGATTCGATTTGATGCCCAGCAACAGCAGAGGGGATAGTATATGTGCGGTTTTGTCGGTTTTGTCGGTGGGACGGATAACCAATCTGAGGTGCTCACCAAGATGATGGACCGCATCGTCCATCGCGGTCCCGACATGGGCGGTCAGTTTATCGACGGCCGCGTTGCCCTCGGCTTCCGCCGCCTGTCGATCCTCGACCTGACCGAGGCTGGCGCCCAACCCATGGCCAACGAGGACGGTAGCGTCGTCATTGTCTTCAACGGCGAGATCTACAACTTCCAAGAACTCCGTTCCGAGCTCGAGGCCAAGGGCTACAAGTTCCACTGCGGCGCCGACACCGAGAGCCTCCTGCACGGCTACGAGGAGTGGGGCGAGGCCGTCCTCGATCGCCTGCGCGGTATGTACGCCTTCGTCATCTGGGACAAAAAGAAGAACAAGCTTTTTGGCGCCCGCGACATCTTTGGCATCAAGCCGCTCTACTACTATCCCATGGCCGATGCGGGCGACGGTGCGCCGGGCGTGCTCTTTGGTTCCGAGATCAAGAGCTTCCTCGACTACCCGCACTTCCACAAGGCGGTTAATAAGAAGGCCCTGCGTCCGTATATGACGCTGCAGTATTCGGCGACCGAGGAGACCTTCTTCGAGGGTGTCTACAAGCTGCCGCCGGCGCATTACTTTACCGTCGATATCCCGACCGGCAAGATGAACATCGAGCGCTACTGGGATTGCGACTACTCTGCCGTCGAGAAGCCGTTCGAGGAGTACGTCGACGAGCTGGACGAGGTCGTGCACGAGAGCGTCGAGGCCCATCGCATCGCCGACGTTAAGGTCGCTTCGTTCCTCTCCGGTGGCGTCGACTCCAGCTACATCGCCGCTTGCCTCATGCCCGACAAGACCTTCTCGGTGGGCTTCGATTACAAGAACTTCAACGAGACCAACTACGCTAAGGAGCTTTCCGACAAGCTCGGCGTCGAGAACGTCCGCAAGATGATCACCGCCGACGAGTTTTTTGGCGCGCTCGAGGACATTCAGTATCACATGGACGAGCCGCAGTCCAACCTGTCGTCCGTGCCGCTGTGGTTCCTAGCCGAGATGGCCCGCAAGGACGTCACCGTCGTGCTTTCGGGTGAAGGCGCCGATGAGCTCTTTGGCGGCTACGCCTATTACGAGGACACGGTTCCGGTGCGCAAGTACAAAAAGATGGTTCCGCTGCCCATCCGTCGCGCGCTCGGTAACCTGGCGCTGCATATGCCGTACTTCAAGGGACACAACTTCCTGGTCAAGGGAGCCGAGATCCCCGAGAAGTCGTTCCTGGGACAGGCTCTGGTATGGCCGGAGCGTGAGGTCGACGGCGTGCTCAAGCCCGAGTACAACACCGGCGACGGCGCCTTTGAGCTCGCTGCACCTATCTACGCGCGCGTAAAGGGTCAGCCCGAGCTGGTCAAGAAGCAGTACCTGGACATGAACATGTGGCTCCCGGGCGACATTCTGCTCAAGGCCGACAAGATGTGCATGGCGCACTCGCTGGAGCTGCGCGTGCCCTTCCTGGACCGCAAAGTCATGGAGTTCGCCGAGCACATTCCCGACCGCTACCGCATCAACGAGAACGGCAACAAACAAGTACTCCGCCACGCTGCCAACAAGTCGCTGCCCGATGAGTGGGCCACCCGTCCCAAGGTGGGCTTCCCGGTGCCGATTGTCTACTGGCTGCGCGAGCAAAAGTGGTACGACTATGTCAAGGAGTACTTCACCGCGCCGTGGGCAAGCGAGTTCTTCGATACCGACGAGCTCATGCACCTGCTCGATCTGCACTTTGCGGGCAAGGGCGATTTCCAGCGCAAGATCTATACGCCGCTCGTGTTCCTGGTGTGGTACAAGCGCTTCTTTATCGACGAGGACCAGCCCGCTGTTCAGGCTGCCTAGCCTCGGCTTACGAACGCCTGCGCGTAACGGCTCCTCCGGGAGCCGTTTTTGCGTGGGTGCGTTTCAGTTACTATAAAAACCGTCCCTGCCAAATGGCTGAGAAAGGTGAAAGATGCACCATTCGGATTCCGCGACCGTGACCACGGTCGATACGCTTGCCAAGCTTCTCGATGTGTGCGGCGAGCTGCGCGCATCGGAGCAGGTTGACGAGCGTGCCGTGACCGGCTGCTCGTTTGATTCGCGCGCGGTCTCGGCAGGTGACGTGTTCTTCTGCAAAGGTGCTGCCTTTAAGCCCGCGTTTTTGCGCATGGCGCTCGATGCGGGCGCCGTCGCATTTGTGTGCGAGGAGTCGCTGGTCGAGTCTCTGGAGCCGCTGGCGCAGGAGAGCGGTGCTGCGATGCTGGTCGTGGACAGCGTTCGCACGGCCATGGCCTTGTTGCCGCCGGAGGTCTACGACCGTCCCGACCACGACGTCAAGATCGTGGGCATCACCGGCACCAAGGGAAAGACCACGGCCGCTTTTATGCTCCAGTCCATCATCAAGGCGGCGGGCGAGTCCTGCGGCATGATCGGCTCGGTGAGTACCGACGATGGTATCGAGTGCTACGAGAGCACCAACACCACGCCCGAGGCCCCCGAGGTTTGGCGCCATATCGCCAACTGCCGCACGTCCGGTCGCCAGTCCATGGTCATGGAGGTCTCGAGCCAGGCGCTCAAGTACCAACGCGTCGAGAATCTGCCGTTTGACGTGGCGTGCTTCCTCAACATCGGCCGCGACCACATCTCGCCGATCGAACACCCCACGTTTGAGGATTATTTTGAGAGCAAACTCAGGATCTTTGACCAGGCAAAGACCGCCGTGGTGAATTTGGGCACCGAAGAGGTCGACCGTGTGCTGGAGGCAGCGTCGGCGGCCGAGCGCTTGGTGACCGTTGGTGTCGAGCATCCCGAGGCAAGCCTGTGGGCGAGCGACGTACGCATGGTCGGCTTTAGCATCGAGTTCAACTTGCATGGCCTGTGTGCCGACGAGTCCGAGGCGGGGGAGAAGGTCCTGCTGGGTATCGCGGGAGACTTTAACGTGGAAAACGCACTGGTCGCTATCGCCGCCGCGCGCGAGATCGGCATCGGTATCGATGCCATCAAGAAGGGCCTCTCCAAGCTGCGTGTGCCGGGCCGCATGGAGGTCGTGGAGTCGAAGGACGGCCGCGTGATTTGTGTTGTTGACTACGCTCACAACCAACTTTCGTTCCGCTCACTTTTCTCGTCGGTGAAGCGCGCGTTTCCCGCCAGCCCGGTCATCGCAGTGTTTGGCGCTGCCGGCGGCAAGGCACAGGAGCGCCGCGAGCAGCTTCCGCGCGAGGCCGCACCATATTCCGACCTGATGATCTTTGCCAATGAGGACCCGGCTCACGAGGACCCGATGAAGGTCTGTCGCGAGCTTGCCGAACATGTTCCCGACGATACGCCGAACAAGATCATCCTCGATCGCGAAGCCGCTGTGCATGCGGCGTTCAAGGCGGCGCGCGAGGAGTACATCAACCCCGATGCTCCTACCATTGTCTTACTGCTGGCAAAGGGTGACGAGGAGCTCATGCACGTGGGCGACGAGTTCGTGCCCATCGAGAGCGACCTTTCGTTGGCCAATCGCCTGATCGATGTTACCCAGTTTGACTAATGAACCATGATGGCGGCGGCGCCCTGAGTGCGCTGTCGCCATAAGCGTGTTCCCTCAATCAAAACATGCCGTCCAAGTCCAAACCCTTCTACGTAAACGGAGTAACCATGTCCCACAACACCCTGCCGACCGTTGCCGAGCTTTCGGGCGAGATGCGCGAGCGCTTGGCTAAGGTCAAGTACGTCTTTACCGACCTGGATGCCACGATGCTCGCGCCCGGCTCGTGTGTGCTGCGCGACAACGACGGCAACCCTTCGACCAAACTCGTCGAGGCCGTCGTGGCGCTCGCTCGCGCTGGTATTCAGGTGGTTCCCACCTCGGGCCGCAATCGCACCATGATTCACGAGGACGCCCGCGTGCTCGGCCTCAACTCCTACATCGGCGAAATGGGCGGTCTGGTCATGCACGACCTCAAGGCCAACGATTGGGAGTATCTGACCGGCGACATGCCCTACGACCCCTCTTGCGGCCTTACTCCGCACCAGGTGATCGAGCAGACCGGCGTGTGCGAGAAGATTCTCGCCCGCTGGCCGCACAAGATCGAGTATCACAACGACATGTCGACCGGCTACAAATACCGTGAGGTCACCGTCGGCATGCGCGGCGATGTGCCCGACGATGAGGTCCAGGCCATCCTGGACGAGGCCGGCTGCGGTCTGATCTGGGCTTGCAACGGCCATCTGACTCACCTGTCCAAGCCGACGACGCTCGAGCTCGATCGCGTCGAGGACGGTCGCGCATTCAACATCAACCCTGCGGGCCTCAACAAAGGCGTCGCCATTGCGCGCTTCTGCGAGCACCTGGGGATCGAGCGCGAGGAGACGCTCGCGCTCGGCGATTCCGAGTCCGACTTCTACATGGCCGATCACGTGGGCACGTTCTGCCTGGTCGAGAATGGCCTGACGAGCGCCGGCGCGCCCGAGTTCCTGGCTGCTTGCGAGAACGCTTTCGTTACGCGCGGCAAAATTGTCGACGGTTGGGCGGCGACGGCAGAGCTGCTGGTCGCGGCGCGTTCGTAGCGCGCCGCCGCCGCACTTGGACATGTCTTTTTGAGAGAGACTGGTGAGGTAATGTCCGATATCGAGAATCCGGCAGGCGACACGCGCCCGATTGGCGTGTTCGATTCTGGTTTGGGCGGTCTGACGGTTGCGCGCGCCATCGCGACGGCGCTGCCGCACGAGTCCGTCTACTACTTTGGCGACACCAAGCGCTGCCCCTACGGCACCCGCACCGAGGATGAGGTGCGCTCGTTTGCGTTGCAGGCGGGCCGTTGGCTGTCGAAGCACGACGTCAAGATCATGGTCATCGCCTGCAACACGGCGACCGCTGCGGCCTTGCGTCTGGCCCAGCAGGTGCTCGACGTTCCCGTGATCGGCGTGATTGCGCCGGGTGCCCGTGCGGCAATCAACAGCACCCGCTCGCGTCGCGTGGGCGTGCTCGCCACCAACCTCACCATTCGCTCGGGCGCCTACACGCGTGCCATTCAGGATCTAGATGCCGGCGTCGATGTATACGGCTGTCCTGCCTCGAGCTTTGTCGAGGTTGTCGAACACGAGCTCGCCTCGGGTGCACATCTGCAGGAACAGTGGCTCGAGAACGAAGATGTCTTCGATACGCCGGCCGTGCGTGCGCTGGTGGGTGCCACGGTTGAGCCGCTGCGCGACCACGGTATCGATACCGTGGTGCTCGGCTGTACGCATTTTCCGCTGTTGGTGGGACCTATCCGCCATGCTCTGGGGCCTGGGGTGCGCGTCGTAAGTTCCGCCGAGGAGACCACACGCGAGTTGACCGATATCCTCACGCGCCGCGAGCAGCTGGCGGGCGACGCCGCCGAGCCGCAGCATCGTTTTGCCACGACGGCCGATAACATTGCCGAGTTTGCGGTGGCGGGCAGCTTTATCTTTGGTCAGCCGCTCAAGAGCATCGAACATATCGATATCGAGGAGCTGAAATAGATGTAAGGCAGCCGCCAAAGCCTTCGCCACATCTTTTGCCGAAAGGATATTTCTATGGAGTACATGCAGGTCAACCGCGCCAACGGTCGCGCCGCCAACGAGTTGCGCCCCGTTAAGCTCACCCGTGGCGTCATGAAGCACGCCCACGGCTCGTGTTTGGCCGAGTTCGGTGACACGCGCGTGCTGTGCGCCGCCACTATCGAGGAGGGCGTGCCGGGCTGGCGAAAGGGAGCTAAGGCCGGCTGGGTGACCGCGGAATACGCCATGCTGCCGACGTCGACCGGCAAGCGCTGCAAGCGCGAGCATGCCAACCGCAAGGGTCGCTCCATGGAGATCGAGCGCCTCATTGGCCGCAGCCTGCGTACCGTCGTCAACATGAAGGCGCTCGGCGAGCACACCGTCACCGTTGACTGCGATGTGATTCAGGCCGATGGCGGCACGCGTACAGCGAGCATCACCGGCGCCTGGGTGGCGCTGCACGACGCCCTCGCCATGTGGGTCGAGGCGGGCAAGATCGAGCGCATCCCGCTTATCGGCCAGGTGGCTGCCATCTCCATGGGCGTTGTCGACGGCAATACGCTGCTTGACCTCGATTATTCCGAGGACAGCCATGCCGAGGTCGACATGAACCTCGTCGCCACCGAAACCGGTGAGATGATCGAGCTCCAGGGCACCGGCGAGCAGGCGCCCTTCGACCGCAAACGCCTCAACGCCCTGCTCGACCTGGGCGACAAGGGTATCGCCGGGCTCATCGAGCTTCAGCGCCAAGCCATCGTCTAACCTGCCAAAAAGGGACAGGTTTATTTTGGTAGGTTTTATCTGGGAAAACGTCGAAGTATAAGACTGCCGTTGATTGAGAGGGGAGAGGCGGAGGCCCTCGTTGCCCTCGGCGCGGCATTGCTATAGAGACAAGGAGGCCAGTCATGGCACTTGAGAAGATTGACATCGACACCCTTGACCCGGCGGCGACCATCGTCGTGGCAACGGGCAACGCCCATAAGCTCACCGAGATCGAGGCCATTTTGGGCAAGGTCATGCCCGAGGTGCGCTTTGTGGCGCTCGGCCAGCTGGGTGATTTTGAGGATCCCGAGGAAAACGGCACGACGTTTTTGGAGAACGCCATCATCAAGGCCCAAGCCGCGGTTGAGGAGACGGGCCTTATGGCCATTGCCGACGATTCGGGCTTGGTCGTCGACGCGCTGGACGGTGATCCCGGTGTGTATAGCGCGCGCTATGCGGGCGTGCACGGCGACGATGCCGCCAACAACGCCAAGCTTCTCGTTAACCTGGAAGGCGTGGCAGATGAGGACCGCACCGCACGCTTTATGAGCGTCGTTGCGCTCATCGACACGGACGGCTTGGTCACCTATGGCGAGGGCGCTTGCGAGGGCGTTATCGCGCACGAGGGCCGCGGCGATCACGGCTTTGGCTATGACCCGCTGTTCCTGCCGGTCGACACGCCGGGCAAGACCATGGCCGAGCTGACGGCTGACGAGAAGAACGCCATCAGCCATCGTTTCCACGCGCTCGAGCATCTGTCCGCCAAGCTGACGGGCGAGGAGTAGACCGTGCGTGCGGTGGTGCAGCGCGTGCTCAACGCCGGCGTGACGGTCGACGGCGAGTGCGTGGGCCGCATTGGACGCGGCTATCTGGTGCTGCTTGGCGTGGGCCACGGCGATACGCGCGCCGAGGCTGATAAGCTGTGGGGCAAGCTCCGCGGGCTGCGTATCAACGAGGACGAGAACGGCAAGACCAACTTGGCGCTTGCCGATGTCGACGGTGAGGTACTCGTGGTGTCGCAGTTCACGCTGTTTGCCGACTGCCGCCACGGCCGCCGTCCGTCGTTTACGGATGCCGGCGCCCCCGATGTTGCCAACGACCTCTACGAGTACTTCCTGACGCTCGTTCGCCAAGATGTCGAACACGTGGCGCACGGCATCTTTGGCGCCGATATGAAAGTCGACTTGGTCAACGACGGCCCATTCACCATCGTCTTGGACACCGATAGTCTGTAAGTAGTCAATTTGGGACCGGGTTATTTAGCTACTTGCGTATGGTCACAACAGGGTGCTATAGTATTAGAGTTTTGTCTATCTTAGGGGTATTATCCCCTTTTTGAATTGCACCTTCTGGAGGCCCTGTTCATGGAAGAGATGGAAGTCAATCACGTCGACGACATCCACGAGAAGCTGACCGATATGGTGGGCGATCGCGTCAAGGTGAAGGCCAACATGGGCCGCACCCGCGTTGTCGAGCGCATGGGCACCATCAAGAGCGTCCACCCCGCCGTCTTTATCGTCGAGGTTGACGAGCGTCGTGGCCGCAAGTCGCGTCAGTCCTACCAGTATATCGATGTCCTCACCGGTCAGGTCGAGCTGTTCGACCCCGAGAGCGGCGAGCATATCTTTACCCCGCTCGGCAATCAGCTCGAGGAGCACTAACGGTGACCGATCGGTCTCTGACTCTTTCCGCGCCGGCAAAGATTAACCTCTACCTGGGGGTTCATACCGAGCGCGATGACCGCGGCTACCACAGGGTCGATTCCCTGATGGCAGCCGTCGGTCTTTCCGATACCGTGACGGTCACGCCGGCGCAGGCGCTGACTGTCCAGACGGTTCCGGCATCAGATTTTCCCATGCAAAAGAATACGGCGTATCGGGCTGCGGTTGCTATGGCCGAGCATTATGGTGGCGAGGCAAACATCTGCGTGACGATTGAGAAGCGCATTCCATTGTGCGCCGGCTTGGGCGGCCCCTCGACGGATGCGGCCGCGGTCATTGTCGCCTTGGCGGAGCTCTGGGGCATTGATCGCACCGACCCAGCGCTCGACGATATTGCGCGGGGCATTGGTGCTGACGTCCCGTTCTTTTTGCACGCGAGTCCTGCGTTCTACGTAGGTGGGGGAGACGTGCTGGCAACTGAGTACCCCGCGCTGCCCGCGACGCCCGTCGTGCTGGTCAAGCCGCGCGAGGCAAGTGTTTCGACAATTGAAGCCTATCGACGTTTTGACGAGGCCTCGGTGCCTGCGGACAAGCCCGGCGCGATAGCTTCTGCCTTGCGTGCTGGTGATGCCGAGACGGCATATGCACTCATCCATAACAACCTTGGTGTCATTTCCGCACAGATGGAGTCGCAGATTCAAACGGTTCTCGACTGGCTGCGTAAACAGGACGGAACCGTTGCTGTAGATGTGTGCGGATCGGGTGCCTGCTCGTTTGCCATTTGCGACACCGCTGCCACGGCCGAAAGGCTTGCCGATGCTGCCCAGCAAAATGGCTGGTGGGCCTGCGCGACTGAGCTTATTCCCAACACGGTTCAAATCGACGCGCCAAAGAAATAAAAATTTCTCTAGCACGCGGCGAAAATCTTTGTTACTATAGTCGAGCTAACGGGTTGTGGCTCAGTTTGGTAGAGCACTGCGTTCGGGACGCAGGGGTCGCTGGTTCAAATCCAGTCAACCCGACCAGAGCATGAGGAGGGACCGCTTCTTGCGGTCCCTTTTTTTAGCTAGTGTTGTGATACCGCGATACCCGCGGTATACTCATTCGAGCTTGTCTCGCTGTATTGTGGAGGTCTACATGTTTGGACTGAGGGCTCCTGAGCTCATCATTATTCTCGTCGTTGTCCTGATTATCTTTGGGCCCAAGAACCTGCCGAAGCTCGGCAAGTCCCTCGGCTCTACCGTCAAGAATATCCGTGAGGGTATGGAGGGCGACGATAAGGCCGAGACCAAGCAGGCCGAGGAGGTCGTGGTCGAGCAGTCCGAGGAGGACAAGGAGATCGCTGAGCTCGAGGCCAAGCTCGCTGCTGCCAAGAAGAAGCAGGCAGAGGACAGCGACGCGGACGCAGAGTAGTCCCATCCCTTTGGGGTGAGCACCTGACCGGCTTGCCCGCAGGCTAGCCGGTCTTTTTCGTTTTGTTGACAGTTGATTGTTTGATCAGAGTTGGGGAGATATCCGTATGGACGCAAGCCAGATCGTACTGACCGCTGAGGGCCGCCAGAAGCTCGTCGAGGAGCTCGCTTGGCGTGAGGGCGATTACGCCAAGGAGATCGTCGAGGACATCAAGGAAGCCCGCGCGTTCGGCGACCTTTCGGAGAACTCCGAGTACGACGCCGCTAAGGACAAGCAGGCCCAGAACGCCGCTCGTATTGCCGAGATCCAGGCCATCCTCGCCAACGCTCAGGTTGCTGCCACCACGGGCGACCTGACCGTCTCCATCGGTTCCACCGTTTCGCTGATTGATCCCAACGGCGAGGTCATGGAAGTCACGCTCGTCGGTACCACCGAGACCAACTCGCTCGAGCACAAGATCTCCAACGAGTCTCCGGTCGGCCATGCCATCATCGGTCACGGCGAGGGCGACTCCGTCGAGGTCGTTACGCCTTCCGGCAAGACTCGCGTCTACACCATCGCCAAGATCGCACGCTAGACCACGGTCCCGCGTAAAGGTATGTTTTCGCTCCCTGGGACCGAATCCTGGGGAGCGTTTTAGTTTGAGGAGCTAACTTATGGCAGAGAACCAGAACGCCGCAGATCAGGCATCGACGCTCAACGACGAGCGCGCCACCCGCCTGGCCAAGCGCGCCGCCCTGTTCGAGGCGGGCCAGAACCCCTATCCCGAGCACTCTGAGCTTGAGGACTACGTCGCCGATATCGAGGCTAAGTACGCCGAGCTTGCCGATGGCGAGGACACCGAGGACGTCGTGAAGATCGCCGGCCGCGTGGTCGCCAAGCGCGGTCAGGGCAAGATCATGTTCATCGTCGTGCGCGATGCGACTGCCGAGATTCAACTGTTCTGCCGCATCAACGACATGGACGAGGCTGCTTGGAATACGCTCAAGGCCCTCGACCTGGGCGACATCCTGGGCGTGACCGGCGTGGTCGTGCGCACCCAGCGCGGCCAGCTTTCCGTTGCCCCTAAGAGCGCGACCCTGCTTGCCAAGGCTGTTCGTCCGCTGCCCGAGAAGTTCCACGGTCTTTCCGACAAGGAGACCCGCTATCGCCAGCGCTATGTCGACCTGATCGCCAACGACGACGTTCGCGAGACCTTCCGTAAGCGTTCGCAGATTCTCTCCACCTTCCGTCGCTTTATGGAGTCCGACGGCTACATGGAGGTCGAGACCCCCATCTTGCAGACCATTCAGGGCGGTGCTACTGCCAAGCCGTTCATCACGCACTTCAACGCGCTCGATCAGGAGTGCTACCTGCGTATTGCCACCGAGCTGCACCTCAAGCGCTGCATCGTCGGTGGTTTTGAGCGCGTGTTCGAGATCGGCCGCATCTTCCGTAACGAGGGCATGGACCTTACCCACAACCCCGAGTTCACCACGATGGAGGCCTACCGTGCCTTCTCCGACCTCGAGGGCATGAAGGCGCTCGCCCAGGGTGTCATTAAGGCGGCTAACAAAGCCATCGGCAACCCCGAGGTCATCGAGTACCAGGGCCAGACCATCGACCTTTCTGGTGAGTGGGCCAGCCGTCCCATGACCGACATCGTCTCCGACGTGCTCGGCAAGCAGGTCACTATCGACACGCCGGTCGAGGAGCTCGCCGCTGCCGCACGTGAGAAGGGTCTGGAGGTCAAGCCCGAGTGGACCGCCGGCAAGATCATCGCCGAGATCTACGACGAGCTGGGCGAGGACACCATCGTCAACCCCACCTTCGTGTGCGATTACCCCATCGAGGTCAGCCCGCTGGCCAAGCGCTTTGAGGACGACCCGCGCCTGACGCACCGCTTTGAGCTGGTCATCGCCGGTCACGAGTACGCCAACGCGTTCTCCGAGCTCAACGACCCGGTCGACCAGGCCGAGCGTTTTGCCGCCCAGATGGCCGAGAAGGCTGGCGGCGACGATGAGGCCATGGAGTACGACGAGGACTACGTGCGCGCCCTCGAGTACGGTATGCCTCCTGCGGGTGGCATCGGCATCGGTATCGACCGCGTGGTCATGCTGCTCACCAACCAGGCTTCCATCCGCGACGTCCTGCTGTTCCCGCACATGAAGCCCGAGAAGGGCTTCCAGTCCGGCGCTGCTGCCGCTAAGGCCGCCGAGGCCGGCAATGCCGCGAGCCCGTTCGTCAAGTCGCTCAAGCCCACGCTCGACTACTCCAAGATCGCCGTTGAGCCGCTGTTCGAGGAGTTCGTCGACTTCGACACCTTCTCCAAGAGCGATTTCCGTGCCGTGAAGGTCAAGGCATGCGAGGCCGTCAAGAAGTCCAAGAAGCTGCTGAACTTCACGCTCGATGACGGCACCGGCACCGACCGTACCATCCTCTCCGGCATTCACGATTACTACGAGCCCGAGGACCTGGTCGGCAAGACCCTGCTCGCCATCACCAACCTGCCTCCGCGCAAGATGATGGGTATCCCCAGCTGCGGCATGCTGATCAGCGCTGTCCACGAGGAGGAGGGCGAGGAGCGCCTCAACCTGATCCAGCTCGACGCCTCCATCCCCGCCGGCGCAAAGATGTACTAGGGGGTTACGGCGTTTTACCAAACGCCGTAACCGCTCGACGCTGCGCGACGTCCAGAGCGACAATTTGTCATTCAAAAGGCAAGGCATGACCAGAAGGTCTATGCCTTGCCTTTTTCATGCCAACTTGTTCGCTCTGGACGTCGCTCGCTGTCCGTCCTCTATCTGCGGTGTTGCCCTGGTTGGCACTTAGGGACGTTCCTCTTGTGCCGGCACTTGGGTACAGTCCAGTCATTGGGGACGTTCTTAAACGACTAGCCGTTTAAGAACGTCCCCAATGACTACTTAATGGCTATTGCGCACATGGCTCGCATGACAGCCGTCTCTTTTATGTTTCCTTTAGCCGTTGCTGCCTAGGATGGGGGTTAGTCGGTAGGAAGGGAGCGTCTATATGGACGACGCGAGCGAGCGCGCGATTGAAGAGGACATGCTCGATCAGTTCAACTACTTTGATGATGAGGACGAGGAGCTGATCGACCGTCGCGAGCCGGCGCCGCTTGATTCCTTTGATCTGGTCGATGAAGAGGCTGATGAGGTTGAGGGTGAATCAGTGGAGCCCCCACAGCCTTCGCGCCTTGACTCGCTGCTTTCGAGAGCCCCCATGCACCACGGCGTTCGTGCCGGCGCGCTCCATATGAAAACTGACTGGCACCAGATCGTGACGGCAGGCGATGAGCTTGCCGTCGATGCGCCACTCACCGATAAGTCATCCATCATCTGCCGCACCGGCATGCTTATGCTGGCAAGCGGAACAGGTGCCTGGCGCGTGCGCGATACCATGAATCGTGTTGCTGCCGTGCTCGGCGTCACGATTCACGTCGACCTGAGTCTTCTGTCGTTTGAGTGCACCTGCATCGAAGATGGCCACTGCTTTAACGAGGTTGTCAGCCTGCCCACAACGGGCGTCAATACCCATCGCATTTGGATGATGGAGAGCTTCTTAAAGGAAATCGAGACGTATGGGCGCCGGTTTACCGTGCACGAATACCACGAGATGCTCAAGACCGTTGAGAGCTCAAAACCCGATTACTCTCCTTGGCAACAGGGCCTTGCGGCAGCCTGTGCTTGCGGCGCCTTCGTCTTTTTGCTCGGCGGCGGCCCTATCGAGATGGCCTGCGCATTCGTAGGCGCTGGTGTCGGCAACTTTGCTCGCTCCCATATTCTCAAGCAGGGTCTTGGCCAGTTTAGCGCGCTGACGACGGGCGTTGCGCTCGCTTGCGTTTCGTATCTGCTGGCATTGCTCGGCCTTGGCCAGGTCGTACCGGGGGCAATGTCGCACCAAGAAGGCTATATCGGCGCCATGCTCTTTGTGATTCCCGGCTTTCCCCTCATTACGGCAGGCCTCGACATCGCTAAGCTCGATATGCGAAGCGGCATTGAGCGTCTTTCGTATGCCGTGTCGATTATTGTGATGGCGACCCTTGTGGGCTGGATGGTTGCCGAGTGTGTGGGGCTGGCACCGGATGATTTTGCCCCGCTCGGCCTTTCGCCGCTTGCCCTTACGCTCCTGCGCGTGGTGATGAGCTTCGTTGGCGTATTCGGCTTCTCGGTTATGTTCAACAGTCCGGTAAAGATGGCAGCGGCGGCAGGGCTCATCGGCGCCGTGTCTAATACCTTGCGCCTTACGCTCGTCGATGCGCCGACGCTGTTTCCCTTTCTGGGCCTGAGCGTAGGTATGCCTCCCGAGGCGGCAGCGTTTATCGGCGCGCTGGTATCGGGACTGCTGGCAAGCTTGGCCGAAGTCAAGCTCACCTACCCACGTATCGCCCTCACGGTGCCATCAATTGTCATTATGGTGCCGGGCCTGTATCTGTATCGCTCGATGTACTACATGTGCACCTTCGATACGGTCAATATGCTCGGTTGGTTTGTGCGTGCAGTGCTCATCGTGGCGTTTTTGCCCGTTGGTCTGGGTGTGGCACGTACACTCACCGACCCTCGCTGGCGCCACACCAGCTAATTGGTGCAAGGAGGACAGGTCACTTTGCACCAAATGAGTTGCGGTGAAATAGAGACTGAATTGCTGCTTAAAGGGTCAAAACAGTCCGTATTCCACCGCAACTTATGGGGTCGGGGGATTATTGGTGCCCTGCATCTTCATAAACTCAACGCTTACGAAGCACGTGCTTTTCGTGCTAGGCTGGTTTCACCACATAAGTAGTCGCAGACGCACGTACCGCGGGCGGGCGAGATGAAGTCCCAACAGCTCCATCTTGCCCGCCCGTTTTTGTTGCGTGGTGCCGCGGCGTAACACAGAAAGGACCATGCCCTTTATGCCTATCAACAAACGAGAGAGCCTGCTGTTCACCTTTATCATGTGCTTTTGCATGGTGCTCTGGATGAGCATCTACAACGTTGCCCTGCAGCATGGGGCCATCAACGGCGAGGTTGTTGCCGCCGCGTGGCTCGGCTTCCCCGTTGCCTACGTTTTTGCCATGTGCTGCGACTGGTTTGTTGCCAGCCCCCTTGCTAAGGGCTTCGCCTTTAAATTCCTGGTCACGCCGGGCAAGAGCTCGCCGCTTGCCATGACGCTCGCCGTCAGCTCCTGCATGGTTGTTCCCATGGTTATCATCATGTCGCTCTACGGCGCGTGCGAAGGCCTGTTCCATATGCCCGGCGGCCCGCTTGCCAATTTGCAGGCGCTGCCGATGATGTGGCTCGTCAACATTCCGCGCAACTTTATCATGGCCCTGCCTTGGAACCTGCTAGTGGCTGGTCCGGTTGCTCGCTTTGTCTTCCGCCGCGCCTTCCCCATGGGAACCGTCTTTGAAGAGCGGCATATGGAGCTCGTGCGCATGCCTGGCGCTTCCGTTGCCGATGCCGTCAATGACGTTGCCGAGAGCATGGACGCCGAGCCTGCCTGCTAGGCAACAGCCTCTAACCTAGAGCGCCCGCCGCACCCGGCGATTCCTTTTTTGTAGACGTTGTCGTATGGCTGCATGCGGAAAAGGCCCCAGCGGTTAACATATACTCCATATGGGTAAAGAGACCAAAGCGCCGCCACGAGTGGCGCTTTGCGTTTGAAAAAACTAGCTCGTCTAAGAGGAACTAGCATGTTAGACCGTTTTACCGATCGCGCGCGCAAGGTCATGTCCATGGCCAAGCAAGAAGCGCTCGATCTTCACTCAAATAAGGTGGGTACCGAGCACCTGCTGCTCGCACTTGCCAAGGAGGACGAGGGCATCGCTGCCGAGGCGCTGCGCTCGCTCGATATCTCCTACGATGACATCATGGATACCCTCAAAGAGGTCCAGACCACGGTTCCCGAGCCCAGCGAGGAGACCGAGGCTGCCAAGCTCGCCTTTACGCCGCTCGTCATCAGCGTGATGGAGCGCTCCTTCCGCGTGGCACGCGAGAACAACCAGACCTACGTTTCGACCGAGCACTTGCTGATCGGCATCGTCGAAGAGGGCAACGGCATGGCCATGGACATCCTCATGCGCCTGGGCGTGTCGTCCGCCTCCATCAAAAAGGCTATCGAGAAACTCACCGCCAAGGACCAGGACAAGAAGCGTCCGCTCGCCGGTGCCGGTGCCGGGCGTCCCGGTGCGGGCCTGCCGTTCTTTAGCGGCTCGGATGCCTCTCAGCAAAAGGGGAGTGGCACCGATACGCTTAAGCAGTTCGCGACCAACCTCACGCAGAAGGCGCGCGACGGCGAGCTCGATCCCGTGATTGGCCGCGAAAAGGAAGTCCAGCGCATGATGGAGATCCTTTCGCGCCGCACCAAGAACAACCCGCTCATTCTGGGCGACCCCGGCGTGGGCAAGACGGCCATCGTCGAGGGCCTGGCTCAGCAGATAGCAGCCGGCAACGTGCCCGAGAACCTCATGAACCAGAATATCTGGACGCTCGACCTGCCGGGTCTCGTTGCGGGCGCCAAGTATCGCGGCGAGTTTGAGGAGCGCCTCAAGAACGTGATCCAGGAGGCCACCGAAGCCGACGACGTCATCCTGTTTATTGACGAGATGCACACCATCATCGGTGCCGGTTCTGCCGAGGGCTCCATCGACGCGAGCTCCATGCTCAAGCCCGTGCTTGCGCGCGGTGCCTTCCAGATTATCGGCGCCACCACGGCCGAGGAATTCCGTAAGTACCTCACCAAGGATCCGGCCTTTGAGCGTCGCTTCCAGACCATCGATGTCGAGGAGCCGAGCGTCGAGGACACGGTCAAGATCCTGACCGCGCTCAAGCCGCGCTACGAGGAGCACCACCATGTGCGCTATACGCAGGGTGCTATCGAGGCCGCCGCGAACCTTTCCAACCGCTACATTCAGGACCGCTTCCTGCCTGATAAGGCCATCGACCTCATTGACGAGGCCGGCGCCCGCGCCCGCATCGCCGCCAACCGCGCGCCCGAGCCGGTGCGCGAGGCCGAGCATCGCGTGGAGGAGCTTAAGGCCGCCGCGCAGGAGGCCACCGAGAGCGACGACATGAACAAGGCCGCTGAGATCACCGAGCAGCAAAAGGCTGCCGAGATTGAGCTCGCCGAGGCCAAGGCTGCCTGGACGGCCGAGCTCGACGCCAGCCCGCTCACCATCGATGTCTCCCAGATTGCCGACATCGTGTCCGTGACCTCGGGCGTGCCGGTGTCCTCGCTCACCGAGAGCGAGAGCCGCCGCCTGCTGCAGGCCGAAAGCGTGCTCAAGACGCGCATTATCGGCCAGGACGAGGCCGTCGAGGCCGTTGCCAAGGCCGTGCGCCGCAGCCGCTCGCCGCTCAAGGACCCGCGTCGCCCCGGCGGCAGCTTTATCTTCCTGGGCCCCACCGGCACGGGCAAGACCGAGCTCGCCAAGACGCTCGCCGAGTATCTCTTTGGCAGCAAGGACGCGCTCATCAGCTTCGATATGTCGGAGTTTGGTAGTGAGTTCGAGGTCTCCAAGCTCATTGGTAGCCCTCCGGGCTATGTGGGCCACGACGAGGGCGGCCAGCTCACCAAGGCCGTTCGCCGTCATCCGTACTCGGTCGTGCTGTTCGACGAGATCGAGAAGGCGCACCCCGACATCTTCAATATCCTGCTGCAGGTGCTGGAGGAGGGCCGCCTGACCGATAGCCAGGGCAAGACGGTCGACTTCCGCAACACCGTGATCATCATGACGTCCAACGTGGGCGCCCGCGAGATCGCGCAGGATGCGAGCGTTGGCTTTGGCACCACCGGCGAGCAGGGCCTCACCTCGAGTGAGATCCGCGGCCGCGCGATGGGCGAGCTCAAGCGCCTGTTCCGCCCCGAGCTGCTCAACCGTATCGACGACATCGTGGTGTTCCAGAAGCTCTCGGGCGAGAACCTGACCAAGATTGCGCACCTGCTGGTGGACGATCTGCGCCAGCGCCTGATCGCAAACGGCATGAACATCAAGCTTACCGATGCGGCCTACGACAAGATTGTGGCGGAGGGTACCGACCTCACCAACGGCGCGCGTCCGCTGCGTCGTGCTATCCAAAAGCTCATCGAGGATCCGCTGTCCGAGGAACTGCTGGCTGGCGAGTGGGGCGAGGGCGATACCGTCCTGTGCGACGTGGCCGATGGCAAGTTTGTCTTTAGCCACGGCACGGGCGAGATCCCGGCACCGCGTCCGGTGGGCACGCTCGGTGGCGATACCGCCCCGGCGGCACCGCACACCGGCAACGCCGCGCCCGTGAGCGGCGGCGTGACCTCGGGCCCCGGCGGCATGATGCAAGCCGGTTCCGGCGCGCTGTAGGGCGTGGCGACAATTTGATACGCGCAATCGAGGCGCTCCGGAAAGGGCGCCTCGATTTGTAGAGCTGCGGAAGTTGTGGCCGTTACGCTATACGGTCCACCGTTAGCCGATGATGCGAGGGCGCTCGGCGTTTTCGACTGGTTTATGCACGCAAAGTCTGGGAATATACAAGTCGCATGTCTTACTGTCTAACCAGTTGCGCCAAGGAGGCACCATGGACTACAAGATTACCGGCTACGAGCCCGCCCAGCTGTTCCATTTCTTTGAGGAGGTCAGCGCGATCCCCCGTGGGTCTGGCAACGAGAAAGGCATCAGCGATTTCCTGGTCGCGTTTGCCAAGGAGCGCGGTCTCGATGTGTATCAGGACGAGGTCTACAACGTCATCATTCGCAAGCCCGCATCTGCCGGCGCCGAGAATGCCCCGACCGTGATGCTGCAGGGCCACATCGACATGGTGTGCGACAAGCTGGGCTCCGTTGAGCACGACTTTACGACCGATGGTATCGACCTGGTCGTCAAGGACGGCGTCCTCACCGCTAACGGCACCACTCTGGGCGCCGACAACGGTATTGCCGTCGCTCTGATGCTCACTGTTCTCGATGATGATTCGATCGTTCACCCCGCCCTCGAGTGCGTATTCACCACCGACGAGGAGACTGGCCTGGTCGGCGCCGAGACGCTCGACAAGTCCCAGATTAGCGCCCGCACCATGATTAACCTTGACTCCGAGGAAGAGGGCGTTGCCACCGTCAGCTGCGCCGGCGGCGTCGTCGTTACCTACACCTGCCCCATCGTGCGCGAGCACAAGACCGGTAGCACCCTCACGCTCGACATCTCCGGCCTGCTGGGCGGTCACTCCGGCAGCGATATCAACCTGGAGCGCGGCAACGGCAACCTCATCATGGCCCGCATCATCGACCGCCTGATGGTTGCCGGCGAGCCCGCCATCGTTAGCTTTAACGGCGGCACCAAGGACAACGCCATCAACCGTGAGTGCAAGGCTGTTCTGGTCTACGCCGACCACGCTGCCGCCGAGGCCGCGGCCCAGATCGCAAAGGGCATCATCGCCGACGTTACTGCCGAGCTCGAGGTCTTCGACCCCGGCTTTACCTGCACGGTTGAGATTGCCGACAACGCTGAGGTCGAGGCCATGGACGAGAAGTCCGCACTTGCCCTTATTCGCGCTCTGCGTCTTGCCCCCAACGGTGTGATCCGCCGCAACGTCGCCACCGACGGCTCCGTCGAGGTTTCCTCCAACATCGGCGTGGTTGCCACCTCCGATGACGAGGTCAAGATCATGCTGTCCCCGCGCTCCTCGATCACCTCGCTGCAGAACGAGTTCAAGGACCGCCTGCAGACGCTGGCCGATGTCCTGGGATTCGACGCCAAGTTTGAGTTCGAGTATCCCGGCTGGAGCTATGCCGAGCATTCGCCGGTCCGCGACATCTTTGTCGAGAGCTATCGCGAGCTCTTTGGCTCCGAGCTGCGCATCGAGTCCATTCACGCCGGCCTTGAGTGCGGCCTGTTTGCCGAGGCCCTGCACGGCCTGGATGCCATCGCCGTGGGCCCGACGCTCTCCGATGTCCACACCCCGGACGAGAGCATGGAGCTCGCTTCTGCCGAGCGCTTCTACGAGCTGCTCATCGACGTCCTCAAGCGCCTTGCCGCGTAAAGGTTGCGCTAGCAGCAGTCCGAGTCACGTGCTAGCGGATTGCAAATGACATTACGAGAGGGGGCATTCGAGCGTTTGCGACGGGTGCCCCCCTCTTTTGTTTGATAATTGCGAAATTACGGTCACCTAGTCCATTTCTGCCCTGATGAGGTCGAGGGTGCGCTGGCAGTTTTCGCGGACGGGGCCGAGCATATGCTCGCGCAGGTCCGCCATGCCGGGCAGGTCGGCGTATTCGTCCATGACCTCTTCCATGCAAATGGGTACCTCGTAGGCGAGGTCCATCATGGTCGCAAAGCAAAACTTCTCGGATAGCCCGGCATCGGTAAGCGCCGTCTCCAGCGCGGGATCGCCCATACCGTGGTATCGGCGGATAGCGCCTGGACCGATTCGCCCCACACGATTTTCGCCGCCAACGCTCATGGCGAGGCGCGCCCGGCGGCGCATGCGCTCATACGCCAAACCCGACGCGACATCGTACATTCGAGCCATCATGGCTGCGCCGTCGTTTCCAAGGAGCAGGGAATAGTTTTTCGCGTGCGCATCCGGTGCGCCGATAATGGCGTTGAAGAACAGTATCTGCGTAAACAGATACAGGTTAAGTTGATGGTGGCTCGTATTTACGAGGAGCTCTTGAATGTCGCGGGTGGTCGGGCCGCCGTCTGCTGTGTACTTTTGGGCGGGCATCACCCCAAGTGCCTGACAGAGGTCTTCTTGATGTAGGCGCCTGATCATTCCGTCTTCGACTTTCACGCGGTCATAGCGCTCAACAATGAGGGCAGGTTCGTCCTCAAACATACGATATTCGACGTTTGCCGTTGCGATACCGGCGCGCTGGGCGCTTTTCATGCAGACAAACTCATTGAGAGCCTCAAGTTTAAATCCGATGACGCCATTTTTGAAAATATGCGTCGTGGGCGAGGAGCCCACGCATTCGCACCAGCGACCGTCTATGAGTGCGAGAGCGAACTTGCCCTGATTGCCTCCAAGTGACCAACTTTCATCTAGGCCCATCCACGATGCCTTGCGGTCATCTCTGATTGACTTGAGTCGCAGTGCAATCTCGTGATCGCCTATAGGGCGGTATTCGCTGGTGCGATGCAAGACGGCGTTGACGTCTTCTTCGGCGCAAAACTGCACTCCACCCGGACAGTCAAGTCCGATATGGCTGAGTAGCGCAACGGCATTGTTGGGTCTAACGTCGAATTCGGCAGCAATCGCCTTTCGCTGATCCTCGCTGTCGGGTAGAAGACCAAACAAGTACGGATTCATGACCTGTTGGCCGTATGTGCGATTTGATATGGGAATGTTGGTCGATAGGGCTGGCCCGTCATAATCTTGATCGTAGACAAAACTGACTAGACTGCTCTCATCTTGCATGAGCGTTCCTGCGGGTACGCCGCAAATAATAGTCCGAAGCGTTTTTCTGGCCATTGGCTATCTCCCTTCGGGCTTGGTTTGGGCAGATGCGCTTGTGGCAATCGAGACTCCGAGATTGGACATGGCGAAATCGGCGAAGGCCTTGTCGTAGAGCTCGGACGTAAAGGGGGCGTCTGCAAGAACCGGAATGGCGGCGCAGCGACGGTGGCTATGAGAGGGACGTTGAGCGTGATGGCACCTGGGGGTGCTACAAGGTTGCAAATCGGCATGCGGGGCGTCGACTGGTTGCTCGTTATTCGTTTTGGCGATATCCCCTTGAGCGGCGAGCGCCAGTCCGAGAGCATTGAAGATTGCCAACAGCTTGTCGAGCCGAATGCCCGTGGCATCTCCCAGCTCGAGCGATGCGAGCAGG
>UQVT01000013.1 GCA_900544465.1 uncultured Collinsella sp. | reverse complement strand
GTCGTGCGCAACTGCTCCCCTACGCTCGCAGGTATCAAGCCGGCTTCGCTCTTTACCTATCCCGGCGTTTACGCCAACCAAAACGGAAAACCCGGCGCCGCCCTTATCGAAGGGCGACGCTCTCGCCTGCTCGCCGTCATAGCCCAATGCAACCGCGAGCTCCAGCCACTCGGGATCCATATGAGCGTTTTGGTCTGGCGCCCCTGCGGAGCGCTCATCTATGTGTACCGCCCTGCGGACCTCATGCGATACCTCTCCGACCCCCGCGCCACGACGGCGCTTGCCGCCGAAGGTTACGATGTCCACAACCTGCCCGCATCACTGGTGCATCTCGCCGCGCGCATCACGCTGGCAAGCAGCAATGCCGCAGAAAGCGCCTATGACGGCAGCGTCTGCGCACTCGCACGGAATAGGCACTGCGATACGGGGTGCACGTGCGAGTTCCCCCACGAAATTGGCTATTTTTTGGGCTATCCCTACGAAGATGTCCATCAGTTTATCGTCCAGCGCGGCGAAAACTATAAGGTCTTTGGCGCATGGAAGGTATACACAAACGTTGAGCAGGCGCTCACGACCTTCGATTCCTATCGCGCATGCACGCAATACCTTACCTACATCTATCAACAGGGCTGCACCCTGGGACAACTTGTCCAGGCAACCCGATAGAGCATACAAAACGCGGCCGCACGCCGCACAACCGAAAGGAAAACATATGAGCAAGATCGCAGTCGTCTACTGGAGCGGCACGGGCAACACCGAGGCCATGGCAAACTTTGTCGCCGAAGGCGCAAGCGGTGCCGGCGCCGAGGCAGAGGTCATCTCCTGCGCCGACTTCTCCGCAGACAAAACCGCCGACTACGACGCCTTCGCCTTCGGCTGCCCCGCCATGGGCTCCGAGGAACTCGAGTACGATGAGTTCCAGCCGATGTGGGACGAGGTCAAGGAGACTCTCGGCGACAAGAAGGTCGTCCTCTTTGGCTCCTATTCGTGGGCCGAGGGCGAATGGATGGACAACTGGAAGGCCGATGCCGACGAGGCGGGCGTCAATGTCGTCGATTCCGTCATTTGCTACGATGCGCCCGACGATGAGGGCGAGACCGCTTGCAAGGCCCTCGGAGCCGAGCTCGCGTAACGAACCCAGGACCTCCAAAAGAGTCTGCATCAAAGCGTATCCTTATCCCTACAAAAGAGCGGGGGCTGGATTCAAGTCCAGCCCCCGCTCTTTTGTAACGGCAGTTACATCAACCGGCTACGAGATATTGCCCAAGAACGCCTTGGTGCGCTCGCTCTTAGGATGGTCGAAGACCTCGCTCGGCGTACCCTCTTCCACAATGACGCCACCGTCCATAAAGACGACGCGGTCGGCGACATCGCGGGCAAAGCCCATCTCGTGCGTCACGACGATCATGGTCATACCGTCGTGCGCCAGGTCGCGCATGACGCCCAGGACGTCGCGCACGAGCTCAGGGTCGAGCGCCGAGGTGGCCTCGTCAAAGAGCATGACGTGCGGGTTCATCGACAGGGCGCGGGCGATGGCAACGCGCTGCTGCTGGCCGCCCGAAAGCTGACTCGGCATAAAATCGATGCGCTCAGCAAGACCGACCTTGGTCAGCTCCTCGACGGCGATCTTCTCGGCCTCTTCCTTGCTGCGCTTGAGCACCTTTTGTTGCGCAAGCATGACGTTCTTTTTGACCGACAGGTGCGGGAACAGGTTGAACTGCTGAAAGACCATGCCCAGGTGCGTACGCACTTTGTTGAGGTCGACGCCCTTGGCGCACACGTCCACGCCCTCAACGACAATCGAGCCGCTCGTGGGATGCTCCAGACGATTGATGCAGCGAAGCATCGTCGACTTGCCCGAGCCCGAAGGACCCAGGACTACGACGACCTCGCCCTTGTGCACATCCAGATCGATATCGCGCAGGACCACGTTATCGCCAAAGGCCTTCTGGAGGTTCTTGATGCTGACGACGACCTCGTTCGAGTTATTGGTTTCGCTCATGATAGGACCTCCTTACAGACCGGCGATGTGATCGGCGGGCGTCGCGACAACCTGTCCGGCGCTCTTGGCGGGACGCTTCTTCTTGGTCTCGGCCGTGCCCAAAAGCCTCGCCTCAAGACCGCTCACCAAGCGAGCGAGCGGCAGGGTGATGACCAGATAGAACAGGGCGGCAACCACGTACGGTGTAATGGAGCCCGTCGTGGCCACGATGGTACGGGCGTTCATGACGATCTCGACCACACCCACGGCGGCAAGCAGCGACGTATCCTTGTAAAGCAAGATAAACTCGCTGGTCAGCGTAGGCAAAACATTGCGGAACGTCTGCGGAATCATAACGTAGAGCAGCGTCTGGAAGGCATTCATGCCCAGAGAGCGAGCAGCCTCGTTTTGGCCCTTGGGGATCGATTGAATACCGGCGCGGAAGATCTCACACAGATAGGCAGACGAATTCATGGCCATGACGATGACGCCGAGCACGTAGTCATCAACCTTGACGCCGGCCAATGGCAGACCGAAGAACGCGATATAGATCTGCAGGAACGCCGGCGTACCGCGAATGATATTCACGTAGATGCCGGCGAGGCAGCGCAGGATGCGCGACTTGGAGATGCGCATGAGCGACAGAGCGAAACCGAAGGGAATTGCCAGCGGAAACGCCACAAGCACGATCGAAAGCGACATGAGGAAGCCCTTAAAGACGATCGGCAGGCTCTGGACCAAAATGACCGGGTTCAGGAACAGGCGCAGGAACATATTGGAGTTCCAAGCCTCGACCCACGGCTGCTCTTTAAGGTCGGCCAAGAAGTTATCGAAGGCCGTCACGCCCTTGATCTCCACCGACGGAATCTTGGAGATCTTCTTGGTCGAGCCATCGGCCAAAGTGCAGGTGCCGCTAAAGGCCTCATCGCCGCCCTCGACGGGGAAGGTCACGCCGTAAACCTCGACACGGAAAAAGCCGCCGGCAGGCGCCGTCTCGCCAAAGTCGATCTTGAGCGTCTGGCCGTCAGCCTTGCACGTGGGCTTCATGGGCGTACGATCCATGAGGTCCTCGCCCGAGAGCATCGTCAATCGCGTGTCATCGGTACCAAACGTCGTGCCGTCGACAAACGTCAGCGAAAGACCGCTCAGCTCCTCGTCGGCATCGGCCTGGACCTCCCAGGTAATGCGCGTCTCGGTGCCGCCGACCACAGCGCTGCCCGAACCGGTGTTGGGTCGGGCGGTAATCTTTGCGGTCTCAAGCGCCTGGGCGGTCGTGGGCGCATATGCCCCCGCGCACACCAGCGCGAGCGCCACGGCCATGACGCAGGCTAGCTTTTGGAGCAAGGCGGGCAGTAAAAAACGCTGCTCCGCGGCCCCTTCGTTCAATCGAGACAAGGTGGCTCCTATCGTAGAAGTTGCCGGCAAAACAAGACGGAAACACTCTCCGTCGAGAGAAGCGCAAAGGCCCTCTCCGCAAAACGGAAAGGGCCTACACGCAATCAAGCATCTATTTACTTGATGTTGTACTTAGCCATGAGGGCGTCGACGGTACCGTCGTCGGTCAGGTCCTTGATGGCCTGGTTGATGTCGTCCTTGAGCTTGGTGTTGCCCTGGTTGATGGCGATGGCGTACTCCTCGCCGGTGCTGATCTGCTTAATGGTCTGGCAGGTGTTGAACTGCTCGGCGGTCAGCTGGCTGGCAACGGAGCGGTTGGTGACTACGGCGTCGCCCTTATCGGACTGCAGGGCGCTGAAGCACTCGGTGGCGTCCTTGTAGGGGACGATCTTGGCCTTGGGGAAGTTCTCCTGGGCAAAGGCCTCGGCGGTCGAACCGGACTGGACGATGATGGTAGCGTCGGCGTTGTTGAGCTTCTCGCTGTAGTTGTCGGCCGTGATGTCGGTGTTATCGACCTTGGTCACGATAGCCTGATCGTCCATGTAGTAGGAATCGGAGAAAGTAACTTCCTTCTCACGCTCGGGCGTGTCGGTGATAGCCGCGATGGCGACGTCGTACTTAGCGCCCGAAGCGACACCGGGGACGAGCGTGTCGAAGTCATTGTTGACGTACTCGACATCCAGACCCAGCTTGTCGCCGATAGCCTTGATGAGCTCAAGGTCAAAGCCCTGATAATCGCCGTTGTCATCCTTGTACTCAAACGGAGCGTACTCGGCAGAGGTGCCGACGGTCAGCGTACCGTCCTTGACGAGCGCGTACTCCTTGGAGCCGTCGACCTTCTCGACCTTAGCGTCGTCAGAGCTGCTGGAACCAGCATCAGAACCAGAGGTGGCGTTGGACGAGCCGCAGCCCGTCAGAGCAAGGGCGAGCGCCATAGCACCCGTGGCGGCAAATGCGCCGAGCTTCTTCAGCTTCATAATCAGTCTCCTTCCGGTGACCTCGTTTGATTCAGAGGTCTGCAAAAACTGAGGGTTATTATGCACCCGCTTGGAAGAATCTGCAATTAGAAAACTGATTGAAACAAACCCATAACGTGAATGCAGCACTCCAGTTTATGGCAGCCTTTACTGCTGCAATGACCTTAACAGTTTGATTTCAACCGCATAACCTGCAAGTTCGTTCGGAGTCTCCAAAATAAACGGCAGCGAACGCAAACGGCCATTCGATACAATATTCTGTATAACCTGCATACCGCCACCAAATTCCTCGCTGCCAAGGTATCCCTTGCCGATGCACTCGTGACGATCTTTATGGGCGCCACAAGGGTTCTTCGAATCGTTGATGTGTACGGCATGCAAGCGATCGATACCCACCACGCGGTCGAACTCGTCGAGTACGCCGTCCAGATCATGGATGATGTCGTAGCCGGCATCGCTCACATGGCAGGTGTCCAAACAAACGCCCAGCTTATCGGACAGCTCTGGGCACTTGGCGGCAACGCCCTCGATAATGCACGCCAGTTCTTCAAAGCTACGGCCCACCTCGGTGCCCTTGCCCGCCATGGTCTCGAGCAATACCGTCGTCTGCTGTCCCTCAAACATCACCTGGCACAGCGTGTCGACAATCATCTGAATGCCGGCGTCTGCCCCCTGTCCCACATGCGCACCGGGGTGAAAATTGTAGTAGTTGCCGGGCAGTGCTTCCAGACGCTGCAAATCTTCCGCCATAGCCTCCAAGGCAAACTCTCGCGCCCGCTCCTTAGCGGAGCAGGGGTTATAGGTATACGGGGCATGCGCCACCAGCGGTCCAAAGTCGTTTTGCGCCATAAGCTCGCGCAGAGCCGCCACGTCATCCATGTCAAGGTCTTTTGCCTTGCCACCGCGCGGGTTGCGCGTAAAGAACGCAAAGGTATTGGCACCAATGGACAACGCCGTCTCCCCCATTGCCCGATAGCCCTTCGTCGTCGAAAGATGACATCCGATTGTCAGCATCTCCAGCTCCCCCTCATCAGTTGCGGTGAAATACGGTCTATTGGTGCCTTATTTTGGCGCAAACAGACCGTATTCCACCGCAAGTTATAAAAGGGGCATCAAGAGCAAAGGCCTCCAGGCATTCCAAGCGCTGGCGCCATGCCCCCACGCCCTAAAGTTTCAAGCGAATCGCATCGATGATGTGCGCACAGCGCTGTGTGGCGGCTAGGCACATGATGGGGCTTTCGAGTTTCCCCGCCTGAATGAGCTGCGTCGCATGCGACGCCTCACCGTAAAAATCATCGACTTCAAATGGTGCATCGATTTCGAGTACTCGCCCGTCGGAATACTTCACATGGGCGAGCTCGGGGCGATGGAGACGGTCGATTTCCAACGAGCCCCGCTCGCAGGCAATCGTTAAGCGGCTTTCATATGCTGCTTTGCCGTCGCACACCATATGAATGGGTATACCGCCGACACTCATATGGATCTCGTCGGCCCAATCGACGCGGCCGCCCGATACGTCACGCCAGCGAACTTCACGGGACGAAACCTCGCACGCGCCCGCGAGCAAATCCTCAAACCAACCGACCGCATAGCAGCCCATGTCATATAGACAGCCACCCTGCAACGGGTCGAGCAGATAACTCGAAGGGGGCTCACCATAATCGAGTTTTTGCACGCTTTCAATCGAGACGATACGGCCGAGCTCGCCCGACGCAAGCAAGTCCTTCACGCGAGTGCGCATCGGGCAAAACCGGTTCTTCATCGCCTCCATAAACAGCACGCCGCGCTCGCGAGAGGTGGAGGCAATCGAGAGAGCCTCTTCCTCACTCAAAACGGCCGGCTTTTCGCACAGCACGGCCTTTCCGGCGCGCAGCGCGCGACAGGCCCAACGCGTATGCATGCCATGCGGAAGAGCCAAGTAGATTGCGTCGACATCGGAGTCGGCAATCAACGCATCATAAGCCGCATCGCCGCTATCGTCAGCCGTGGCATAACTGTGCGCGGCATCAATCGAAAACGCCCTGCAAAACTCCTCAACATGCGAAGGAGTGCGACCGGCGGCAGCCACAAGCCGTGCCCCGTCCACCTCCTTGAGCGACGATGCAAATCGATGCGAAATGCGCCCAGCGCCCAAAACGCCCCAACGAACCTCACGCAAATCATCACATGAATCCCGATGGCCCACGACAGCCCCCTTCAGTTGCGGTGGAATAGTTCCTGTTTGGCCCCTATTCTGCCGCAAACAGGAACTATTCCACCGCAAGTTATAAAAGGGTCACGAGGAGCGCGTTTTGCCGAAGGCCTTAAGCACTGCCGTCACGGGTCCAGGCTGAAAACGGCGGCGTACGTCGTCGAGACGCTCGGGGATATCGATGTGTTGCGGGCAGTGACGCGCACATTTGCCGCACTTGACGCAATTGCTCACGAGTTTGGGCTCGCTCGTGCGCGCCGCACTCGCCGTAAAGTATTGCGACAGCCCCGTAAACCAGCTGTGCGCATAGCTCGCGTTGTAGGCGGCAAAGCAGCCGGGAATGTTGATACCCTTGGGGCATGGCATGCAGTAGCCGCATCCCGTGCAGGGCACGCGGTTCGTTTTCTCAAACTCTTCCAGCACGCGCGCGATGGTATCAAGCTGACCTGTCGTCATCGAGTCCGGCAGCGCACGATTGGCCAGCGCTGCATTCTCATCCACCTGCGCGGTATCGGTCATACCCGAAAGCAGCATCGTCACCTGAGGATGATTCCACACCCACGAAAGACCCCAGGCGGCAGGAGTGCGCAAATGCGGGTCACGGGCACTATCGAGCACAGCGCGGGCCCGTGGCGGCAGCTTGCCCGCTAAACGCCCGCCCAGCAGCGGCTCCATCACAAACACCGCGAGGCCTCGCTCGGCGGCGGCCATGAGCCCCGCCGTTCCCGCCTGATAGCGCTCTCCAGCGTAATTGTACTGGATCTGGCAAAAGTCCCACTCATATGCATCGAGCATTGTCAGAAAGTCCGCTGCGCTGCCGTGGTACGAAAAACCAATCTGGCGAATGCGCCCCGCCGCCTTTTGACGCGCGATCCAGTCCTCGATGCCCAACGCCACCACACGTTCCCACTGGGCGGGCGAGGTAATGTTGTGCATGAGGTAATAGTCGATATGGTCGGTCCGTAGGCGGCGCAGTTGCTCGTCGAAGAACCGGTCGAAATCCTCCGCGCATTTGCACGAAGCATGCGGCAGCTTGGTTGCGAGCAAAACCTGGTCGCGCAAGCCCAGGCGCTCAAGCGACGCACCCACGCACGCCTCGTTGCCGGGATAGAGATAGGCCGTGTCCAGGTAGTTAATCCCCTGCTCCACCGCACGGGAGATGATAGCGTCGGCGGTCTTCGCATCCGGGCGTCCCGGCGCACCGGGAAACCTCATGCAGCCCAGCCCCAACGCCGAGATACGGTTGCCGCTTTTGGGGTCAACGCGGTATTGCACGGCCCCTCCCCTCCCATCGAAGCCCTGACGAGGCGAAACAAACCCGTCACGTCATCGAAACACATCGGAATCGCAATTGAGAACGTATCGTAACGCAGCAGAAATCGAGCCGTCACGGCACCGCTTTAACATCAGCAAAAAGCCCGATGAAAGGAGACGAGCGTGACCACGCGTGAGGACGCCTACCCCTACCCCGGCGAGCAGTACATCCTCTCGGTCGACCGCTATCAGATCGAGGTCATGGACCATCTGGACAAGCTTCCCGCCACGGGTGCCGTCATCTTCTGCACCTTCCCCAAGGTCCGCGATGGCGTCGGATACCCCGCCCGCGTCTTTGCGGCCTGCCCCGCAGCGTAGCGTCCAGGCAAACGTTTCTTTTTTATAACAGCCGCCCCGCGCACCCACCAATCACCCTGGCAGCATACAATCCATCAGGCGCCCCTTACGCGGGCGCCTTTTACATGGGGAGATGATTCACATGCAGATCAACAAGGTCGCCTTTATCGGCAAGGGCGGCGTCGGCCTGCTCTACGGCAGCATGATCGCCCGGGCGCTCGGCAACGACGCCGTCGAATACGTCATGGATGATGCCCGTTTTGAGCGCCATGCGAACGACGCGCTCACCGTCAACGGCAAGCCCTGCGATCTCACGTCCGTCCGTGCCAGCGAGGCAGCGCCCGCCGATCTGGTCATCCTGACGGTCAAGACCACCGGTCTCGACCAAGCACTCAAGACTATGGAGCGTGTCGTGGGACCCAACACGCTCATCGCCTCGCTGTGCAACGGCATTACGAGCGAGCAAAAGATTGCCGAACGCTTTGGCTGGGAGCATACCGTCCTGGGTATCTGCCAAGGCATGGACGCCGTGTTCCTCAACGGCGCGCTCACCTTTACCAATGCGGGCGAGATCCGCTTTGGTGCGGCCGCCGGCACCGACCCCGCGACCGTCACCGCTATCGACGGGCTCTACATGCGCTGCAGCATCGCCCACACCGTCGAGGACGACATCAACCGCCGCATGTGGGCCAAACTCATGCTCAACGACGGTATCAACCAGACCTGCATGGCCTACGGCGGGACCTACGGAAGCGCCACGGAGCCGGGCTCCGAGCAGCGTCGCTGCTTTGTTTCTGCCATGCGCGAAACGCTTGCGGTCGCCAACGCCGAGGGCATTGAGCTGACCGAGGCAGACCTGACGCAGATGGTGCACCTCATCGAGGGAATCGACCCCGCCGGTATGCCCTCGATGGCGCAGGACCGCATCGCACAACGAAAAACCGAAGTCGAGGAGTTCGCGGGCACCATTTGCCGCCTGGCCGCCAAACACGATATCCAAGTGCCGCAAAACGATTGGCTCTACCAGAGGATTCGCGAAATAGAAAGCAGCTGGTAGTGCTCGGCATACTGTAGCCAGCAGATCCAATGGCAAAGCCGCCGCAAGGGGCACTCCCCTCGCGGCGGCTTCCTTTTTCATCTTTGGCCAAAAATCAGCTTCACAACGGTTAGAGCTGCGACTCCGACGCCTGGTCCTCATCGTCGCGACAAAGGACTACACCTGCACTTCCCAGCAGCGTGGCCGCGATCAGCGCGCCGACCACGATAGGAGTAGCCCCGCATGTCCCCTGAATGCCCGCGACGAGCGCGGCCGTGGGACCAAGGCAGCCAAGCATCAACGCGACGGCGGCAACGGCAATATCTCGAGCATTCACAAGACCACTTCCTCCAAGAGAAAGACCTTATTTCTCAAGAACCAGTGTGCTCCGCATCCATTCGCCCAGCGTACCGCCACGGTAAGGGCTCTGTTAACTCAAACGCATACATAGAACGGACGTCCTTACGTTGCCCTAAAGCTCGGTAAAGACGCCCGTCCGCCAAATATCCGTGATGCAGAAAAATTACCAACCGGTGTAGTAGTCGGTGGTTCCGGCAGCGCAGCCGGAGTCATAGACCTTGCAATCACCCTTGGAGCCCGTAAAGGTCGAGCCCTGGGCCATATCGCCCGCGGCAACAACGTAATAGCCGTCGGAATCGCGCCAAAAGCCCTCAGAATCCTGAGTCCATTCGCCCGTGCGATAGTGATAAAGCACATTGCTGCTGTAATAGGTCTCGCGGCGCCCGTTGTAGTTATTGACACCCGCAGAGCGCGTCAGGCCCGATCCGTTCGCGCAGGACGCGGCAGACGCGTAGGACGAAGTGTAACCGGCGTTGTAGTACGAAGCCTGGGCGGCCTCGGCAGCCTCCGCCTCGGCGGCAGCAGCCTCGAGCGCCTCGCGCTTGGCATCCTCAAGCGCAGTGCGCAGCTCATCGAGCTCGGTCGACTTCGCATCGACCTCCCCCATCGTCAACAGGCTGCCCGCGCCATCGATACAGCCCTGCAGCACAGCGCGCTCGTCATCGGTGGCATAGTCACCGTACATGTTCATGATGATCTGAGCGCGCATCTCCAGGGAATCGCGCTTGGCCTCCATCGAGGCGTTCCACTCCTGCATGGAACCATAACCATCGCCGCGATAGTCAACGGGCTGCACCAGCGTCGTCTCGGACGGCGTAGATCCAACCGTATCGGACAGTGTTGCGGCGTGGGCATCAGTTGCACCGGCGCCCGCCAAAAGTGCCACGGTCAGAGCGGCGGAAAGGACGGCGGCTTTCGGTTTTCGTGAATCAATCCTCATGTAGCTGGAAACCTCCGTAGTGCGTTTTTGCTGCGTTTGAGCTGCGTGTGATTCGATCGCGCTGCATAGTACCCCGAGCAAATCGCGACCTGCGGTTTTACTTAAAAGGCGCACGTCAATTGCGTAAAACTCACATCCTCTCAACAGGAGTTTTCCACAACTCGAATGCATAAAGCGTGTCAAAAACCCTGTTTTTGCGCCCTCTCTATGCAAAAAAGGCGCCTGTGCAACCATTGTTCGCACAGGCGCCTTGAGCAGGCATTTTATACAGTTATACCTATCGAGTCGCAAGGGGTCCTTGCACAAGTCGCCTTACTCGTCCAGCGCGGCGAAGGCCTGCTTCAGATCCCAAATGATATCCTCGGCATTCTCGGTACCGATGGAAAGACGGATCGTGGAGGGCGTGATGTTCTGCTCGGCGAGCTCCTCGGCAGACAGCTGGGAGTGCGTGGTGGTAGCCGGGTGCACGACGAGCGACTTGACGTCGGCCACGTTGGCGAGCAGCGAGAACACCTGCAGATGATCAATGAACTTCCAAGCTGCCTCCTGGCCACCCTTAATCTCAAAGGTAAAGATCGAGGCACCGCCACGGGGGAAGTACTTCTGATAGAGCTCGTGATCGGGGTGCTCAGGCAGGCTCGGGTGATTCACCTTGGCAACATGGCTGTCACCAGCCAGGAACTCAACGACCTTCTTGGTGTTCTCGACATGACGGTCAACGCGCAGCGACAGAGTCTCGGTGCCCTGGAGCAGGACCCAGGCGTTGAACGGGCTGATGCAGGCGCCCTCGTCACGCAGCAGGATGGCGCGGACATAGGTTGCGAAGGCGGCGGGACCGGCAGCCTCGGCAAACGAGACGCCATGGTAGGAGGGGTTGGGCTCGGCGATCTGCGCGTACTTTCCGCTCGCCTTCCAATCGAAGTTACCGCCGTCGACGATCACGCCGCCCAGCGAGGTGCCGTGGCCGCCGATGAACTTGGTTGCGGAGTGGACGACGATGTTGGCACCATGCTCCAGCGGGCGGAACAGATACGGGGTGCCGAAAGTGTTGTCGACGACAACCGGCAGACCGTGCTTCTTGGCGATCTCGGAGATGGCGTCGATGTTGGGGATGTCGGAGTTGGGGTTGCCGAGCGTCTCGAGATAGATGACCGTGGTGTTGTCCTTGATGGCGCCCTCGACCTCGTCCAGGTTGTGGGCATCGACGAAGGTGGTCTCGACGCCAAACTGGGAGAGCGTATGCTCCAGCAGGTTGTAGGAGCCACCGTAGATGGTCTTCTGAGCCACCACGTGGTCACCGGCCTGGGCAAGAGCCTGCAGGGTATAGGTGATGGCAGCAGCACCGGAGGCGACGGCAAGACCTGCCACGCCACCCTCGAGCGCGGCGATACGATCCTCGAAGACGCCCTGGGTGGAGTTGGTCAGACGGCCGTAGATGTTTCCGGCGTCGGCAAGACCAAAGCGGTCGGCGGCGTGCTGGGAGTTGCGGAACACATAGCTCGTGGTCTGGTAGATAGGCACGGCACGGGAGTCGGATGCAGGATCGGCACTCTCCTGGCCAACGTGCAGCTGCAGGGTATCGAAACCAAAGGTGTGCTCGGGGTTGTTGATGAACTGGCTCATGATGATCTCCTTGATCGAACAAAAGTAAATAAAAAGAGAGAAGTAAGTCGCTGTCTCCTGATCACGCCGACGGGCGCAAACAGGAGCCCGGCATTCGTCTTGGTAAGCAATTCATATGCAGGCCTCCTTTCGCATCCCGGTTCCGTGGTCGGTTTAATTACCTACCGCCTTTGTGTGTTTTGAATAGTACGGGCATTGTTTCGCTCGGTCAATCACTTAAAAGCGCTAACTTGTTATCTGTTTTATAGATAACTATCGAAAGGACGGGCGCCGATGACCCTCCAGCAGCTTCGCTTTTTGATCGCCGTGGCAGAGTCCGGTTCGATCAACGCCGCAGCTCAGCGCCTCTATACCGCACAGTCCAATATCTCCAACGCCGTCAAAAGCCTGGAACAGGAACTTCATATCGAAATCTTTACGCGCTCTAGCCGCGGTGTTGCACTCACCAACGACGGCACCGAGCTTTTGGGTTATGCACGCCAGGTCGTAGAGCAGGCCGACATGCTTGAGGCCCGCTACGAGGACGGCGGTACCCCGCAAGCCCGCCTCGCCATTTCCGCCCAGCACTACGCCTTTTCGGTCGAGGCCTTTGTCAACGTAGTCGAGCGCTGCCGCGACAGCAAGTTCGAGTTCATCATGCGCGAGACCACCACATCGCAGATCATCGATGACGTCCGCGCGTTTCGCAGCGACATCGGCATCCTCTATCTGGACGACTTTAACGCCCGCGTCCTGCAGAAGGCCTTCGCCGATGCGCGCGCGAGCTTCCATCCCCTATTCGACGCGACGGTCCACGTCTTCGTTAGCGAGCGCCACCCGCTCGCACGCCGCCCTCAGCTGTCCCTTGCCGACCTCACACCATATACGCGCTACAGCTTTGAGCAGGGAACCTCAAACTCCTTCTATTACGCCGAGGAACCTTTTAGCTATATCCCTTGCGACCGCAACATACGAATCTCGGACCGCGGAACACTTACTAACTTACTTATCACGTCGAACGGCTACACCCTGTCGACCGGTGTCCTCTCCAATGAAATGCAATGGGGTATGGCATCGATCCCGTTAGCAGACGCCCCAACGATGCACGTAGGCTATATCATGCACGACGAGCGCAAGCCCTCTCCCCTCTTGCAGCAATACCTCGACGAGCTCAACCGCATCATCCATGCCAACTAACTGTCGGAAGACGGGGTAGAAATCGTAGATTGCTAGCCCTCGACGAACGCGGCGCTACAATGGTCACTCACACGAAACGTACCCAACGAAAGGAACCATGTGAAGGTCATCATCTATACCGACGGCTCGGCCCGATCAAATCCGGGACGCGGCGGCTACGGCGCCGTGCTCAAATACACCAACCCCGCCGGCAAGACCTTCACCTCCGAGCTTTCGCGCGGCTACGCCAAGACCACCAACAACCGCATGGAGCTCATGGCGGTCATCGTGGCGCTCGAGGCACTTAACCGCCCCTGCGAGGTCGAGGTCCATTCCGATTCGCAGTACGTCGTCAACGCTTTCAATAAACACTGGATCGACGGCTGGAAAAAGCGCGGATGGAAAACCGCCAACAAGCAGCCCGTCAAGAACCGCGACCTGTGGGAGCGCCTACTCACCGCCAAAAGCAAGCACAAGGTTGAGTTCATCTGGGTTAAGGGTCACGCCGGCCACGAGCTCAACGAGCGCTGCGATGAGCTCGCCACCACGGCGGCCGACGGCAGTAACCTCGATATCGACACCGGCTTTAACGAGAGCGACCTGTAATAGCGTTTTCGCGCAGCTTTATATCCCCACGCGCTACACTCATCCTGTAGACCAAACAACGCAAGGGGGACGTATGCTGCGCATCGCGACCATCGGCACATCCATGATCACCGACGACTTTATCCAAGTCGTCAACGCCAACGACCAAGCCGCGTTTGTGGGCACGCTTTCACGCGACGCCAATCGCGGTACTGCCTTTACCGCCGAGCGCGGTGGTGAGCGAAACTTTACGTCACTCGATGAGCTTGCGGTAGCCGCCGACGTCGACGCCGTCTATATCGGCAGCCCTAACGCACTTCACTACGAGCAGGCCCTTGCCTGCATCGCCGGTGGCAAGCACGTCATCGTCGAGAAACCCTTCTGCGCCACCGAAGCGCAGGCGCTGGAAGTCTTCCGCGCTGCCGAGGCAGCAGGTGTCGTGGCCCTCGAGGCCATGCGTCCCCTCCACGATCCCGCCTTCCACGCCATCGAGGACGCCCTGGGCGAGATCGCCCCCATCCGCCGCGCCTCATTGCGCTTTGGCAAGTATTCCTCGCGCTACAACGAGATTCTCGCGGGACGCGCCACCAATATCTTCGACTGCAATATGGCGTCGGGTTCCCTCATGGACATTGGCGTCTACGCCGTCGAGCCCATGGTCGAGATTTTCGGCATGCCCTCCGGCCTTACGAGCATGACTACCCTGCTCGATCCCACCACGCGACAGCTCACGCACGGCCCCATCGACGGCTGCGGTTCCATCCTCGCCAGCTATGGCGGAGGCCGCATCTCCGTCGAGCTCGCGCACTCCAAAATTACGAATGACCTGCTGCCCTCGCAGATCGAAGGCGAGCGTGGCACTATCCAGATCGACCATCTGTCCACGCCCCGCAACGTCCGCATCGACTATCGCGGCGATGTCGTACGCGGCTCAGCGACCGAGGCACCGCGCGAACAGGGCGAGAACGGCCGCGTGCTCGACCTGCCCAAATCGAGCAACACTATGGAATACGAACTCACAGACTTTATCACCGCCATCGGCGGCATCGATAACGTTAAGGAAGAGATTTGGGAGACCCCGGCGGGACGCCACGAGCTTGGCCACTACCGCGATGTCACGCTCGTCTCACTGCGCATCATGGATGCCGTGCGCCAGCAGGCCGGCATTACCTTCCCGGCCGACGCAGGCAAGCAGGCATAGCGATGGGTCTCTTCGATACGTTCTTCTCCAGCGTCATCGGCGGCAGTCGAGAACCCCAAAAACCATCAAACGTCGAGCTCGAGCTGCGCCGCAGACTTACTGTGCTCGCAAGCGACGAGGCCACTCAAGACACTCCCCTGCGCTATTTCCTACGCTGGGCGGGGCAAGTCCAAGGCGTTGGTTTTCGCTTTACCAACACCAACCTCGCGCAGGCACGCTCCCTCACCGGCTGGGTGCGTAATATGGAAGACGGCTCAGTCGAGATGGAGATACAGGGAGCTCCGGCAAACGTCCTATCTCATCTCGAGGCGCTTCATGCCTCCTACGAGCGCATGGGAACACGTTTTCGCCTCGTAGACGCCCAGGCCCGAGCCCCACTTGCCAATGAAGACGGTTTCACACCTCGTTATTAGTATTGTGTGCTAAATACGGTATCATTTACCTACGACCGTTAATAGAAAAGAGGCGAGGCGCATGGCGGTGCAAAGAAGGAATACCAGGCAGCGAAAGCTGGTTCTTGACGCCGTGCGCCAAAGCTATAACCATCCCACCGCCGACGAAATCTACAACGTCGTGCGCGCGCAGGATGACAAAATCAGCCGCGGTACGGTCTACCGCAACCTCAATCTCTTGGCCGACGCCGGCGAGATTCTCTCCATCAAGACGCCGGGCGGAAGTCGCTTCGATCGCACCATCGAGCCGCACGCACATATCATCTGCACCTCGTGCAGCCGCGTCATCGACGTACCGCTCCCCTTCGATGCCCAGCTCGACGCCAAGGCGTCCGAGCAAATCGGCTGGCACGTCACGTCGCACTACACCATCTTCGAGGGTCTCTGCCCCGACTGCCGGTAGATGTTTGGGACGTGCCTACTCGGCAAGCAGGCGACGCAGCTCTTCTTCGACCGTGTGCACGTAACGGACGCGGTCGTTGATGTCGCGCATGGTGGGGTTGCAGTTCTCCATCAGATAGGGATGGCCCACGACGTTGAGCATGTCGCGATCGTTTTCGTTATCGCCAAACGCCATCATCTCATAGGGCGAAATACCCAAGGCGCGACCGTAATCGGCAAGCGCGGAACCCTTGCCCGAATCAAAGCCGATAAAGTCCGTCCACTCGGTTCCCGACGTCATCACGTCGACACGGTCGCTAAAGAGGCGCTCGAAATACTCCAGGGCCGCCGGCTGATCCGCCTCGGGCGTCTGGAAGGCAATCTTAATGACGTCCTCGTCGATGTCCTCGGGGCGGTCGACCACCGCCACATCGCAGTGGACCTCATAGCGCAAATGGTCGACGAACGCATCGTTGCCGCTCATGGTGTAGAGATGTCCCTCACACGAAAGGGTCACGTCGGCATGGGGATACGCAACCACGGCATTCGCGACATCCATAGCAAGGCTACGCTTCATGGAACGCTTGACAACGGCACGTCCCTCGCTCATCACCAGGGCTCCGTTTTCGCACACATAGGCGAGCTCATCGGCCACCGGGGCAAACAGATGGCGCAAGCTCGCATATTGACGACCGCTCGCCGGCATAAACACAATGCCGCGACGATGCAGTTCATCGATGAGCTCAAAGGCCTCGGAACGCGGCTCGTGCTCCCCCGGATGCAGCAACGTGCCGTCCAAATCGCATGCAATCAGCTTGATCCCCTCAAGACCCATATGCTTTCCCCCCAAAGCACCTCATCAACAGTAAGACGGACTTTGAATAGCTGCCTCTCAAAGTCCGTCTTACTCATACGCACGTTAACCGCGCGCCTTTTTTACGATCGTAAAGTCGGGAGCCATACTCACAACGGCATCCGCCGCACTCGACGCAAAGCGCCGGTCCGCATCGAGTTCACGGGTAACCACCGAGAGCCGAACGCCCTCGACGCCCCGGAGCATGCGGCCCAAAACAGGCTGCACCGGCGTATACATGCGCACGGTATACTCGTCCGAATCGCCTCGGAAAAGCGGCGCGTGCATATTGCCGATCTCCCAGCACGCATGCGCGAGCGCAATCGGGTCCATGCGGTCGACTTCGACCAAATAAACCTCGGCACTGCGCAGGCGCACGACAACCGCCACGGGCACCATGCCCGAACGGTCGATGGCGAGCACGTCGCCGTCGGTAAGACGACCGCCGTCGGCAGCATCCAGCCGAACATCGACCGTGCGCCCCAGCTCCGTCACACCCACAAACGCGCGCGTGTCAGCCTGGTCCCAATCGAGCAGTAGCTCGTCAACTTCAAAGACGCCGCCCAAATTCCGGCGGAGCAGGAGTTCATAGGACGGATCGTTGAGATTTCCCAAGCATGTCGTCGAAACCAAGCGCTCGGGCATACTCTAACCCTCGACCTCGACGAGCTCGATATCAAAGTTGAGGTCCTTGCCGGCCAGCTCGTGGTTGGCGTCGAGCGTCACGGCCTCGGACGTAACGTCGATGACCACGGCGGGGACGGGCATACCGCTCGGCGTGGACAGGAAAAGCTTCATGCCCTTCTCGATCTGCTCGATGTTGGGAACCTGTTCGGCCGGGAAGGTAATAACCATCTCGGGATTGTGCTCGCCGTAGGCATCGGCAGCCGGGATGTGCACGGTCTTCTTCTCGCCCACCTGCATGTCGACAACAGCGGCGTCGAAGCCCTTGATCATCTGACCGGCGCCGCAGGTGAACTCCAGCGGCTCGCCGCGATCGTAGGAGCTATCGAACTGCGTGCCGTCATCGAGCGTGCCGCGATAATGGGTCTTGACCTTCTTGCCCTGGTTGGACATGGTAACCTCCGTGATAAGGGCGGCGCACAACGCGGGCCGCCGTGAACATATGGCGCTAACTATACCCTAGTCATACAATTCAATGACAGTTTGCAAAGAAACGCTGCAACCGGAGGAACCATGGCATATCCCGTATTTGACCTACACTGCGACACCGCCGACCGCATCGGCTGGGCCACGCTCGATCTCGACCTGCGCTTTACCGCCGGCACCGACGGTTATTTCCCCGGCGACGAAACGCATCCGCAAGATTTCGACCTCATCGAGGGCAACGCCTGCGCCATCTCGCTCGCAAAGATCGGCAACACGCCATGGGCACAGTGCTTCGCCACGTTTGTCCCCGACGAGATTCCCACCGCCCACGCCGCGCGCTTCCAGGCGCAGATCATGGCGCATATGAGCGGCCAGGCAATGCTCAACCACGACCGCATGGTCAACGTGCGCAGCGCCGCAGACATTCGCCCCGCGCTCAAAGACGGCAAGGTCGCCTGCATCCACACCATCGAAAACGCCACGTTCTTTGCCGAGGACCCCGCGCTGATCGAGGTGCTCAAGAGCTTGGGCGTACTCATGTCATCGCTCAGCTGGAATGCGCAGGGACCGCTCGCGAGCGGACACGATACCCACGCCGGCCTCACCGCCGCCGGCATCGAGGCACTTACGCAGATGGAGCACGCCGGCATGGTGCTTGACGTCTCCCACCTCAACGATGAGTGCTTTGACGAGGTTGTCGCCCACGCCACACGTCCCTTCGTCGCCAGCCACTCCAACTCCCGTGCGGTTTGCGGCGTCAAACGCAACCTTACCGACGACCAGTTCCGCACCATTCGCGACATGGGCGGTATCGTCGGCCTCAACTACTGCAGCGAGTTCCTTTTCAACGACGCAACCGACAAGACCGCCGCAGACGTCACCTTCGACCAGCTAGCGGCACATATCGAGCACTGGCTCGACCTGGGCGGCGAGGACGTCATCGCGCTCGGCGGCGACTGGGACGGTGCCACGGTGCCCGCCTTCCTCTCCGATGCCAGCAAGATGCCCGAGTTCCAGAACATGCTCTCCAAGCACTTTGGCAAGACCGTGATGCAGAAGCTCTGCAGCGACAACGCGCTTGCCTTCTTTGAGCGTTATTAATTTCACATCCCTTGAGCGGGCCGGCATGCCGAACGGTCGACATGCCGGCCCGTCCCCAATCTGAAGGACCGCTTTTGACGCAGCAGTTTACGATTTCCGCATCCCGACCGGATGGGACGCCCATCCCCGTCATCGTTACCAAAAAGCGCGTCAAGAACTTCAACCTACGCGTCACATCGAGCGGTGAGGTCCACGCCAGTGCACCGCTCGGCGCCAGCCGCGAGCGTATCGAAGCGTTTGTGAAGCGCAACAGCGCCTGGATTATCAGCCGACTTGCCCAGCGCGAGCAACGTCAGGCGACGGCGCGAGAGCCGCTCAGTCCCTCGTCCATCATTGCGCTTTGGGGCAAACCCATCACCGTTCAGGATGCACTCGATCACAACTTTGAGCCACCCGCACCGCGGCCCAAGCAGGCTACCTTCGCAAGTTTTATGGGTACCGACGAGCCAAGTGGGTGCACGCAGGCAAAGCAGCGCACAGCCCTCGACGGCCTAACGCCCAAAGAACTCCAGATCCACATCGACCAGCTCTATACGTCCGAAGTCACATCGGCGCTGCGCGATATGGTGCACGCATACGAAATCGCAATGGGTGTCGCCATTTCCCGCGTTTCCGTACGCAGCATGAAAACGCGCTGGGGCTCATGCACGCCCAAAACCGGCACCATTCGCATTGCACGCGAACTTGCCGCCTACCCCGTCGAGTGCCTTGACATGGTTGTCGCCCACGAGCTCGTCCATTTGCTCGAGCCAAGCCACAATCAGCGGTTCCATGCCCTGCTCGACACGTACTGTCCCAACAATAGGGTTCTGTCGCAGCGGCTCAAAAAACCGCCCGCCAACGAGCTCTAGCGTCGGTTAGCGCACGCGCTCGATCTCGACGCCGCAGCTTGCCAGGGGAAGACCGACGGGCGCCCAAGGCTTATCGAGCTTAACACGCACGCCAAGCAGCAGGGGGTAACGACGTAGCAGCATCGAGGCCACACCCTCGGCTGCAGCCTCGATGAGCTTAAACGTATGCTCGCGCAGATAGCCATCGACATCGTGGCACACCGAGCCATAGTCAATCGAGGCGTCCAGGTTATCGTGCTCCCCCGCTGCACGCAGGTCGGCATAGAGCACCAAGGACACGATGAACTTCTGGCCCAGCGCGTTCTCCTCGGGATACACGCCGTGGTTGGCAAAGACTTCGAGACCTTCAACGGTGATGCGGTCGGCATGGCGCAGATCGTCATAGCTCACGTGGGGTACCGCCGTTGCGGTGGATATTTCGCCCCTTCCACGGCGGGCGAGCTCGGCACCTTCAGTCTTGGTTGCATTCTCGGGCAGTTTCTTATTGCTCATCGCGATCGTCTCCTTCGTTTAGAACCCCGACCGCGCAAACTAACTACACGCGAATCGACAGGTTCTTTTTATCATCGCTCCAGTTGCAAGCATTGCGCGCGGGGCATGCAAAGCAGGCGCGCGACGCTTTATCGGCCGCATAGAGCAGACGCTCAAGCGGTTGGCTGTTCACGCGCAGCTTTCGATGGCCCAGAATGGCCGTCTTAATGGCTGCGGCATCGGCCGGCTCAAACGCCACATCATCGGGCATGCCGCCGAGAATCGCATCAGCGACGCGTTCGCTTGCAACATCATGGGATATACCCGATTCATACTGTTCATCTTTGCCGATATCGTGAAGAAGTGCCGTGGCGTAGATGACCTCGCGGTCAAATTCGAGCTGTTCCTCGAGATTCTTGATCCACATAATGCGAGCGACATCGAGCAGATGGTCAATACCGTGGCGGCAGAAGATGCGCCCCGATTCCAACTGCGCAATGTTGCCCAGGTGCCGCCGAAACAGCCCGTTGGCACAAATGTAATCAATGCGAGGCATGGCATCAAAGGGGGCCAGGCCCGAAGCCATGAAGCCGCGACGCGGCGTCCCCTCATCGGTCTTCGATGTAAAGTCGTTGACGACCCTCATGCTAACGGCCCAGCATCCTAAAGAACCGCTCCTCGAGCGCGGGATCGGTCTCAAAGACGCCGCGGCGAGCGAGCGTCACGGTCTTGGTGCCAGGCTTTTGCACGCCGCGCATGGTCATGCACATATGCTCAGCCTCCATGAGCACAATCGCTCCCTGGGGAGCGAGATACTCCATGAGGGCATCGGCAACCTGTGCGCACAGCTGCTCCTGCAGCTGCAGACGACGGGCGTAGACCTCAACCGTGCGGGCAAGCTTAGAGAGCCCTGCGACACGGCCGTTGGGGATATAACCAATGGCGGCCTTGCCATAAAACGGCAGCAGATGATGTTCGCACAGCGAGTAGAACGTGATGTCGCGCTCGATAACCAAGTCGTTCGAAGCGACGGCAAAGGTTTTGGACAGGTGCTCCTCGGCACTCTGATCCATACCGCCGGCGATCTCACCATACATACGGGCAACGCGCGCCGGGGTCTCCAGCAGGCCCTCACGAGTTGGGTCCTCGCCTATGCCCTCAAGCAACAGCTTAATGGCGGCCTCGACTTTTTCCTGATCGACCATCTGGGCCTCACTTTTCCGATTTCACGTTCGCGCTATGGTACCACGCCCTTTGGCATCGGCCACAAGCTACATAGTATGGGTCGAATAGAC
>UQVT01000012.1 GCA_900544465.1 uncultured Collinsella sp. | reverse complement strand
GTCTACGGCATGTTCGAACGCGAGGGCGTGGCGTACTTCTGCGGCCTCGACAATGTCACCGACGACATCAGGACATTCCGCTGCGACCGTATCGTTCGCGCATGGCGTCCTTCGAAGGCCTACGCCATCCCTGCGGACTTCAATCTCAACGACTATCTGTTCTTTGAATTCGATTTCGCCGACCGACCGCCCGTTGCAGCCACGTTCTCGTTCGCCCCTCAGACGCAGATCGATATGATCAACGGCCTCACGCGCGGGCGAGGTGAGCTCACACACACCGATGCGGGATGGATCTGGACCGTTGACGTGCGCGACCTTGAAGCCGCCGCCTCATTTTGCATGGCCCACGCCATGGACGGCATGAGGCCCATGGCCCCCAAATCGCTCAAGCAGGCGTGGAACCACCTCATTGAAAGGACGGTGCACGAGTATGCCCGTGCGTAAACTCACCAGCGAGCAGAGACTCTCGCGCGCCATCGACATCATGGAGGCCCTCTACGCCGCCGGCGAGAGCGGCATGACACGAACCGAGATTTGCGGCCGCTTTGACATCACGGGAGTATCGCTCGACGAGATTCTCGAGATCGTCTCGACGCTCGCGGACCGAGAATCGGGCGCGCGCATCATCTGCGAATGCCACGGCGAGCGTGTGGTCCTCACTGGTGACGCCGGGCGTGTGCTACCGTTGCGCTTGAGTGCAGCCGAGGGCGCTGTGCTCAACCACGAACTTGAATCGTTGGGGATCGAGCCACAGACGGCAGCCCGGATTCGGCATGCTCTTCTACCCGAAGAGCTCGGCTATAACCAGCGCGTCTTTGACACCGTCAACCACGGGTCGCACTGGCAGCAGCTGAGCTGCGCCATTCAGGACGGCGTTCGCTGCCGCATCTCGTATCGCTCGATGGACGATGCACGGCCACGCGAGCGTCTGGTCGACCCCTTGCGCATTACGGCAAACGGCGACCAAACATACTTGATTGCCTGGGACATCGCAGTCGATGAGCAGCGCACCTATCGCATGGATAAAATCGAGGGACTCACCTTGACGGAAGACTCCGTCGTGTCTCACGCACCGGACGTCGCATCCCTCCACGATTCCCTTGCCCGGACGCAGCGTAGCGCAAAGCTCTTGATGCCATTCAATATGGCGGAGCATCTGGACTGGGCCGGCATCACCCTAATCGAGCGCAGCGGGGCAGACATGGCAATGGTAACCGTGCATTACGGCTCCGAGCGTTGGCTACTGAGCCAGGTAATCGCAGCGGGCGGAGCCATCCGCATCTTGGATGACCCCGCCCTGTCAAAGCGTCTGTGCGATATGGCAAAAACCCTCGTTTGTCCGCTTTAGCGCCGCCGCTCGTGGCGTGCACGCCACAGTTGCAGATAGTGCCCGATCTGCGCCGATTCGATGCGCTGGTAGGAGCTCGTGGGCAGCGACGTTAAGAACTTCTTTCCGTAGCCCTTCGTCACCAGGCGCGGGTCGGCCAGAATCAGCACGCCGCAATCGGTCGACGAGCGGATAAGGCGGCCAGCCGCCTGCTTGACCTCGAGCACCGCCTCGGGCAGCGAATAGCGCGCCCAAGCGCGGTCTTCGCGCAGGTTGCGCTCGCACGAGAGCGGGTCCGTGGGGCTCGAGAACGGCAGCTTGGGAATGATGACGCAGCGCAGCGTCTCGCCGCTGGCGTCGAATCCCTCCCAGAAGGCCTTAAGCGCAAAAAGCGATGAAGTCGGCTCGCTGATAAACCGGTCGCGCAGGCGACGGGGAGATGAGTTGCGCTGCTGGCAGTTGAGCTCCAGACCCGCACGGGCCATTTTGGGCTCAACGCGGGCGTACAGGTCTTCCATGTCGCGCCGATTGGTGAACAGCGTGAGCACCGATCCGCCCATGGCAAGATGGGCGTCGACCAGCACGCGCTCGAGCGCCGTAAGATAGCTCTCACGATCGCGCGGATCGGGGATATCGCCCGCAACGACTACAGCCATGTTCGAATCGAAGTCGTAGCTCGAGTCCAAGTGCAGCGATGTGGATGTTGAAGCACCAATGCGATCGAGGCCGACCGCGTGGTTAAAGTGTTCAAAGCTTTTGGACACCGTCATGGTCGCCGAGGCAAAGATAGCCGTGTGAACCTCGGGCAGCCACTCGGTTGCCAAGGCCTCGCCAATGTCGATGCGCTCTGCGGTCATTGACTCTCCGCCGGCACGCAGCCTGCGATTGACCTGCAGCGAATACACGTAGTGTTCATCGGTGCCGTCGATGATGAGTTTGAGGTTCTCGGCCAGCTCGTGCAGGCGGCGCGAAATATCGCCCAGGTCGACAACAACCTCGGGCTTGTCGGCGGCGACGGCTTGCACCAGCGCGTCGACGCTCTTGTCAGCTTGTTCCAATGCGTCGATGGCAGTGTAGGCCGACTGTAAGAAATCATGCCAGTCGTCAGATTCGCGCAACTCGGGGCCAATCCATAGATTGGCATTGTCATAACCCCCACGGGCACGGCGACCGAGCTCGCGAACGCCATCGAACACGTCGGCGATTGCCATGCTCGCGCGCGCAACCGTCGACGTCGCCTTGGCAGTAAGGCCCAGGTAGAGCGTAGAGCCCTCGGAGGTTGCCAAATCACGGGAAACCTGGCTTAGCGCGCCGGTGCTCGAGCCACCCAGGCGCTCAAACAGAACGCGTGATTCGTCCGCCGACACCACGCGCGCCCACTGACGGCGCGCCTCGCGCTCGATGGAATGGGCCTCGTCGATTACCCAATGACGAATCGGAGGTAAAATCCTGCCCTCGGCCGCGACATTGCGGAACAGCAGGGAATGGTTGGTGACCACCACGTCGGCATGCGCCGCACGACGTCGAGCGCCGTGGACCAAACATTTGTCAGGGAAAAACGGGCAGAGGCGACGAGCACACTCGCGCGAGGCCGTCGTAAAGTCGGGACGGTTGACGCTGCGCCACCGAATGCCGAGCGAGTCGAGGTCGCCATCGGCTGATTGGCAGACGTACGCCATAATGACCGCGACCGCCGTGAGCGTGTCCGCCGGATCGCGCTTGGTGGTAATCTCGACCTGGCCTCGGCTCATGCGCTCAAGCTTGCGCAGGCACGGATAGTGGTCATAGCCCTTGAGAGCGCAAAATGACAGACCACCGTCCAGTTGCTCGGCAAGTTTTGGCAGCTCATGGTACATGAGCTGGTCGGCAAGATTGTTCGATTTGGTCGCAATACCAACCGTGATGTTGTTACGGCGTGCTGCCTCGGCAAAAGGCACCAGATAGGCCATCGATTTGCCGACGCCCGTGCCCGCCTCAATTACACGATGAGTGCCCGTGACCAGCGCATCGCGGACCTCGAGCGCCATCGCGATCTGCTCATCACGCGGCTCGTAGGTGGGATACATGCGATTGACCAGGCCACCTGGCGCATAGTCTGCCTCAATCTCCTCACGACTCGGCATCTTGAGTACCGGCAGTTCGTCGGCGTCCACCCGATCGTCGGCGCGATCGGCCTTGAGAACGTCAGCACGAGCGGCGCTGAGAGAGAAGATAGAACCAGGGTTCTGCCCCGCCAAGAATGAGAAGATTGGACGATAGGACCAAGGCACGTCCGGATGCATGTCGGCTAGGCGCGCCATGAGGCCCTGGGGCAAGTCGGTGAGTGCCACGAGCAACACGCGCCATACGCCACACAGGGCGTCGACGTCGGCATTGGCACGGTGTGATACCGAGTCACAGCCAAACAGATCGGCCATAAAAGACAGCTTGTGCGAGGCCAGGCGCGGAAGCGCGATGCGCGACAGCGCCAGCGAATCGATCCAAATATCGCTCACGTTGACGCCGCCTTTGACCGACTCGATAAACGAGCGGTCGAACGTGGCGTTATGTGCGATTACCGGGCAACCACCGACAAAATCGGCGAGAGCGGCGACGGCCTCAACGGCCGACGGGGCATCTGCCACATCGGCATTTGTAATGCTCGTGAGCTCGGTAATCTCGGCGGGAATCAGCTGCTTGGGATGCACGAAGGTATCGAAGCGGTCGACGATCTCGCGGCCCGAAAGACGGGCCGCCGAGATCTCGATCAGCTCGTTGTCCTGCACCGAAAGACCTGTGGTCTCGGTATCGAGGACAATCACATCTTCCTCGATAAGGCCGAAGGACTGCGTTTTGGCGCGTTCGGCAAGCGTGGCATAGGAGTCGATGACAAACTGCGGCGTTCCTGACGAAACCGCGTCCTCGATTAGCATGCAATGCCCGCTCGACGAAGGCCCATACGGATCAGGCTGTCACAGACCTGCGGGAACGTCATGTCGTCGGTGTGGCGGATCTCATCCGGATACAGCGACGTATCGGTCATGCCGGGAATGGTATTGGTCTCGAGGATAACGGGGCCGTCCTCACTCACAATAAAGTCGCTGCGCGAGATACCCAGGCAACCGAGGGCCTTGTGAGCAGCGCAGGCAAGCTCCTGAGCGCGAGTGTAATTCTCGGGTGAAATCTGCGCCGGAATGCGATGGATGTCCGTAGGGTCGACATACTTCACGTCCAGATCGTAGAACTCGCAGTCCTTGGGCTTACGAATCTCGACAATCGGCAGAGCGCGCACGTCGTCCTCGCCGTACACGCCGACGGTGATCTCGGTACCCTCGATGCACTTCTCGACCAGCACTTTGTCGCCGTACTCAAACGCCTTGGCGATTGCCGCGGGCAGCTCGGAGGGCTCATGGACCAGGGAAATGCCATAACTGGAACCGTTGACGGCCGGCTTCACAAAGCAGCGCTCGCCACAAACCTCGACGATATGATCGATATCGACTTCATCGCCCACCTCGAGCGCGAGGCCGGGGGCAATGGGGATGCCCGCCTTGGCGTACAGGAGCTTAGAGACCTCCTTGTCGGCACCGCAGGCGCTGGCAAGCACGCCCGAGGCCGTGTAGGGGATACCCAGGGTCTCCATGGCGCCCTGCATGGCGCCATCCTCGCCGCCGGCACCGTGCATGGCGATAAACGCCACGTCAAAGCCGCCGGTCGCCATGGTTACCATAAAATCATCGGCAGCCGTGTCGAGCAGCTCCACCGAAGTGTAGCCGGCCTCCTTCAAGGCAACCACGACGTTCTTTCCCGAATTGAGCGAGATCTCGCGCTCAGCGGAATGACCGCCCGCCAAGACCGCTACGTGCATGTTCTCTAGGCTTTTACCCGGCATGGGCAGACTCCTCCTCTATAATTTCTGCAGCTGATACCATATTGTAGCGATACCCTCTACGTTTCCCCAAAATCGAAAGGCTTCCATGAATCCCAGGACTAAATCTCAGGACATTCGCGACTTGAGCCAAAACGATATTCGCGAGCTCGTGGCCGAGCTTGGCCAGCCCGCCTTCCGCGCGAAGCAGCTCATCGAATGGGTCTTTGAGAAGAACGTTTGTTCGTTTGACGATATGACCAACCTTCCCAAGGCTTTCCGCGAGCAGCTTAAAGAGGCTTTTGCCTTTGACACGCCGACTGAACTCACCAAGCAGGTTTCCAAAGATGGCTCTCGCAAGTATCTGCTCGAGTACCACGACGGCGTTTCCGTCGAGACCGTCGGCATGCCCCGTCGTAACAAGCTTTCCGTCTGCGTTTCCACCCAGGCAGGCTGTGGCATGGGCTGTGCCTTTTGCGCTACCGGTCTCAACGGCCTCAAGCGCTCTCTGACCGCTCAAGAGATCGTCGACCAGGTACTTCATGTATCCAACGACTTTGGCGAGCGCGCCACGAGCGTTGTCTTCATGGGCCAGGGCGAGCCGTTTGCCAACTACGACGAGGTTCTCAAGGCGCTGCGAATCCTCAACGACCCCGATGGCATCGGTATCGGCGCTCGTCACCTCACCGTCTCTACCAGCGGCGTTATTCCCGGTATTCGCAAATTTGCCGATATCCCCGAGCAGTTCACGCTTGCCGTTTCCCTGCATTCCGCCATCCAGTCGACGCGCAATAAGCTCATGCCCGGTGTTAAGAAGTACACGCTGCTTCGCCTTCACGAAGCGCTTCAGCTCTACACCGAGAAGACCGGCCGCCGCCCGACCTATGAGTATGCCATGATCGAAGGCGTCAACGATACGAATCCCGAAATGCAGGCGCTCTGCGACTTCTGCGAGGGAACGCTGTGCCACGTTAACCTCATTCAGCTTAACGACATCGAGGGTAGCCCGCTCAAGCCTTCGCCGATTCATAAGGTTGAGGATCTTCAGCGTCGTCTTGAGTCCCGTGGCATCGAGACCACGATTCGTAACTCCCGTGGTAACGATATTGACGCCGCTTGCGGACAGCTGAAGCAGCGCTTCAAAGTTCAGAAGAACGCATAGGGGAGTCGCATCCCAAAACGTTTCATGTGAAACATCGAACGACCCCGGTTACAGAATATGCAACCGGGGTCGTTTCATTTATTGACCTTAATTTTGAATCAGCTGCTACCTGTCCCATTTTTTACGGCCAAAATAAGGGGTCCTTGTCTCATGAATCAGACAAGGACCCCTCAAAATATGCTGAGTAATTGTTAGGTACCTAATAGCCTACATTTTCCCATTGGTTGCTGACCCAACCTTGATTAATCTTGGGATTCTTCGTTACCTGAGCAGTACGCATGGCAACATCTTCTGTCATAACATCCATTTTCTTTTTGGAAGTATCGACGATATCTTGCGCGCTACGAAGCAAACGACCTCGAAGTTCATCGTCTGTCGCGATCCTATAGCCAGCAAAGGCACCAGCCGTGACAGTCGTCACCAATGCAATCGCTGTTAAAATCTTATTCCTCATCTTGGCCTCCTTGATCAAACTGAATCATTTCGCCAAGAATACGAGAGAGCTCTTCCTCGTCTTTAAACTCAATCTCAATCTTATTCTTTCCACGCGAGCTCTTCACACGCACGTTGGTATTAAAAACCTGACGAAGCACGCGGGCAGCCTTTTTAAAAGACTGAGGCGTTGCAGGCCTCGGCGTCTTAGGTGTCTCTCCGGCAGAAAACAACGGAGCAAGATTTTCTGTCGCTCTTACGGAAAGGCCCTCTGTAACAACTTTCTCTGCAAGTCGAATACGCGCGTCCTCATAGGGAACTGCAAGAATCGCACGTGCATGACCAGCAGTAAGTTTGCCCTCAAAAATCATCTGCTGAACTACTTCGGGGAGATCGAGAAGACGCAGCGAGTTTGTAATTGCAGAGCGTGACTTGCTTACTGCCTTCGACAATGCCTCCTGGGTCATCCCGCTGGCATCAATGAGTTGGCGATAGCCCTTAGCCTCTTCGACGGGATTCAGATCAGAACGCTGAAGGTTTTCGATAAGAGCAAGAGCCAGCATCTCTTCATCATTTACCTCTTTAATGATGACTGGCAATTCTTCAAGGCCAGCAAGCTTTGACGCCTGGTAACGACGCTCACCAGCGATGATCTCATAGCCGTTTCCATGCTTGCGAACCAAAAGCGGCTGCAAAACGCCATGTTCTTGGATTGACTCGCTCAACTCGCGAAGTTCAGTTTCGTTAAAGTGAATTCGCGGCTGATTAGGGTTGGGAACGATATCCTCAATAGTTAGTTTTGTTTCAGATGCGGCATTTGAAGCCGATGCAGCCGAACCGCCGGTCTCATACTCGGCCTCTGAGACCAAAGCATTGAGTCCACGTCCCAATCCGCCACGTTTCTTTACACTAGGCACGCTTGATCACCTCTTTTGCAAGGTTCATATATGCTTTTGCACCCTTATTTTGAGGTGCATAGGTAATTACCGGTTCTCCAAAAGACGGAGCTTCGGAGATTTTAACCGTACGGGGGATTAGCGTCTTAAACGCCTTATCACCAAAGTACGATTGAACCTCCTCAACAACCTGATTCGATAGTGAAGTACGCGAGTCATACATGGTCATAAGCACACCATAGGTGTCTAAGCCCTTGTTCAGCCGTGATTTGACCATCTTCATTGACTCAAGCAGCTTCGTAACGCCCTCGAGTGCGTAATATTCGCACTGGATCGGAATCAAAACGCTGTCTGCTGCAGTCAAAGCGTTGATAGTAAGCAGGCCGAGCGAAGGAGGACAGTCAATGAAAATAAAGTCAAACTCGTCCTGAATCGGCTCAAGCAAATCTTTGAGGCGGGTTTCACGAGCAATTGCGCTTACGAGCTCAATTTCCGCGCCTGCAAGTTGAATTGTAGCCGGAATAACGAATACCTTTTTACAATTTGTATCAAGAACAAGCGATTCAGCCGGCACATCATTCAACAATGCATCATAGATGCATTGATCAAGGTCTTCTTTTTCAATTCCGAATCCACTGGTGCTGTTTCCCTGCGGATCAAAATCGACAATCAATGTCTTACGACCCTGCTCACCCAGTGCTGCTGCAAGGTTTACAGCCGTCGTTGACTTACCGACGCCGCCTTTTTGATTGATGATTGCAATGATACGCGTGTCTTTTGCGCTCTTAGAACGCTTAACGTCGCGAAATCCCACGGTCCCTCCTGGTGTGTATTAAAGCTGTCAAACGGAGGATGTTTCACGTGAAACATTCCGAATCGATATCAACCGCCATGTTTCACGTGAAACACTGCAAGTTGTTAGTATCCATTATGTTTCACGTGAAACATCTAGGCAAGCGGATTCTTCTTTGCCACGCCATTTGCACGAGGCAATGAGACGGATGCTGGATGACTCTTCTTAAGAACAATGAACTCCCTGTGTCCCAAGCCTTCAGGCAAATCAATTGCGTCATTCAGAAGCAAAGTGAAGCCGCAAATCTTAGCTGCTGACATGCCGGAAGCAAGCTCCTCATCCAAAGGATTGCCCTTGGTTATAACAAATAGCCCTCCATCCTTCAGATACGGAGCCGCATACTCAACAAGAATCGGTAGAGGGGCCAGTGCGCGGGCGGTTACAACAGAGAACTGCTTCTTATGGCTTCGAGCATATTCTTCAAGACGATCATGAACCGCATGAGCATGTTTCAATCCAAGAGCATGGACAAAGGAATTAACCGCATCAACCTTCTTGCCAACAGAGTCAATATAATTAGCTTTACGATGCGAGGTTATGGTTAATGGAATACCAGGGAAGCCCGCACCTGTCCCCATATCGAGCAAAGCTCCCTCAGGAGCCTTGTTGATATAGGGGAGCAAAACAAGTGAGTCGAGGATATGAAGTACTGCAGCATCTTCTACGTTAAGAATACGGGTGAGATTGGTTGTCTTATTTGTTTCTAGAACCAAATCCAAATGCTGAATACATTTCCTCAGCTCAACATCAGTTACGCTCAAGGAATACTCTTTGCAATAGGAAGTCAGACGACTCAACATCTCGTCAGCCTGCTGATCAGTAAGTACTAACAACGAAAGCTCCTTTCTGACAAAAATCAGTGTATCGAGAACTTTTGACAAAAAAAGGGGACGTGGAAACCACGTCCCCTTAGCATAAGCTCGAGAAGATTATCGAGCAACAATCACCACATGGCGATCAGGGTCAGAACCCTCAGAATGAGTATCGACGGCATCATTGCCACGAAGTGCAATGTGAACCAGTCGACGCTCGTAGGCATTCATGGGCGGAAGCGAAACACTCTTATGAGTGCGGATGGCACGCTCGGCAGCAGACTGAGCCATGGAAGCAACCTTGTCCTGACGGCGACTCTTGTATCCCTCTACGTCCACTACAACCGGATACCTAAAGCCAAGTTTGCGGCTCACCAGCAAAGAGAACATAACCTGAAGGGCATCAAGGGTGCGACCATGACGGCCAATGAGAACAGCAAGGTCGGGAGCCGTTACATCCAAAATCAGCTCACCCTCGTCGCCCTCATACTCATCGATAGGAGAGTTGGCGGCATCGAAGTGCGAAAGGATGGAACGCAGGATGGAAATCGCAACATCGGCAATGGTGTCGAGCTCCTCATCGGTCAGCTCTTCACCAGCCTTGTAGCGCTGTGCAATCTCGGGATAATCGCCCGCGACCTGCGGGGCAACCTCCTCAAGCATATCCTCGATGATCTCTTCAGACATAACGTACTCCAAAAGTTAGGTACCTAAATAAGATTGATATCCCGTTACTTCTTCTTGTGCGGGCGCGGCTTCTTCTCTCGACGAGTGACCTCAACCTGCAGCGGAGCGTTCTTAAGACGCTCCTCCTCATCGGCCTTCGCCTTGTCGATGACCTTCTGCGTCACAAAAATCTGCTGGATAACCTGCCAAGCAGACGAGACGTCGTAGTACAGCAGAACACCAACGGGAAGGCTCCAGCCCATCCAAAGCATCATGACCGTCATGACAACGGCCATCATGCGCATGCTCTGAGCCTGCTGGCCGGTCTGGTTGCGCGACATATAGAGCTGCGGAATCAGGGTCAGGACGGCGAACAGGATCAGGCAAACCAGCGCAGGCAGTGCAACCATAAAGCCATCGGCAAAGGAAGCGCTCGGCGTGGTGGTCAGGTCGGGCAGGATGTTGAAGAACGAGAACGTGCCGTCGTTAAAGTACTGCGGCAGGTTGCGCAGCAATGTAAACAGGGCGAACAGGATAGGCATCTGAATCAGCAGCGGCAGACAGCCAGCCATGGGGTTGAACTTGTTCTCGCTGTAGAACTTCTGCATCTCCTCGGCCTGACGCTGGGGATCGTCGGCATAGCGCTCCTGGATCTCGAGCATCTTGGGCTGCAGCACCTGCATGCGAGCCGTCGACTTGGTCGACTTGAGCATGAGCGGCGTCAGCAGCAGACGGATGATGACCACCAGGATGATGATGGACAGGCCCCAGTCGACCGCAAAGGTCTGGATGAGCTTGAGCAGCTCGAAAAGGATGTTAACGATCCAATCCCACATGTAAGTTTTCCTCCGATAGCGAGTGCCCGCTAGGGCACAGGGTCATAACCGCCGACGTGCAGGGGATTGCAGCGAGCGATGCGCCTCACGGCAAGCCAGCAGCCTCTCAAAACACCGTGCTTCTCAATCGCCTGGACGGCGTATTGCGAGCACGTTGGGTAATAAATGCAGGCGTCAGGCAATAAGGGCGAAATAACCTGTTGATATATGCGAATAGGAGCGATGGCAACACGTCGCAAAACGTGATTGCTCATCGCTCCTCCCCGGCAACGCCGGCGCGCTTCATAAGCGAACGCAACGCCTTGTCCATCTCCTGCGGCGAGGAAACCCTAGTCTTGGGAGTTGAAAACAAGATGATGTCATAACCCGCAACGGGAAATCCGCAGCTGCGGGCGGCCTCGCGCATCACACGCTTAGATCGGTTGCGCACGACGGCACAACCGAGTCGCTTAGCACCAACGAAGGCGACCCTTCCGGAGTCGCCTTCGCCAACCGATTCACATATGGTCATTCGAATCAGAGGGTGATTGAAACGACGCCCCTGACTGAACACATGCTCGAAATCTTGCCGAGACTTAATAGTCTTCATGCGAGATGTGTGTATCGCTGCTAGACAGTGAGACGCTTGCGGCCCTTGGCACGACGACGGGCGAGCACGGCACGACCACCCTTAGTGGCCATACGGGCACGGAAGCCATGGGTCTTGGCACGCTTACGCTTATTAGGCTGATACGTACGCTTCATCTTAAGTTCCTCCTGCTGCATTTCGAGTGTCCGCGGGGACGCGGACGCAGATATAGACACGTGAGCTTGAAGATTGTAGGGAAATCAATGTTCAAATGTCAAGAAATCAAAGGTAAAAGGTTGCGCAGTTCACACGGTTCCCCCATAAGCCAAGCTCGATTTAGCGGTGCATGGCAACTTTTCACGATATTTCATCGAGTTTTCAACAGGTTATGTTGGCAATGTTGAGAACTTTTCGTCGGTTTTCCAAAGTTTTCAACAGGTTTTGAAAGTTTGTCGAAAGATGAGAAACATTGCACGGTGAGCTACTATTTGTTCGAAACCTTTTGGAAGATTGCGAGCGGCATGTCTGACGACTTTTACACCATGGTCGATTCCGGAGACCCGGCACCCGACAACGAGCACATCACCGGCATGCGCGAAGAGCGTGAGGAAGGCGAGCAGACAACCACGCAGGCGCCAAAAGCCATGTACGCCGCGCGCATCGCCGTCTATGACGACATGCTGTCGACACCGCGTGTGATCGTCATTGATCCGCAAGATGTCCGCACGTATTTGGAAGAGACGACCAACACCGTCTACCAGTGCATGAAAGAACAAGGTGGCCATATCTCGCTCATGGTCATCCGCGAGATTGTCGAAAACTTTATCCACGCGCACTTTGCCGAGCCCATCATCTCGATTCTGGACGGCGGAGACACCATCCGCTTTGCTGACCAAGGACCCGGCATCGACGACAAGGAACGCGCTTTCGACTTTGGCGTTACCAGCGCAAACAGCAAGATGAAGCGCTATATCCGTGGAACCGGAGCAGGGTTTCCCATGGTGCAGGAGTATTTGGAAAACGCCGGCGGTGCCGTATCCATCGAGGACAACATGGGCAACGGCACCGTGGTTACGGTAAGCCTGAACCCTAAACGCGTGCAGGAAATCGAGCGTGCCGGCGGACGCGGCGCTGCCGTGCGGCCCGAGACGGAACAGCCCACATATCCCCTGCCGGGAGCTTTTGCGCAGCAGCCCATGGCAACGCAGCAGATGCAGCCCCCCGTGGGACAGATGCAGCAGCCCGGAATGCTTCCTACACAAGAGCCCCAGGCGACATCGATGTCGATGCTGCCAAACATGCCAGAGACCATGCCGCTGGCGGATCAGGATGCAGCAGCAATGCAGCAGGCAACGGGGGCACCGGGCGGCCAGCAAATGGGCTATCAGCCGTACCAACAGGGATATCCATATCAGCAGATGTCGCCACTGGGGTATGGCCAGCAGTTCCCGCAGCAGTACCAGCAGGGATATCAGCAGCCGTACCAGCAGATGCCGCAGCAGCAGTACAACCCTTGGGCCCAGCAGATGCCTCCGCAGCCTTACCAACAGTGGCCTCAAAGTTTTCAACAGCAAATGCCGCCGATGCAGAGTTCTCAACAACCAGCAGCTCAAATGATGTATCCTAATGCAGCAAATCAGTATGCGCAGCCACAACCGGACGTGTTCGTAAGCGATCGCGGCAACGCCGCGCTAGGCTATCTGGCGCAAAATCAAGCGTGCGGTGCAACCGATCTGGCGAGGGCGTTTGGAAACTCGGCCCCCACTTGGTCACGCACGCTCAATGACTTGGCGCAGGCCGGCTTGGTCATCAAGCATGGCCAGAAATACCATCTGACCGAACTCGGCGCCGCTCGCGTGCGAGCTCAGAGCTAAAGAACGGGAGAGACAGTGGACGAGGAAGCAAGCATCATCCTGGGGGATGCCATCGCCTTTTGTCAGCGCGACGGCCAAGATGCACGCCTCATCAACATGCTGGGGCAATCGCGCGCCATAAGCCTGACCGAAGATACGCTCACGATCGAGGCCCCCTCGCGCTTTGCCATCGCGCAGCTCAAAAAGCATCAGCCGACTATTGAGGCCTATCTGGAAGAAATCGCCTTTGCACCGATTGCGCTCGACATCGTGGCACCGCAAGGCGCCGCGACGGAATCCGCTGCCGCGACGGAATCCGCTGCCGCGACGGCGGCCGCCGCGGCTCCCGCTGCTTCCCCGGCGGTGTCGGCCTCCGCAGGCGACGTGCCGACAATCGAGCACCAGCACAGCGATGTTTCCCGTGAAACCATGGCACCGTTGCCGACCGCGGCGGCGACGCCAGCGAACGCACGCGTCGCGCACATGCCAATCGCTCACGACGCAGCGGCGAGCGCGGATTCGGGCATTGCAATCAAGAACACACTCTCGGCCGATGATTTTCGTCGCATGATGAACCAGATGAAGGGCGGAGCGCCGGCTAAATCCACGCAAGCTGCGGCCCCCGCTTCACCCGTGCCAGCACCGACCGTGCCGGCCGAGCAGAATACGGATGGAGCCCCGCTCGCCGCGAACTCAAAATTTACCTTTGAGAACTTTGTCTACGGCCCCGAGAACAGCCATGCCTATCGCTCGGCACTCAAGTTTGCCGCCCTCGCGGACGAGCGCGGCACATGCACATCGCTGTTCATCTACGGCAAATCGGGCCTGGGCAAGACGCACCTACTGCTTGCCATCAAAAACGAGCTCGCCGAGAAGTCGCCCGAGATCAAGGTCAAGTATGCCAACTCCCAGGCATATCTGGACGACCTGATGACCGAGTTCGACCGCCAAAAGAAGAGCAACGCCCCCATCATGCAGGCGTACCACGGCGTGGACGTGCTCATCATCGATGACATCCAAAACATCATCGGCAAGCGCGCGAGCGTGGACTACTTTTTCCAGCTCATGGACGAGTTCATCCGCAACAACAAGAAGGTCGTCATCGCGGCAGACCGCGCCCCCAAGGATCTGAGCATGGACGAGCGTCTGACCAGCCGCTTCAACGCCGGCATGCTCTGCCTGGTCGCAGAGCCCAGCTACGAGATGAAATACAAGATCTTGCAGCGCTATTACGAGAACACCATCGTCGCCGCTCCCGAGGCAGGCGACGACTCGCTGCTGGCGGCCTATGGGGGCGACGGCGGACACCTGACCGACGAGCACTTTAAACACATGGCCGAGGTCTCGGGCACCAACATCCGCGAACTCGAGAGCTTTTGCGAGCGCTGCGCCGGCGAGGCGGGCGACCGCGAGCGCGAGGGCGGGGAGCTCACCTTTGACGATATCGACGCCATCGCCAGCCAGTACTTCGACACATCGGCCAAAAAGATCAACGTGCAAACGGTTCAGTCCGTCATTGAAGAGCAGTACGGCGTGACGCACGAGGAGCTCATCGGCCCGCGACGCAACGCCAATATCGCCAAGGCACGCCACATTGCCATCTATCTGGCCATCGAGATGTGCGAGATGACGACCACGGCGGTGGGCGCCGAATTTGGCAACCGCAACCACTCGACCGTCAGCACGAGCTACAAAAAGGTTCAGAAGATGATCCAGGAAGACCGCACCGTCACCGAAGATCTCAAATCGTTGCGCGATAAAATTACACTGCGCTCGTAGGGAAATAGAGACACCTGTTGAAAACTTGTCAAAACCACGGGCATAAGGTGTCTAAAACCCAACCCGCGGTGATGAAAAGTTTTGCGCAGGTTTTGAACGTGGAAAACCACCCCCGTTGCACACAGGTTGCTGTCGATTTTCTTTCTGGGTCTGACCTGCGTCTTTGGGAGTAATCAACAGTTTCGTCAGTGCTATTACTATTATTAAGATATTTATATCTAAAGAAAGGTATTAAAAGATGAAGTTCACCGTCAGCCAGAGCTCGCTTACACAAGCCATCGGCGTCGTTATGAAGGGTGTCGCTCCGGCGTCCACCCTTCCCATCCTGTCGGGCGTGCTCGTCAAGGCGCAAGACGGCATCTTGGAATTCCAGACCTCTAACTACACCATCTCGATCCGTCATCGCATCGCGGCGCATGTCGAAGAAGAGGGCGAGATGGTTATCCCCTGTAAGATGCTCTCCAATATCACCAAGACTCTCCCCGATGCCCCGGTCACCTTTGAGCTGTCCGAGCGTCAGGTGCTGATTGGTTGCGAGAAGAGCTCGTTCCGCCTGAACACGCTCGATGCCAATGACTTCCCCGAGTTTCCGGCCTATGCCATCGAGAGTGCCGTGGAGCTGCCGACCGATATCTTGTCCGAGATGGTCGGCCGCGTGTGGCGCGTCACCTCGACCGACAAGGCCCGCCCCATCCTGGGCGGCGTGCACATGAAGGTCGAGAACAACACCGTGCGCCTGGTGGCGACCGATTCCTTCCGCTTGGCCGTGTGCGATACGCAGGTCGAGACCTCAACCCTCGAGGGCTCCTTTGAACTCAACGTTCCGGCCGACGCCTTTAACGACGCGCTGAACATCATGGCCAGCCAGGCGACCATCATGATCGGGGCTACCGACACCCAGGTCGTCTTTGAGGCCGGCAACACCACCTACGTGTCGCGCCGCATCGAGGGCGTGTACCCCAACTACAAGCAGCTCATCCCCGATTCGTGCGTGACGAGCGTCAAGATCGACGTCGCCGCCTTTAACGCCGCCCTCAAGCGCGTGGCCGTTATCGCGAGCGCCAACCCCGCCGTCAAGTTCGAGATCGATGTCGAGAACGGGCAGATGGGCCTGTCCTCCATTTCCAATGACCAGGACCTTGCGCAGGAGACGATCGATGTCGAGGCCGAGGGCGAGTCGGGCACCATCGCCTTCAACTACCACTACATCTTCGGCTGCCTCAATGCCCTGTCCAAGGAGAAGGAGATCACGCTGGAGCTCAAGAGCTACTCGCAGGCGGGCATCTTCAAGTCCTACGACAAGATCAACTACCTGTACCTGGTCATGCCGGTCCGCATCTAGCGCTGCGCCATGACCATGTTCGCCCGCGATCTTTCCGTCGCGCACTACCGCAGCTTCGATAGCTATCGTCTTGCCCTGGACGAGGGCGTGACGATACTTGCGGGACCAAACGCGGCGGGAAAGACCAATCTCATAGAGGCGCTGCAGCTGCTGACGAGCGGCGCCTCGTTTAGGCATCCGACCGCAGCCGAGCTCGTCCATGACGGCGTGGGCTCGTGCAAGGTCGAGCTGAGGCTCGAGGGCGACGGCCGCGTGCTTGATATGGGATTGAGCGCGGAGGACGGTAAGCGCTCGTTTAGCCGCAACGGCAAGAGATGCTCTGCCGCCGGTGTACGCGGGGTTCTGCCGAGCGTGCTGTTTTGCCCTGACCATCTGGACATGGTTAAGCGAGGCGCCAGTGTGCGCCGCGCCGCCCTCGATGACTTTGGCATGCAACTGAGCGCACGCTATGCCGATCTTGCGAGCACCTATGGGCGCTGCGTGACCCAGCGTAACGCCTTGCTCAAGGAGACCTGGTGCTGCCGTGAGATGCTCGGCGCGTGGAACGATTCGATTGCCCGCGCGGGCGCGGCTCTGCTCGTGCACCGGTTGGCCCTGCTCGACCGGCTGGCGGGCCATGTACACACTGCCTACGGGCAAGTGGCGTCCGGCGAGGCTGCCAACGTGACCTATACGTCCACACTGGGGGATTTGCCCCAGGTCGAGGATCGCGAAGAGCTGAAGGGCTGGGCGTACGAGCGCATGCTGGCTGCCCTTGATGAGCACGCCGACGAGGAAATTCGCCGCGGCGTGACGTTGGTGGGACCGCATCGCGATGAGATTGAGTTTACCGTGGCGGGTCGCTCCGCCCGTTCATTTGCCAGCCAAGGTCAACAGCGAACGTTGGTTCTGGCCTGGAAGGTGGCGGAGGTGGCCGTGGCTCGCGATGTCCTGGGCACCGCCCCACTGCTGCTTTTAGACGACGTGATGAGCGAGCTCGACGGCGAGCGTCGCGGCGCTTTTCTGCGGCTGATCGGCGATGATATCCAGACGGTCATAACCACGACCAACCTGGGGTACTTTACCGATGACCTGCTTGATCGAGCCAAGGTGGTGAGCATGGGTGAGACGTGCTAATTACGAGCGCGAGAGCGAAACGGTTGCCTTCAGTGGATTTTTGAACGCAGAGCGTCAGCGCATCCTGGCGGCCGCGACACCTGAGCGCCGCGCGCAGATGGAGGCTGCCGAGGAGTCGCGCGCGGTCTATCGCGCGTGGAACGCGGTGTGCTCGGGCACGCGCGAGGGGCGGCATGTGACGGGCTTGCGCTACCTGCCCGAGTCCAATGAGCTGCTGGTATATCTCGATTCGCCCTCGTGGACGCAGGAAATGACGCTGTTGCGCGAGATCATCCGCGCGCGCATGGAGCGCGCCGGTGCGCATGTGGACGGCCTGGTGTTCAAAACCACCGCGCCGGGTCACACGCCGCCCGCCGCCAAGCAGCGCCTGCGCCCGGCGACGACCGAGCGCCCGCCGGCCCCGCACGCCGACCTAAGTGAGGCCGAGCGCACCGAGATTGAGCGCCAAGTGGCGCCCATCGAAGACCAAAAACTGCGCGAGGCCCTCGAGAATGCCATGAGAGCCAGTGCCGAGTGGGCCAAGGGCGTAGAAAGCAAAAAAGAGCCTTAAATCGCATCTGGTGGCCTTGTAGAGCCAAATACCCTCGTTCCCGAGGGTATTTTTTTACGATAAACTAGTAAGGCTGTACACATTTTCTTGACTGAAGGAGGACGTGTGGCAAACGAAAACGATTACGATGGCGGCGAGATTAAGATTCTCGAAGGTCTCGAGGCCGTTCGTAAGCGCCCGGGCATGTATATCGGCTCGACGAGCGCCAGCGGTCTGCATCACCTGGTGTGGGAGATCGTTGACAACTCCGTCGACGAGGCCATGGCCGGTTTCTGCACCGAGATCCAGGTGACGGTCCACGCCGACAACTCCATCACGGTCGTCGACAACGGGCGCGGCATCCCCGTCGACGAGCACCCTGTTAAAAAGATCCCGACGCTCGAGGTCGTCATGACGATCTTGCACGCCGGCGGTAAGTTCGATAACTCGGCCTATAAGGTTTCGGGCGGCCTGCACGGCGTTGGCATCTCCGTCGTCAACGCACTGTCCAAGCGCGTGGTCGTTCAGGTTCGTCGCGACGGCAACACCTACGAGATGGAGTTCTCGCGCGGCAAGACCGTTAAGAAGATGGAGGTCGTGGGCACCTCGGATTCGACGGGCACCACCGTCACCTTCTGGCCCGACGACGAGATCTTCGAGACCTGCATCTACGATTTCGATACGCTGCACAACCGTCTGCAGGAGACGGCGTTCCTCAATAAGAACCTCAAAATCGTGCTGACCGACGAGCGCGAAGCGACTCCCCACGTGGAGGAGTTTTGCTACGAGGGCGGCATCATCGACTTCGTCAAGTTCCTCAACGAGGGCAAGGACGTCCCCGAGGCCTTTAAGGAGCCCATCTACATCGAGGGCAAATCGGACCCGGACGCGCCTGTGGCCAAGATGGGCGAGGTCGAGGTTTCCCTGCAGTGGAATAGCGGCTACGGCGAGAACGTCATGTCGTTTGCCAACGACATCTACACCCCCGAGGGCGGCATGCACCTTGAGGGTTTCCGCACCGCGCTCACCCGCGTGATCAACGATTACGCGCGCAAGCAGAACCTGCTCAAGGAAAAAGACGCCAACCTGACCGGCGACGATGTGCGCGAGGGCCTTTCGGCCGTTATCTCGGTCAAGCTGCCCGATCCGCAGTTTGAGGGCCAGACCAAGGCAAAGCTCGGCAGCTCCTATATGCGCGCGCTCACACTCAAGATTGTGACCGACGGCCTTGCCGATTACCTCGAGGAGCACCCCAAGCCCGCGCACGAGATCGTCAAGAAGGCGCAACAGGCCTGCAAGGCGCGCAACGCCGCCCGCAAGGCGCGCGAGGCGACCCGCCGCAAGAGCCTGCTCGAGACGGCGTCCCTGCCCGGTAAGCTCGCCGACTGCTCGGTGCGCGATGCCGAGCTGACCGAGCTCTTCATCGTAGAGGGCGACTCGGCAGGCGGTTCGGCCAAGGACGGCCGTCGCCGAGACATCCAGGCGATTCTGCCCCTGCGCGGCAAGATTTTGAACGTCGAACGCGTTGGTGACCATCGCGCGTTCTCGAGTGACACCATCCAGTCGCTGATTACCGCGATTGGCTGCGGCGTCACGACGAGTGCCGGCGACGGCGGCGACTTCGATATCACCAAGGCGCGCTACCACAAGATCATCATCATGACCGATGCAGACGTCGACGGTGCGCATATCCGCATCCTGCTGCTGACGTTCTTCTACAAGTACATGCGTCCGCTGATCGATGCCGGCTACGTCTATGTTGCCTGCCCGCCCATCTTCGGCATTAAGGTGCGCAACAAGATCCACTACGTGTATCCCAACGGCCGCCAGCCCGAAGACGAGATCCTGCGCGACACCATCCAGAGTCTGGGCCTGAACCCCGACGATAACGACGAGGACGGCAAGGCCAAGGACGGCAAAATCACCAAAAAGCGCAAGGGCTATACCGTCCAGCGCTACAAGGGCCTGGGCGAGATGGACCCCAAGCAGCTTGCCTCGACGACGATGGACCCCAAGACCCGCATCCTGCAGCGCGTGTCGATCGAGGACGCCGTGGTGGCGGACCGCGCCGTGCGCGAGCTGATGGGCTCCGAGGTCGGCTATCGCCGCGAGTACATTGAAAAACATGCGCACGATGCGCGCTTCTTAGACGCCTAACCTGCACGGCTTTCCCAGCCACCGCACCTTCGCCCTCAATCGTCGGTCGCGTACCCAAGTACGCTTCCCTCCTCTTTCGGGCGAATCTGCGGCACCTGGAAAAGCCGTCTCCGTGGTAGGGAACTAATGGACCACGCAAACCATGAGGAGGTAACGTGGCAGACGATATCAACAATAACGAGGGTATGGACGAGGCCGGCGACGCCGGCATGCCTGACGATCTGAAGCGCCTGCTTGCCCGTGCTGAGCAGGGCGAGGACGGCGACCCGGACGCCTATAACCCCGATGTCGATGATGACGAGGAAGAGGATGACGACGGCGAGCTCGAGGAGAGTTTTGGCGAAGTCGACCGTGGCGCCTCGGCCGGCGAGGATATCAACGGCGGCCAGCTCCAGATTTCGGAGTTCGGTCGCGAGATGAAGCAGTCGTTTATCGAGTATTCGATGTCGGTCATCACGGCGCGCGCCCTGCCGGACGTGCGCGACGGCTTGAAGCCGGTGCACCGCCGCATCCTGTACGCGATGAACGAGAGCGGCATCTACCCCAACCGCCCACACAAGAAGTCGGCGTGGACGGTCGGCGAAGTTATCGGTAAGTACCACCCGCACGGTGACTCTGCGGTCTACGAGGCCATGGTCCGCTTGGCGCAGTGGTTCTCCATGCGCACGCCGCTCATCGACGGTCACGGCAACTTCGGCAACATCGACGGCGACGGCGCGGCGGCCATGCGTTACACCGAGAGCCGCCTGGCAAAGCCCGCCATGGAACTGTTGCGTGACTTGCAGAAGGATACCGTCGACTGGCAGCCCAACTACGACGAATCGCTCGCCGAGCCCGTGGCACTGCCTGCGCGCTTCCCCAACCTGCTGGTCAACGGCAGCCAGGGCATCGCCGTCGGCATGGCCACCAACATCGCCCCGCATAACCTCACCGAGGCGATCGAGGCCACCTGCTACCTGATCGACAACCCCGACGCCACCGTCGACGAGCTCATGCAGATCATGCCCGGTCCGGACTTCCCCACCGGCGCCATCATCATGGGCAGCGCCGGCATTAAGCAGAGCTACGAGACCGGCCGCGGCTCCATTACCGTGCGTGCCAAGGCACACGTGGAGTCCACCAAGACCGGTCGCAGCCGCCTGGTCTTTACCGAGATTCCCTACATGGTCAACAAAGGCACCCTGCAGGAGAAGATCGCCCAGCTCGTCAACGACAAGCGCATCGAGGGCATCTCGGATATGCGCGATGAGTCCAACCAGAAGGGCATCCGTCTGGTCATCGAGCTCAAGAAGGGCGTCATTCCGCAGGTCGTGCTCAACAACCTGTATAAGTACACCTCGCTGCAGACGACCTTTGGCGCCAACAACCTGGCGCTTGTCAACGGCGTTCCCAAATGCCTGAGCCTGCGCGAGATGCTGCAGCACTACATCGACCACCAGGTCGACGTCGTCACTCGCCGTACCCGTTTTGACCTTAAGAAGGCCCAGGCCCGCGCGCATATCCTCGAGGGTTACCTGATGGCCCTTGACCATATCGACGAGGTCATCAGCATCATCCGCTCCTCGCAGACCGACTCCGAGGCCAGCAGCCG
>UQVT01000011.1 GCA_900544465.1 uncultured Collinsella sp. | reverse complement strand
GCGAAAACGCCCCTAAGCGAGCAAGGTGACGTGAAAGAGGAGGGAAGCGTACTTTGGGTACGCGACCGACGATTGAACGTCAGATTGCCGCCTAGGGGCGTTTGCAGCGTCGAGCCGTTACGCGGTTTGGCAAAACCGCGTAACTTCATCGTAGAAGCGCGTTTGCGGGCGGCGGATGCTCGTCTCCTGTCGCCCGCTCACCGAGGCCCGGCAATTGCCTTAATATCTTAAGGGCCTCGATTTGTCCAAGACTGAGCGAAGGAGCTCATCATGAGCGACGGAAAGAAAAAGCTTTCCTTCTTGACGGTCATCTCGACCATCATCTGCGTCGTCTTCGTTTGCGAGGCCGCCGCACCTGCTGCTGCCATTGGTAACCAGCAGTTCTTCTGGTGGATCTTCCTGATTCTGACCTTCCTGCTCCCTTATGGCATGGTCGTTGCCGAGCTCGGCACTACCTATGACGGTGAGGGTGGCATTTACGACTGGGTACGCGATGGCCTGGGCGACAAGTGGGGCGCCCGCATTTCGTACTACTACTGGGTTAACTACCCGCTGTGGATTGCCTCGCTGGCTACTATGTTCCCGGACATTTTGGGCATGGTCTTTGGCGTCGAGTTCAATCTGATTGCCAAGATTGGTATCGACCTTGCCTTTGTGTGGATTGTCTATCTTATGGGTCGCTCAAAGGCTGCCGACTCCGAGTGGGTCCTGAACGGCGGCGCCATCATCAAGGTCGCCGTTGCCGTTATCGTCGGCGCTTTGGGCATTTGGTACGCCATGGAGAACGGTTTCGCGAACGATATGTCCGCTGTCACCTTCTTGCCCGAGCTCACCAACACCAACGCGCTCGGCTACCTGTCGATCATCATCTTTAACTTCATGGGCTTCGAGGTCATCTGCACCATGACCGACGATATGGCCGATCCCGCTCGCGATATCCCCAAGGCTATCATCGTCGGCGGCCTGTCCATCGCCGTGATCTACCTCTTCGCTGGCTTTGGCATCGGCGCTGCTGTGCCGGCCGATTCCATCGATCCCGACTACGGCATGATTTATGCTGTCCAGACTATTGTGGGCGATTCCATGATCTTTAAGGTCATCTGCATCGCCTTCCTGATTACGCTGTTCGCCAACATGGCTGCCTGGTCCTTCGGCGTCAACTCCGTTGCTCGCTATGCTGCCGAACATGGCAACATGCCCAAGGTCTTCGCCTCGATGATCTCGGATGACGACATGCCCAACGGCGCCAACCTGGTCAACGCCATCGTTGCCTCCCTGGTGCTGTGCCTGCAGCTGGTTCCCATCGACGCCATCTCCAACGGTGTCTTCTGGATGCTCTTTGGCACCTCTGTCGTCTTCCTGCTGTTGACCTACATCCCGATGTTCCCGGCGTTCCTCAACCTTCGTAAGAACGACCCCAACCGTGAGCGCATCTTCACGTTCCCGTTTAAGGGCGCCATGATGAAGGTCATGCTGGCCATCCCCTGCATCGAGCTGGTTCTTGCCATCGTTGCCACGCTGATCCCGTTCTCCGCTGCTGAAATTGGCGACAAGGTCCCGATGATCGTTATCTTCATCGTGCTCTTGCTTATTGGCGAGGTTGTCCGCGTCGTCAGTGCTAAGGGCCGCGAGACCGAGTACAAGGGTCTCACTCCCGAGCTGGCTGCTCAGCGCCTCGCTGAGGAGTCCGAGGAGGACTAGAGCACCCAGATTCGGGGCTCCAACCTTCCTCGCGTACCAACGTACGCTTCGTCGGGCTTGTCGCTCCCGACTCGGGATACTCTAGCCTCTTCGGAGGCGTGCCCAAGCAACAGGTTTGCTAACCTTTCTCTGAGGTGGGTGTGAGCTATTGCTCCGGTAACCACCGCCCGCCCCAATCTCTCTTCCGTATCCTTCGTGCGTTTTGTCTCCGCGCACCGGGTTACGTCGTCGCTTGCCGGTGCGACATCCGTGAAAACCGGTGCCAGGCGCCCCGACCTTTGCCGGGGAACGGGCGCCTACCATCTCTTGGTTTTAGGCTGCGGGTAACCCGCCCGCAGCAAGCGATCGTTCGATTTGGAGGAAATCTTATGCGTACGATCACCGAGTCCGAGTCCACCCCTAAGGCCGATGGCTTCTTTATGCCTGCTGAGTTCGCCCCACAGGATCGCGTGTGGATGGGCTGGCCCCATCGCACCGATACCTGGGCCCATGGTGCCAAGCCAGCTCAGAAGCAGTATGCCGCCATCGCTCGCGCCATCGCCGAGTTCACCCCGGTCACCATGTGCGCCAACCAGGCCGACTACGCCAACTGCAAGGCCGCCTTTGAGGAAGACGAGAACGTCACCGTTATCGAGATGACCACCGACGACGCTTGGTTCCGCGACACCGCTGCCACTTTTGTTATCAATGGCAAGGGCGATAAGCGCGCCAACCACTGGCACTTCAACGCCTACGGCGGCCTCGTCGACGGCCTCTATTTCCCGTGGGACAAGGACGAGCAGATCGCCCTTAAGATAGCTGAGCTTTCCGGCTGCCGTCGTTATCGTCCCGATGACATGATCCTCGAGGGCGGTTCCATTACCGTCGACGGCGAAGGCACTGTGGTCGTGACCGACCAGTGCCTGCTTTCCCCAGGCCGCACCTGCTCTGCGGTTCTGGAGGAGGAAGAGGATCCCGAGTCCATCTGGCCCAAGTTCAAGAGGAAGTTTGAGCCCTGGAGCGAGGAACTTCGCGCCTATATGGACGAGCACCTCAAGGAGTACCTGGGTGTCGAGAAGGTCATCTGGGTTAAGGAGGGCATCGACCCCGAGGAGACCAACGGCCACATCGATGATGTCGCTACGTTCATCGCTCCGGGCGTCATGGCCTGCATCTGGACCGACGATCCCGAGTATCCGTTCTACGAGCAATGCCACGCCGTCTACGAGACCCTCTCCAACGCCGTTGACGCCAAGGGCCGCAAGATGAAGGTCTACAAGCTCTGCATGCCTGTGAACCCGCTGTTCATGGACCAGGCTTCCTGCGACACCATCGACGCCGACGAGAACGCCGAGCCGCGCGTTGCCGACGAGCCGCTGATCGCCTCCTACATGAACTACCTGGTCACCAACCACGGCGTTATCGTCCCGCAGTACGGCGACGAGAACGATCAACTTGCCGTTGACACGCTCCAGAAGATCTACGACGAGGTCTGGGGCGAGGGCGTCTACAAGTGCGTCGGCGTTCAGTCCGAGCAGGTCGTCTTCGGTGGCGGAAATATCCACTGCATTACGCAGCAGGAACCCTCGGCGTAACTGTCTGTCTTCCCGAGGTGCGGCACCTTCCCGTTCATTTGTCGCTTGCGTACCCAAAGTACGCGGCGCTCCTATTTCACGGGAATCTGCCGCACCTCAGAAACCCAGCCGGTCAAGCGGACCGACGTAGCTTGTTACCGCATTAGTCATTGGTGCCAACCCTGGCAACGATGCAGGTCGAAAAACGTCAGCGAAAACCCGCCAGAGCGAGCAAGGTGCCTTGAAGCGAGGCGGCATTGACCTTCTGGTCATGCCGTCGAAGCTGAAAGGCAGATTGCCGTTCTGGCGGGTTTGCAGCGTCGAGCCGTTACGCGGTTTGGTAAAACCGCGTAACTAAATACGTTCCGCGATCTCGTGGATGAGGTAGTCGGTCTTTTCCCAGCCCAGGCACGGGTCGGTGATCGACTTGCCAAAGACACCGCCGTCGACCGGCTGGTTGCCGTCCTCCAGGTAGGACTCGATCATAAAGCCCTTGACCAGCTTGGAGATGGACTCGTTGCGGCGGCAGCTGTCGAGTACCTCCTTGCAAATGCGATACTGCTCCAGCGGACGCTTGCCCGAGTTGTCGTGGTTGCAGTCGATGACCGCCGCCGGATTGGCATAGCCGGCGTGCTCGGTATAGCGCTCGGCCAGACGTTCCAGGTGTTCGTAGTGGTAGTTGGGGTAGGTGCGCCCATCGAGACCGATGTAGCCACGCATAACGGCGTGCGCGAGCGGATTGCCGTCGCACTCGACCTCCCAGTTGCGGAAGATGAAGCTCTGGTGCGCCTGGGCGGCGTAAATGGAGTTGAGCATAACGGTGGTAGAGCCGGCAGTGGGATTCTTCATGCCGACGGGTACCGAAATGCCGCTCGACACCAGGCGATGCTCCTGGTTTTCGACCGAGCGTGCGCCCACGGCAACATAGCTCAGCAGGTCAACGAGGTATTGGTAGTTGGACGGATAGAGCATCTCGTCGGCGGTGAAGAAGCCCGTTTCCTCAATAACGCGCAGGTGCATATGGCGGATGGCCTTGACGCCCTCGAGCAGGTCGTCGGGAGCCTCGGGGTTGGGGTTGTGCAGAAGACCCTTGTAGCCGGTGCCCTTGGTGCGCGGCTTATTGGTGTAGACGCGCGGAATGATGATGAGCTTGTCCTTGACCTCCTCGGCGGTCTTGGCCAGTCGGTTCATGTACTCGAGCACCGAATCCTCGCGGTCGGCAGAGCACGGGCCGATGATGAGCACCTTACGTGCGTCCTCGCCGGTAAAGACTTTGGCGACCTCGGCGTCAAATGCCTGCTTTTTGGCGGTAAGCTCGGCAGAAAGCGGCATTTCCTCGCGGATCTCCATGGGGGTCGGCAGCCTGCGTTTGAATTCCATGGCCATAGGGGCCTCCTCAATCTATAGAAAGAGCAATAAGCGTATTCTCGAATGCTCGGCATTATCCGCTGTCGCACGCTAAAGTGCAAGCCCTTGCCACCCCGAAACCTGCCAAAAGGGACAGGTTTATTTTGGCAGGTTTTATATGGGGGAACGTCGGCGGATACCGGGAGGGAGTGGCGTCGCGCGGGACACTAAGGCTATTGTCGGTTCCCCAGGAAACACCCCGTGGGCAAAAAATGCCAAATATGAGTACTGTTGCTAACCTACTAACATATCCGTCTAGCGAGATAATAGACAAAGTAATAAATATGTTCATTAACGTTGGCACGCAGAAGCCTGCTAACGGGCGTTTTGATTAATTTGAAGGCGTATAGAGGCCGCAAAGAGGTCGTTTGAGGCGGTTTTGGCTGTTACTAAAAAGGTAACAGTACTCATATTTGCCCTTTTTTGCCCACGGGGTCTGGAAAGCGCCGTCAATGAGGTCTCAGGAAAAGCGTTTCGAGGCTCGAAGGACACAAAACGGGGGTGCAGGTTGTCCTGCGCCCCCGTTTTCTTGGCATTGCGGTTGTTTGCCGCCGGTTTTTACGCCGCTTCGTCGAACTGCGAGTTGTACAGGTCGGCGTAGAAGCCGCCCTGGGCGAGCAACTCGTCGTGCGTGCCCTTCTCGACGATATCGCCGTCGCGAATCACCAAGATCACGTCGGCGTTGCGGATCGTGGACAGGCGGTGTGCGATGACAAAGCTGGTACGGCCCTGCATCAGCGCATCCATGGCGCGCTGAATAAGCTCCTCGGTGCGGGTATCGACGTTGGAAGTCGCCTCGTCCAGAATCAGTGCCGGGCGGTCGGCCAAAATGGCGCGGGCGATGGTCACGAGCTGGCGCTGACCCTGCGACAGGTTAGTGCCCTCCTCGTTAATCATAAAGTCATAACCGCCGGCAAGCGTATGGATAAAGTGGTCGCAACGTGCGGCGCGCGCGGCGGCTTCGACCTCGGCATCGCTCGCATCGGGGCGTCCGTAGCGGATGTTCTCGCGGATGGTGCCGTTAAACAGCCAGGTATCCTGCAGCACCATGGCAAACTCGCCGCGCAGCGCCGCGCGGTCCCAGTCGCGCACGTCGACGCCCTCGACACGCAGCGAACCGCCGTCCACATCGTAGAAGCGCTGCAGCAGCTTGATGAGCGTGGTCTTGCCGGCGCCGGTGGGGCCGACGATGGCGATGGTCTGGCCGGGCTGCGCCTCGCAGCTAAAGTCGTGGATGATGGTCTTGTCGGGCGTATAGCCAAACTTGACGTGATCAAACTCCACATGGCCGGGGCGCTTTTCGGGAATCTGCGCGTCGGCTTTCTGCTCCTCCTCGGGCGCGGCCAGGAACTCAAAGACGCGCTCGGTGGCGGCTGCCATCGACTGCATCGTGTTGCTCACGTTGCCCAGTTGCTGCACGGGCTGCGTAAAGTTGCGAACGTACTGGATAAAGCTCTGGATGTCGCCGGGCGTGGCATTGCCGGCCAGCGCGAGCTGCGCGCCCACCACGACGACGCCCACGTAGCCCATGTTGCCCACCAAGCTCATAAGCGGCATCATCAGGCCCGACAGGAACTGCGAGCGCCAGCCACTAATAAAGAGGCGGTCGTTTTGACGGTCGAACTCCTCGATTGAGGCCTCGGCGCGGTCGAACACTTGAATGACGTTCTGGCCGGCAAAGTCCTCCTCGATAATGCCGTTGACGGCGCCCAGAACCTGCTGCTGCTCGCGGAAGTACGGCTGCGAGAAGTGAATCATTACGGTCAAGATAATCGCGGCGGCCGGCAGCGTGAGCACGGTGACGCCGGTAAGCGGCAGGCTGATCGAAAGCATCATGACGAGCACGCCGATAATCTGCGTCACCGACGTGATGAGCTGCGTCACGCTCTGGTTGAGCGACTGACCCAGCGTATCGACGTCGTTGGTGATGCGGCTGAGTACGTCTCCCTTGCTGTGGCCGTTGAAGTAACTCATCGGCACGACGGCAATCTTGGCGGCGATTTCCTTGCGCATGCGGTAGCAGATCTTTTGCGTGACGCCGGTCATGAGCCAGCCCTGGACCAGGCTGCAGACAGAGCTCGCCAGATACAGGCAGAGCAAAAAGCCGAGCGTCTTGGCGATCCAGTCAAAGTCAACGTCGCCGGTGCCGTTGACCTTGGCGACCAGGCCTTCGAACAGCTTGGTCGTAACCTGGCCGAGCACCTTGGGTCCCACAATGTTAAAGATGACCGAGCACACGGCAAAGGCGACGGCGGCAAACACGGCAATCTTGTGCTGGCCGATATAGCCGAGCAGCTGCCTCATGGTGCCCTTAAAGTCCTTGGCCTTTTCGCCGCGACGCATGCCGCCCATGCGGCCCATGGGACCACGCTGGCGGGTGGGCTTGGGAATCTGAGTCTTGGTCTCGTCTGCCATTAGCGCTCGCCTCCTTCCATGACGGCTGCAATTTCTTCTTGGGTAAGCCCCAGCTCCTCGGCGGAAAGCTGCGACTGTGCGATCTCCAGGTACGCCGGGCAGCTGCGCAGCAGCTCCTTGTGCGTGCCGGTGCCCACTACGTGGCCGTCGTCGAGCACGATGATCTGGTCGGCGTGCATGATGGTCGCGATGCGCTGGGCCACGACCACGAGCGCGGCGTCGGTAACGTTTTTGGCCAGCTCCTCGCGTAGGCGCGCGTCGGTCTTGTAGTCGAGGGCACTAAACGAGTCATCGAACACCACGACCTCGGGCTTTTTGGCCAACGCGCGGGCGATGGCCAGACGCTGGCGCTGACCACCCGAAACATTGGAGCCGCCCTGGCTGATGGGGGAGTCGTAGCCGCCCTCGCGCTCGGCGATAAAGTCCTCCGCCTGGGCGACGCGTGCTGCCTGGCGCATATCCTCGTCACTCACCATGTCGCCGGCAAACTTGAGGTTGCTCTCGACGGTACCCGAGAACAGACGACCCTGCTGCGGAATATAACCGATGCGGCGGCGCAGCTCAGAGAGGGTCATGTCGCGCACGTCGATGCCGTCGAGCGAAATGCTGCCGCCCGTGACGTCGTACAGGCGCGGAATCAACTGTACAAGCGTGGACTTGCCCGAACCCGTTGAGCCAATAATGCCGAGCATCTGACCGGCATGCGTGGTGAAGTTCACACCGCTAATGACGTCGGCGCGGGCATCGGGGTACTGGAAGCTCACGTCGCGGAAGGTGAGCTCACCGCGCGGCGAGCTGGCCGCGGGCAGTTTGGGCGAGGCAGGGTCGTTGATGCTCGTGGGGCAGGTGATGACCTCATCTACGCGCTCGGCTGCGACCTCGGCACGGGGCAGGATGACCGAAACCATGGTGAGGATCATAAACGCCATGACGATCTGCATGGTGTAGGAGATAAACGCCATCATGTTGCCGACCTGCATCACGCCGTCGGACACGCCCTGCGCGCCAAACCAGACGATAAGCACGGTGATGCAGTTCATGACGAGCATCATGAGCGGCATCATAAAGCTCATGGCTCGGTTGGTGTAGAGCTGCGTGGTCATCAGGTCGAGCGAAGCCTTGTCAAAACGCTCGAGCTCATGCTCCTCACGGTTGAACGAGCGGATGGGCATAAGGCCGTCGAGCAGCTCGCGGGCGGTAAGGTTCACGCGGTCCACAAAGCTCTGCATCTTTTTGAACTTGGGCATGGTGAGGCCCATGAGCACGCCGACAACGGCCGAAACCGCGATGATGGCCACGGCGATGGTCCACTCCAGGCCGGTGTGGTTGGCCAGGACGCGCATGACGGCGACGATGCCCATGACGGGGGCCATCAGACACATGCGGATAAACAGGGTTGCGGCCATCTGGATCTGCTGAATGTCGTTGGTGCAGCGGGTGATGAGCGAGGCCTGGCTAAACTTGCCCACCTCGGCCGGCGAGAAGTGCATAACCTTGTTGAAGGTCTCGCGGCGCAGGTCGCGTGCGATGGAACAGGCGGTGCGCGAAGCTACGGCACCGGTCAGGATGGTGGCGACGAGCGACACCAGGCACAGACCAAACATCGTGGTTGCCATGCGGCTCAGGTAGGCGTTCTGTACGTCGGCGGGGTCGATGCCTTGCGCCTTGTACTCGTCCTGTACATAGCTCACGGCGCGCTGGGTGACGATGGAGCCCGACATGGAGCCCATTTTGTCCGCCATTTGGTTGGCGCCCTCGACGAGCTTGCTTTGGTCTACCAGACCGCCCTCGACACCCAGGCGCAGGCTCTTCATAGTGATCTTACCGCCGTCGGCATCAATCTGCTTTTGCATGTTCTGCGCCGCTGCGGCCTTCTGCTGCATCTCGGCGAGCTGCTCGGGCGTCATCGCTGCCATTTGCTCGGGGGTGGGCATGGCCTGGGCAGCGTTGTCGTCTTTCTCGCTGGACGAGCCCATCATGTCGCCCATGGAGTTGGCGTCGATGCCCTGGTTGAGCGAAAGGACAACAGTCTCGGGCAGGCTCATAATGTCGGCAATCTTGCCTCCATCGGCACGCTCTTCCTCGGTGCCCTCGTACGTTCGAATGCCGTTTTTGTCAGCCTTGCTAAACACGGCCTCCACAGCTTTAGCATCCTTGGCGCTCATAAAGAGTTCGAGGTCGTCGAGCGATTCGGCGCGAATGGTGTCGGGCACGGGTGAGGCGATGCCGCCTTGCTGCACGCCCACGTCGACGATGTCGCTCATATAGGTAGGCAGTGCCAGATCGGCGTTGCAGCTGATTACGATAAGTACGATAGCTGTGAACAGTGCCAGGATATGCTTTTTAAAGAGCTTGAGAATCCTCACTCGGCATCTCTCCTTTCTTGATTGCGGTCGATAATTTCGTTGGCACGCCTTAGAAGGCGCACCATTTCTTGGGTATCTGTTTCGCCGAGCTGCTCGAGGAAAGCCGCGGTGCGGTTCTCGAATTCCCGACGTTTGATTTCGAGATCCTGGAATCCTTTGTCGGTCACTGTGACGTGTACGCGACGACGGTCGGTCTTTGAGTGCTCGCGCTCGACCCAGCCCTTGGCTTCGAGAGCGCGTAGGATATTGGCGATGCGGGCACTCGAGACCCAGGCGCGATCAGCGAGTTCGCTCGGCGTGAGCGAACCGCCGGCGAGTATGAGGGCGCGCATGACGGCCATTTCGCCGCCGAGGGCTTTGTCCGCAAAGCGCGAAATGCGCTGATGCATGCTGCCGAACTCGGTAAGGAGCTGACGCCCAAGCTTACGGAAATCGGTATCTTCCACCGAAAACCCCTAACACTAGAAACTATTTTCGGTGGAAGATGATACCCTTGTACGCGCGCCCTATACGGTAGATTTTTGGGTCATGCCTAGAAAACTACCTTTAGGCGATCTCCGTACACCGTCGGTACCAACAAAGTTAGGGGCAGATCGTTGGGCATGTCCTAAAGCCTACTCAGAGGTACTTTACCCTGCTAAAGCTGGCATAACAGCTAGAGTGAACGTCGTACAAAGGCAAGGAAAAAAACTAAACAAATCGGTGAACGGTAGTTGTTTGTGCTCGCATTTCCTGCGGATTTGTAAAAAACGCCATTATGATATAAAAAAAGAAACATATAACAGCCCAGATGGAGAGGGTCGCTATGTTATCCTTCTCAAACGGGTGAAATCTTGGGTTTTGGTTTGCAGTTCCAAGCTGGACAAACGTTTTTCCCTGCACCGACATGTGGCGAAGAACGGAAGAAGCCGGTAGTGCAAGCCGATAATTCAAGAATTCAATAAGCAGCGGTGTGAGAGAGCGCCGCATTACACGTAACTAGGAGCGTGGTTACACAATGCAGGAGGCATGGGAAGGCTTCAAGGAAGGCATTTGGACGGGAGAGGTGGACGTCCGAGACTTCATCCAGAAGAACTACACCCCCTACGAGGGCGACGAGTCGTTCCTCGCCGGCCCGACCGAGCGTACCAAGGAGCTGTGGGGCGAGGTTCTCGACCTGCTGCTTAAGGAGCGCGAGCAGGGCGGTGTCCTCGATATGGACACCAAGACCGTCACGGGTATCGTGAGCCACCCCGCTGGCTACATCGATAACGCCCACCGCGAGAAGGAGACCATCGTCGGTCTCCAGACCGACAAGCCGCTTAAGCGCGCGCTGCACGTCAACGGTGGTATCCGCATCGCTTGCCAGGCTGCCAGCCAGCACGGCTATAAGGTCGACGAGAACGTTGTCGAGCGCTACACCTTCGAGCGCAAGACCCACAACGCCGGCGTCTTCGATGTTTACACCCCCGAGATGCGTGCTTGCCGCTCGGCTCACATCATCACCGGTCTGCCCGATGGCTATGGCCGCGGCCGCATCATCGGCGACTACCGTCGTGTTGCCCTGTACGGCGTCGACTACCTGATCAAGGACAAGGAGGCCCAGAAGGCTTCCACCCCGACGGTCATGACCGCCGACAACATCCGCGACCGTGAGGAGCTGCAGGAGCAGATCCGCGCCCTCGGCGAGCTCAAGATGATGGCCGAGACCTATGGTTTCGATATTTCCAACCCTGCTACCAACACGCAGGAGGCCATCCAGTGGATGTACTTCGCCTACCTCGCTGCCGTCAAGGAGCAGAACGGCGCCGCTATGTCCATCGGCCGTACCTCCACGTTCATTGACATCTACGCTGAGCGCGACCTTGCCAACGGTACCTTCACCGAGGAGCAGATCCAGGAGTTCGTGGATCACTTCATCATGAAGCTCCGCATGGTCAAGTTTGCCCGTACCCCCGAGTACCAGGCCCTGTTTACCGGCGACCCGCAGTGGGTCACCGAGTCCATCGGCGGCATGGGTGTCGACGGCCGTACGCTCGTTACCAAGATGAGCTATCGCTACCTGCACACGCTCGAGAACATGGGCACCAGCCCCGAGCCCAACATGACCGTTCTGTGGTCGACCCGTCTGCCCGAGAACTTCAAGAAGTTCTGCGCCAAGACTTCTGTCGCCAGCTCCTCGATCCAGTACGAGAACGACGACCTCATGCGCGTCTATCATGGCGACGACTACGGTATTGCCTGCTGCGTGTCCTCCATGCGCATCGGCAAGGAGATGCAGTTCTTCGGCGCCCGTGCCAACCTGGCCAAGTGCCTGCTGTACGCACTCAACGGCGGCGTCGACGAGGTCTCCAAGAAGCAGGTCGGCCCCAAGTATCGCGCCGTCGAGGGCGATACCCTCGATTACGACGACGTTGTGGCCAAGTACAACGACATGATGAAGTGGCTCGCCGGCGTGTACGTCAACTCGCTGAACATCATTCACTACATGCACGACAAGTATTGCTACGAGCGCATCCAGATGGCTCTGCATGACAAGCACGTGCACCGCTGGTTCGCTACGGGCATCGCTGGCCTTTCCGTTGTGGCTGACTCCCTGTCCGCCATCAAGTACGCCAAGGTTCACCCCGTCCGCGACGAGAATGGCATCATCGTCGACTTTGAGACCGAGGGCGAGTTCCCCAAGTACGGTAACGACGACGACCGCGTCGACCAGATCGCTCACGACGTTGTGCACCAGTTCATGGAGTACATCCGCATGAACGACACCTACCGCAACTCCGTGCCCACGACCTCGGTTCTGACCATTACCTCCAACGTCGTGTACGGTAAGAAGACCGGCTCCACGCCCGACGGCCGCAAGGCTGGCCAGCCGTTCGCCCCGGGTGCAAACCCCATGCACAAGCGCGATAGCCACGGCGCCATCGCTTCGCTGTCTTCGGTTTCCAAGCTCCCGTTCCGCGATGCTCAGGACGGCATCTCCAACACCTTCTCCATCATCCCGAGTGCGCTCGGCAAGGAGGACCAGGTGTTCTTTGGCGATATCGACCTTGATCAGCTGGGCGAGTAACTATTGTTAGTGCTATACTAACAATAACGATTACTGATTAGCGCGCCGGTTTCGGCCGGCGCCTATTAATCGAAGGAGACACATTATGAAGGTTTCTGAAGTTTCTGAGACCCAGGCCGATAACCTGGTCCACATGCTCGACGCTTACGCCGAGAAGGGTGGCCACCACCTGAACATCAACGTCTTCAACCGTGAGACGTTGCTCGACGCTCAGGCTCACCCCGAGAAGTACCCGCAGCTGACCATCCGCGTTTCCGGCTATGCCGTGAACTTCCACACGCTCACCAAGGAGCAGCAGGACGAGGTCATTTCGCGTACCTTCCACAACAAGTTCTAAAGGGGTTTAACTCCCGCAGGATCGCCGGGTCGTCTTGGGTTACTTTCCAAAACGTCCTCGGACATGCAAAGGGCTCCGCTGCGCGCTTCGCGCGGCGGAGCCCTTTGCGTCCTGCGGGACGTTTTGGAAAATAACCCAAAACCGGCCATGTGGGGTCCTTTGGAGTCACCCTTTAGGCGGAACTCTCCTAATTATTTGGATGAGTCGTTTACTTGCTTGTGCTGTTACCGTCTTCCCGCTGTTGTTGGGGTATGCTTTGTTCGTATGTAAACGTTTGACATGTTGATGGGGGAGGGTGCTATGGCTCGCGAGGGCGCTCGTTCTAAGGATTCTGCTAAGCCTGGCATCAAGGAAGTTGCAGCGGTGGCGGGGGTTTCGCCTACTACGGTATCTCGCGTGCTTAATAATCGCGGCTATATTAGCCAAGAGACCCGCGATAAGGTCCATGCCGCGATGGAGCGCATCAACTATACGCCCAACGATATCGCCCGTGCCATGCTCAACGGTCGCCTGAATCTTATCGGTATGATCGTTCCCTTTGTGAGCAGCCCGTTCCATGCTCAGGTTGTGCAGGCGGTCGAGCGCACGTTAGCGGAAAACGGCTTTAAGATGTTGCTGTGCAACAGCGCCAATCGACCCGATCTTGAGCGTTCCTATATTGACATGCTCCGCCGCAATATGGTCGACGGTGTCATCGTCAACTCCCTCAATATCGGTGCCGAGGCATATGCCGAGATGGGCTTGAGCCTGGTTGGCATCGACTGCGATCTCGGCGAGGGCTCTGTCCAGATTGCAAGTGACAGCTATGGCATCGGCGAGCTCGCCACGCGCCGTCTGATTGATGACGGCTGCAGGCGTATCCTGTGCCTGCGCAGCAATAGCCGCATGCGCATGCCTGCCAATAAGCGTACCGATGCCTACCTCGATGCTGTTGAGCAGGCCGGTTTGTCCGCGCTTGTCCGTGAGGTTGAGTTCGTTAAGCCCGACGACGAAAAGGGCGCGGTCGTTGCGAAGATCCTCGATGAGAACCCCGATATTGACGGCATCTTTGCGGGAGACGATACGATGGCGGCCATCTGTCTCAACGTGATGAAGCAGCGCGGCTTGAGCGCTCCAGACGATATTAAGGTCGTGGGCGCGGATGGTGCCCGCCGAACTATGACGTTTATGCCTGACTTAACAACCGTACGTCAAGATATCGATCGCATCGGAGAGCTCGCGGCGCAATCCATCATCGCTCTTATTAACGGCGATAATCCCGAATCGAATATCAAGCTCCCCGTTGAACTCATTGAGGGCAAAACCGCGTAGTTCATCCCGTGCCAAAAGAATTCCTCAAACGCCTCTGATGACCGTTCACCGGCATATGTCAACCGTTTGCCGACGACTGGAACTGCGAAAAGACGTATTGGTGTGAAAACGTTTGACATATGAAAACGATTGACATATCTTGCCATTGTACCGAGTTAGTATGTCGTGGAAAGGAAGTCTCGGATGCACAAGGTGTATTACCAGCCTGAGGGAATTTGGGTAGGCGACATCATGCCGTACGGCGAGGACGGCACGTTCTATCTCTATCATCAGCGTGACACGCGTAACCCCGAACCTTTCGGAGAGCCGTTTGGCTGGGCACTCGCTACGACCAAGGATTTCGTCAACTACAAGGACTTTGGCGAGAGCCTTGAGCGCGGCGGCGACGAGGAAGTCGACCAGTACATTTATGCCGGCACGGTGTTTAAGGTGGGCGACAAGTACCATGCGCTCTACACTGGTTGCAATCGCGATAAGGTCCGCGCACGTTTGATGAAGCAGGTTCTTCTTCACGCGACGAGCGACGACGCCGTCAAGTGGGAGAAGAACATCGCCGAGACGCTGCTTCCGCCCCAGGAGGGTTACGATGACCGCAACTGGCGCGATCCCTTTGTGCTTTGGGATGAGGAGAACGAAGAGTACATGCTCATCCTCGGCACGCGTGTGGGCGAGGACAAGCGTCTGATGACCGGCCGCCTGGTCAAGTTCACCTCCAGGGATCTGACCAACTGGGAGTTCCAGGGCGACTGGTGGAACCCGGGCCTGTACACCATGTTTGAGATGCCTGATCTCTTTAAGATGGGCGACTGGTGGTACCTCGTCTTTTCCGAGTACAGCGACGGCAACAAGACCCGTTACCGCATGTCCAAGTCCATCAACGGTCCTTGGATTACCCCCGCTGACGACTCCTTCGACGGCCGCGCGTACTACGCCGCTCGCACCGCATTCGATGGCGAGCGCCGCGTTCTCTTTGGTTGGGTTCCTACGCGTGACGAGGGCGGTGACCCCAGCTCTTACCTGTGGGGTGGCACTTTTATGCCCCTCGAGATCGTTCAGCGTGCCGACGGAACGCTCGGCACCAAGCTCCCCGACAGCATGCTTGGCGCCTTTGGCGAGGCTAAGGCAGTCGAGACCTTTGAGCTTTCCTGCGAGTCGGGCAAGGTCGAGCAGGTGCTCGCCGCGGATGCCGGCTCCACCTACTTGCTCGATGCCGACATTGAGCTCGGCGGTAACGCTGCCGGCTTCTCGGTCAAGTTCGCCGAGGACGCCGAGACCGGTCTTGCCTATGAGTTCCGCGCCAACCTGCGCGAGGGCAAGCTCGAGTTCACGCCGGCTCCCCAGTACCCGTGGTTCCAGGTCAACAACATGGGCCTCGAGCGTCCGTTGTTCTTTAAGGGCGAGGGCACTCACCATGTGCGTCTGGTCGTCGACGACGACATCGCGACCATCTTTGTCGATGATGTTGCGCTCAACGCTCGCTTCTGCAACAAGCAGGGCCAGGGTGTGGCGCTTACCGTCACCGACGGTGCGCTCAAGTGCGCAAACGCAACGATCGCGTCTCTGTAGCGGCAACGAACCGTTTTATGATTTAGAAAAGGAATGGAGAGGAACATGGACTACAAGGCAGTGTCCCAGCAAGTCGTCGACAACGTCGGCGGACTGGAGAACATCGAGGGCGCCACGCATTGCGTGACCCGTCTGCGTCTGGTGCTCAAGGATACGAGCAAATACAACAAGGCCGAGCTCGAGAACATCGATGGCGTCAAGGGCGTGCTGTACAACAGCGGCCAGCTCATGATCATCTTCGGTACCGGTACCGTCAACAAGGTTTACGATGAGTTTATGGCTCTGACGGGCGTTAAGGAGATCAGCGCTTCCGAGGTCAAGGGCGCCGAGGCGGACAAGAAGGGCAAGTTTTTCTCGGTCCTCAAGGTATTCTCGGACATCTTTATCCCCATCATTCCCGCCTTCGTCGGCGCTGCAATCATCATCGGCCTTAAGTCGCTGATCGTTGCCAACGGCCTCTTTGGCATGGAGGGCAGCCTCGCCGATCACAGCGAGTTCCTCAAGAACCTCGCAAGCTTCTTTGCCATTATCGCCACCACGTTCGACTACCTGCCTGTCCTGGTTATGTACAGCGCAGTCAAGCGTTTTGGCGGTAACCCGATCCTGGGCATCCTCGTCGGTATCGTCATGGTTCACCCGAGCCTTATGAACCGCAACACGTTCGTTATGGACCCGACGGGTGCTGAGTACTGGAACTTTGGTCCGCTCTCCATTCCCATGGTTGCTTTCCAGGGCGGCGTGTTCCCTGCAATTCTGACCGCCTGGTTTATGGCCAAGGTCGAAAAGATTGCCCAGAAGTACATCCCCGAGGTCGTTTCGTTCGTCTTTGTCCCGACCGTTACCCTGATTCTTGCTAACGTCGCCCTGTTCACCGTGTTCGGCCCGCTCGGTAACCTGATCGGTGACGTCCTCGCCGGCGTAATCGATATCCTGTACAACAGGATGGGCGTCTTTGGTGCCTTTGTCTTCGCCGCGTTCCTGCAGCCGCTCGTCGTTACCGGTACGCATCAGTTCATCCAGGGTATCGAGGCAAACCTTGTTGCCACGACTGGCTTCAACTACATCCAGGCCATCTGGTCGGTTTCCATCATCGCCCAGGGCGGCGGCGCCATCGGCATGTACCTCATTCACAAGAAGCATTCCAAAGAGCGCAACATCTGCATGTCGTCCTTTATCCCGACGCTGGTCGGTATCTCCGAGCCCGCAATCTTTGCTGCAAACATGCGCTACTCGATCATCCCGTTCATCTGCGCTTGCATCGGTGCAGGCTGCGGCGGTGCCTTCGTGAAGCTCTTTGAGGTGCGCGCCATCGGTCAGGGTCTGACCGGCGTGCTTGGCCTGCTCATCGTTACGCCCGAGACGCTCGTGTGGTATGTGGCTGGCAATCTCATCGCCTTCATCGTGCCGATCGTCTTGATCTTTGCCTACAACAAGGCAAAGGGTGTGCCGACCACCGATGAAGAGGGCGCTGGCGCTGGCTTCGACGTTAGCTTCTAGTTGAGCCGTTCAGCGTAATGTGCGGATAAGTCCATTTGGGGAAGGGCGTTCGGCTCGTGTGAGTCGAGCGTCCTTTCCCATAGACGAGAAAGTCAACGGCGATGTTTAATCAAAAAAATAAGGTGACATGCGCGGACTATGAGCAGTGGCGTGCCGGACAGGATGAGACGGTGGCTCGCATCGCATCCGACCCCGATAGGCTTTTGTTCCATGTGGAGCCTGAGCTTGGCTGGCTCAACGACCCCAATGGTTTGGTTCAGATTGGTGATACGTATCACATCTATCATCAATACGATCCGTTCGATGCTGCGCATGGCGGTCCAGTGCTTTGGAACCATCTGACGACAAAGGATTTTGTGACGTACGAGAATCACGGCCCCGTGCTGTTCCCCGATTCCGATTTGGATTCGAGTGGAGCGTATTCTGGTTCTGCCTTTGTACGTGATGGCAAGATTCACTACTTCTATACCGGCAACGTTAAACATTTTGACCGTGATGATTACGACTACGTGTTGACGGGCCGTGAGCAAAACCAAATTCATATGGTTGCCGAGAATCCCGACGAATTGGGCGAGAAGCGCATAGCTGTTGGGCCGGTCGATTACCCCGACGATATCGGTACGCACGTGCGCGACCCCAAGATCCTTGAACACGACGGTATCTACTACATGGTTCTCGGCGCTCGTACGAAAGACGATCGCGGGTGCGTGCTTGTCTATACCTCGCGTGATCTAGAGGACTGGGGCTATGCGACGCGCATTGAGCTGGGCGAGAAGTTTGGCTTTATGTGGGAGTGTCCTGATCTGTTTGAGCTCGATGGCGAGCTTATTCTCGTTTGCTGTCCGCAGGGCGTGCCCGCCGATGGCTGGCGTTACCGCAATCCGCATCAGTGCGTGTGGTTCTCCATCGAGGCCGATTGGGGGGCGCCGAGCTTTAAGATCGTCGGCCAGGGCATGCCTCCGATGGTTGATGCCGGTTTTGATTTCTATGCCCCGCAGTCCTTTGAGGACGTTGCGGGTCGGCGTTTGATGATCGGATGGTCGGGTTGCCCCGATGCGAAGGCGGAAAGCCCGACGGTGGCGCGCGGGTGGCAGTGCGCGTTGACGGTGCCGAGAGAGTTGAGCATGCGCGGCGGCAAGCTCTGCCAGCAACCGGCGCACGAGATTGAGAGAATGCGCGGCAATTGCGTTCGTGCTGTAGGCGGTGAAACCGTTGAGGAGCCGGGTCGCCTGTTTGATCTTGTGGTTTCCTGTGAGGGAGCCAAGATGGTCGAGCTCGAAATCCGCAAGGGTGTCTTTGTACGCTATACGGACGGGATGCTTACCCTCGACATGGGTGACGAAGGCTATGGGCGCAACCAGAGGTCGATCGAGCTCAGCGAGCTTCGCGATTTGCGCGTGCTTTCGGACACTACGATGGTCGAGATTTTTGCCAACGGTGGCGAGGCAGCACTTACGAGCCGTACCTATTCGTCGGCGGTTCCGGCGATGGCGCTGCACGCCGAGGGTGCGGCGTCGATGGATTTCTACCGCCTCGCTCATTAACCGTGCATGGAGCACGATTGGACTTGTTGGGCGGAATGTGTCGCAGTTGCCGCGGCCAGCTACCGCTTATCGCGTATAGCGACCGTTTGCGGAATAAGTAACACTCCTTAATAAACCGTGTAGAATCTCAGATAAGCACGGAGTTTTCCAGGGAGACGCTGTCCTTTGTTGTGTGCAAGGGACGGCGTCTCTTTGGCGCTTGGAGGCCGTTCTGCAGCAGGACGGTGGACGTGCGTCATATATTAAAAAACCAACGTCGAGATGGGTCGTGATAAGAATGGGCAAGTACGTAATCGTGGTTGAATCTGGTTCGGATGTGACGCCAGAGCTCTGCGAACGCTACGGCATCGTGCGCGTGCCCATGCATGTCACGATTGGCGACGAGACCGTCGAGGATGGCTCGATCGATCCGCTCGAGATTTACTCGCGCTGTAACGAGTTTGGCGTGATGCCCAAGACCAGTGGCTGTTCGCCAGCGGATTTTGCGCATGTGTACGACCGCATCCATGCCGAGCAACCCGACGCGACTATTTTGCATCTTGCATATTCCGAGGCCACGACCTGTTCGCATCAGTCCTCTAAGATTGCGGCCCAGGGGCGCGACTACGTGTTCTCCATGGACACGCGTTTTGTCTCGGTGGGCCAGTCGCTCGTTGTTGTCGAGACCGCCAAATATATCGAGGCTCATCCCGATGCCACCGTTGACGAGATCTTTGCATTTACGAACTCTGTCATGGACCGCGTGCTGTTGGGCTTTGTCCCTACCGACCTTGCCTTCCTTAAGGCAGGCGGTCGCTTGTCCAACGTCGCGTTCCTAGGCGCCCATCTGCTCAAGATTAAGCCCTGCATTGAGGTGACGGGCGGCAAGTTCGTGGCGACCAAAAAGTTCCGCGGCTCTATGCTCAAATGCGCCCGTGCTTTTATTGACCACATGGTTGCCAAGGGCGAGATTGACTACTCGCACATTGGCCTGGCGTATTCGGTAGGCCTTTCCCAGGAGCTGCGTGACGACATGGAAGTCTATGCGCACGACCTGGGCTTTAAGGACATTACCTGGACTCAGGTCGGCGGCGTCATCTCGAGCCATTGCGGCCCGACCGCCTTCGGTGCGGTACTCACGCTCAAGGCGTAAAGGCCGCAGGCGAGCGTTCTTCAGCCTGACATCTCGACGTAGACCCCAGCCATGGTGATGGGGGATAGATTAAAACGTGCCATTCTAGCCCGAGACGTTTAAACGCAAGCGCATGGGCTAGAATGGCTCTGGCATTTTAATTGGTTGCATCCAAGGAGAGGCAAGGTAGCGGGAATGGCTGAGATGACGCTTGAGGGTGTGGACGCTCGTCCTGAGGATTCCGCATTTGCCCTAGGCCGCGTGCATTCAATCGAGACGATGGGAACGGTCGACGGACCCGGCATCCGCTTTGTGGTGTTTGTTCAGGGTTGTCCCATGCGCTGTGCGTATTGTCACAATCCCGATACTTGGTCGGTTAGCGGCGGCACCATGGTGACCGTCGAGCACCTTATGGACGAGTTCCAGAGTAACCATGAGTTTTACCGCAGCGGCGGAATTACGGTTTCGGGCGGCGAGCCACTTCTGCAGCCCGAGTTTTTGGCCGACCTGTTCCGTGCAATGCACAACAACCCCGATGGTCGTGTACATACCTGCATGGATAGCTGTGGCTACGCCTTCGACCCTCAGCATCCCGAGAAGTTCGATGCCGTTCTCAACGAGACCGACATGGTGCTGCTCGACATCAAGCATGCCGATCCGGCTGAGCATAAAAAGCTGACCGGCTGCGATCCTGCACGTATCCTGGCGTTTGGCGATGAGCTTGCCCGTCGCAAGATCAAGGTCGTTATCCGCCACGTGGTTGTGCCGGGCATTACCGACACGGTGGAGGAGTGCGAGAAGCTCGGTCGCCTCATCGCTCCATGGCACAACGTGGTGGGCCTGGAAATGCTGCCATATCACACGATGGGTGTCGTCAAGTACGAGCAACTGGGCATTCCCTATAAGCTCGAGGGCGTGCCCCAGATGGATACCGCGCGCATGCCCGAGCTGCGCAATGCCGTTATGACCGGCATGAAAAAGCGCCGTGCGGAGCTCAAAAACGCTATCGGATAGCATGCCATTTTCGCGCCCCAAAGGCACTCATTGGGGACAGACTTAAATGAGCGCCCCTGGGCACCAAGTTGATTGCCAAAGAGCCCCGTCAAGTTGCGGTGGAATAGTTCTTGTTTTTCGGCTTATGCCGCCCAAACAGGAACTATTTCACCGCAACTGCGTTTTGGGTAGAGATGTGCAACAGAATTGGCAAAAATGCATAGAAACGCTTGTGGTTTCTTTAAAGACGCCTTAAACGCCGCTGAATATCTTTGGAAAGAAATGCCTGCTCGGTATCATACTGCTCGTATATAAACGGTGGCAGTCAGGAGACCACGTGCGAAACATCGCATCGCGGGACGAGTATGTGCCGCAGCATGGCAGCAGATATAAGACGAAGGGCACGTCTTCGCGTGGCCTTGCCGGCGCTCGCATCCGCGTGAGGAAGATTGCCGCCATTGGGATGCTAACGTCGGCGGTTATTATCCTCGGAATTACCGTTAAAACCTACGCCTCGGAGCGAACGGTGCGCCCAGATGCGTCAACGGTACAGCTGCAAAACGAGAAGGTTTCAAAGTCCAAAGCGTCGGCAGATCAAGCTCTGTCGACGGCAGATCTCAAGACGAGACTTTCGAAGGCGGACTTCAACGATATCCCTTCGGGTGATACCGTTCGGACCTTCTCGTTGGTGGATAACAAGACTCCTGCCTTGGAGGATGAGAGCCTTGCCTCGCTCCAGGATGCCCTGTGTCGGGCGCAGGAGCTGGGCGACGTGGGTGTAGTGTTCTACGACCTATCGAGCGGTAGGGGCGTGACGTATAACGCCGATGTCGAGGTGTATGGAGCGAGCAGCTACAAAGCGCTGTATGCGCTCTATATTTGCGAGACGTTGGTCGAATCGGGGCGGGTGTCGCTCGATGGGCCTTTAGCCACGTATGGTGGTTGCAGCATGGGCTGGCAGACGGTGCGCGACCTTATCGAGAATGCCGTCGCCAACTCAGACAACGATTCGTTTATCGCGTTACGCGCGGCGTTTGACCATGATGGCTATGAGGATTGGATTGCCAATCTGGGTGTTGATGACGAAACGGCACTGAATCCGATGAGTGATTTTCCGACCTACTGCCCGCGCACTTCTGCGAGGTTATGGCGTGAGATGAGCGAGTATCTGAGCATGGATACCGAGACTTCACAGTGGTTGTCGGGCCTTCTGACATCAACATCGCGCTCGTTTATTCGCGATGGCATTGCGGACGAGCAGGTTTTGGTGCGCAACAAGGCAGGCTGGATTAGCGAGGATGGTTACTATTCGACATGCGATGCAGGCCTCATCGACATCGATGGCCGTACCTATGTCATGAGCGTCATGACATCGATGCCATGGAGTGACCGTTCGAGCGAGGTTACGGCCGCGATTGCAAAGGCTCTGTTTGATACGCGAGCTGCACTGGCTTAGCGTGTTCGTTTGGCGAGGTCAAACAAAATGCTGGTACCATACCTTGGTTGAGAATTTCGTATAGGTTTGGGGAATGGTATGGCTACCATCGCGATTATCGGTGCGCTCGAAAAAGAGATCATGCAGATTAAGG